>NZ_RQGQ01000004.1:331241-662482 GCF_004770265.1 Leptospira congkakensis
CCATAGTCCGAGTAGAATCCTCTTCTGGTGAATTCTTAGCATGGGGACATTATGATCCTAAAAGTCAAATCCGTGTGCGACTGTTCTCTTTTGATGAAAAGGTAGATGGATCGAAGGAAATCGATTGGACATCCAAATGGAACTCCATCTTTGAATCGAAAACAAAACTTTTACCAAAAGATACTACGGGATTTCGTTTATTTCATTCAGAGGGGGATGGTGTTCCCGGAATCATCGTTGATTGCTACCATAAAACGGCTGTTATGCAACTAAAAACACCAGGTGCCATCAGTTTACAAAAGTCACTCATCTCTTTTTTGGAAAGTAAAGGTTATGAAACCATTTTTGAAAAAGGAGAAAAACCCGATGGAAAAATAGGTATAGATTCTATTTTCCATAAGGGAAATGAAACCGAACCAGTTTTCCAAGAACATGGAATTCAATTTATAGCAGACATTACTAAAGGCCAAAAAACGGGATTTTTCCTAGACCAAAGAGACAACAGGGCTTTGGTTTCAAGATATGCTTCAGGAAAAAGAGTTTTAAATACTTTTTCTTATTCAGGGGCATTTTCTGTGTATGCATTGTTAGCAGGTGCTGAGTTTGTTCATAGTTTAGATATCTCCAAACAGGCAATCGAACTTTGTGAGCGGAATTTGAAACTCAATGGTATTAGTTCTGAAGGGAACCAATCCAAACATAAAGGATTGGTTCTAGATAGTTTTGATTATTTGAAAAGTATGGATTCAAATCTTTATGATTTGATCATTTTAGATCCTCCTGCCTTTACAAAGAGTATTTCCACTGTCAATCAGGCTAGTCGTGGTTATAAAGACATCAATATGCGGGCCATGGCAAAGATCCAAACGGGTGGCCTTATTTTTACCTTTTCATGTTCCCAACATATTTCTTTTGATTTGTTTAAAAAAATTGTATTCGGGGCAGCAAAAGATGCCAAAAAAAGAGTTAGAATTTTGCACCATCTAACCCAGAGTCCCGACCATGGTTATTCTGTCTTCCATCCAGAGGGAGAATACTTAAAAGGACTTGTGATTCAGGTTGATGGAGATACATGATCTCATACATTGGTGAAATCTTAGAATGAAATTTACATCCCTTAGTTTTCTTTTATTCTTCCTTGTTGTTTATTGTTTGCATTGGATTTTTCGTGGCAAACTTCGATTGGGATTTTTATTTTTGGCCTCGCTCGGATTTTATGCAGCTTGGTCGATTCCCTTTGCTTTCCACTTCCTTATCATCGTATTATTAAATCATATATTTAATAAACAAATCCTAAAAAACAAATCTAGTATTTGGTATCCGATTTCCCTTCTTTTCAATTTTGGAAACTTATTTCTTTTTAAATATTTCTATTTTCTCTGGGCAATTTTTTTCCAAATCACTGGTAGTGTCTTTTTTGCACCTGAATCCATCCAAAGTTTTTTGAATTCCCAATTTGGTGCTGATTCCATTACCTTACCGCTTGCCATTAGTTTTTATACATTTCAAATGGTAGCATATACCATCGATATCAAACGTGGGAATGCGGAAGAGAATCCCAGTTTTTTACAATTTGCACTGTTTATCTTTTTCTTTCCACAATTGGTTGCAGGACCTATTGTTCGGCACGGTGAATTTTTTTACCAATTAGAAGTTTGGAACGCAAAAAAAGAACAACTCTTTGAAGGATACTATTTAGTATTTTTAGGTCTTTTTAAAAAAGTAGTCATTGCAGATAATTTATCTCCTGTCATCGAACCTGTCTTTCAAAATCCAGACCATTATGATGGAGTCACAAACCTGATTGCTATCTTTGGTTATGCTGCGAGAGTTTTTTGTGATTTTAGTGGTTACACTGATTTAGCGCGAGGTCTTGGGAAATTACTCGGAATTAATTTACCAGAAAACTTTCATGCCCCTTATTTATCCGGTTCGGTTCGAGAACTTTGGACACGTTGGCATATGACCTTAGCCACATGGATTAAGGATTATATTTATTTCCCATTAGGTGGATCAAGGGTTTCAGAATACCGCGGTTATTTAAATTTAATTGTGACCTTTACTTTGGCTGGGTTTTGGCATGGTGCTAATTTTACCTTTATTCTCTGGGGGTTTTGGCACGGTTTGATGCTGAGCCTAGAAAGGAAAATTGAACTCATCCGTAAACCTGACAAAACCATCAAACCTCATGTTTGGAAAAGGGTTTTAGGAATCGTTTATACGTTTTTATTTTTTGTATTTACCATTCCGTTTTTTAATGCTCCATCCGTTCAGAATGCCCTTGCTATGTATGCAAATGTATTTACAGGAGCTTCTGGGGAAAGAACGAATAAGTCAGAACTAGTTCTTTATAGTTTGGTTCTAACCTTTTTACTTAACTATTTACAAACAAAACCAAGTTTTCCAAGAGAGAACTGGTCCACGAAAACCTCGATTGGTTTTCTATTGTTCTTTTCATTGGTCGTAACTATTTTGTTAGGTTATCTTGCACCGGGAGGAACGGAATTTATCTATTTCCAATTTTAATATGAATTCAAAATTTAAATTTCCTGTCGTTTTGTATCCTATCCTTTTGGCTGTATCACTTTTCCTTTTGGATAAAATTTTCTTTTTACCTGTAATTGTGGAAAACACTTATAGTTGGAAAAAAATCGAACGAAAGTTCTATGAACTAAAAGAAGATCTTTTTGAAGTGATGTTGGAAGAGATCAAAAAAAATCCCTCTAAACAAATAGGATTAATTCTCGGAAGTTCCAGGTCAGGTGAATTTGATTCCGAAATGTTGGAATTGTTTTTTCCAAATACAAACTCCTTTAATTTTGCTGCTCCCTTTGGTCCACCGAGTTTCCAAGCATACTGGTTAGAAAGATCCTTAGATGCCAAAATCCCTCTTCGTTATGTTTTGATTGAGGTGGATCCACTTTTATTTTCGCAGTCAGCCATTGACTATTCTTTGAATGGTTCATATGACAATGAATATGTTCTAAAACAAATTGATTTCTATCGTACAAGAACAAAAAATCCTTGGGTCGCGGATGCAAAAGGTTTTTCAACTGATGAAGTCGAAATTTATCTATTAAAGAAACTTTTTGCCTTATATAAATATCCATTAGATCCAACAGCGATCAAAGCCAATAATAAAGAAATCGAAGTAGGATTCTTTCCTGGAATGTCTGTGGGAATTACTGGTAAGGATCACAAAAGAAACTATGTTGATAAAATCAAACTTGTCAACCGTGTGAAATTTGGTGCATTGCCTAACGAAATCAAATTTGCGAACATGGATGTTTTTATCGAAAGAGATGCTGAGGCCATGTACAATCAGTACTTACGAGGACAAAGTCTTGCTCCCACACAGATCTATTTCTTTAAAAAAATGTTGGAACGATTGAAAGGAACAGGAATCCCTGTGATTATTTATTTTCCAGCTGTATCTGAGGCACTTCGGAAACGAATGTCTACAGATGGGCTTTTAGAAAAGTTTAATTTAGAAATTAAAAATGCAGTTTCTATTGCTTCCAAAACTCCGAATTCAAAATTTACTGTGGTCGATCCTAATATTGATCCAAGGTGGGTTTGTAAGGACTTTGTTGACTCTCTTCATTTGAGTGGAGCTTGTTTTCCAAATTTGTTGCCAATCCTTTTTCCA
The DNA here is from genome assembly GCF_004770265.1 of Leptospira congkakensis. NCBI lineage: Bacteria > Pseudomonadati > Spirochaetota > Leptospiria > Leptospirales > Leptospiraceae > Leptospira > Leptospira congkakensis. Next base: position 334,891 of record NZ_RQGQ01000004.1, read on the forward strand.
AAAGACATCCGTTAGGTTCTATTTTCCTTCCGCTTTGCTAATCCTTTTTTCAAAAAGCGGAATCGGAAAACAAGATAACCAATGGCACTACAAACTAAAAAGAGTCCCGATCCCCAAGTGGAATTGGTATCGATCCAATTCTTTTCCATTTCCGTATTTCCAGTCCAGAGGGAATGGACTAGGATTAAGGCAGAATACAATAAAAGGTTTAAAACCATATAGATAGTTGTTTTTTTGAGAATCCAAAGGGTGTCTCCCATCTCTTCTCGGAAACTAGTAAATTCGCTGATTACTTCCTGGTAGGTTTTGTTGTGCCCCAATCGGTAAACATCATAAGCTTCTTCCATTTCGGGATCCTTGGCTTTTCCATCCAGTAGGACAAAATCAAAGTCTAGCTGAGCATCATAATCCATCCGTTTTTTAGGATCGGTTAAGGTCAGGTAGGCTCGTGTTAGCTCTAGGATTTTTTCCTTTGCCTCCAAAATTCCTGCTCTCTCCAACCTTTCCCAAAATTCCATTTCTTTCAGGTAAATGGCCTCAATGGTCTCTGGAGTGGATTCTTTTGTGACTCCTAAGCTTCCGTAGTATGTTTCCCGTTTTGTCCAAGCCATATACCCCTTTTAGTACCTATCTTCTTTGCTTTACAAGGAAATTTTCTGGAAAAACATATCATTATGAACCCATCCTTGACTGAAAATCCAAACACAGAAACCCCCATCCAATTGGGAAAGGTCTATGTGGAGACCTATGGATGCCAAATGAACGAATACGATTCTGGGATTGTCAAGGAGTTGTTTCGCAAAGAGAATTACGAAACTGCTGAAACAATTGAAGACAGCGATATCATATTCTTGAATACCTGTGCCGTAAGGGAAAATGCACATGCGAAAATCTATGGTCGGTTGCAATCACTTGGTTATCTAAAGAAAAAGAATCCCAATCTTGTGATTGGTGTCCTTGGTTGTATGGCGCAAAACTTAGGGGAAGATTTATTCCACCAAGAACTTCCACTGGATCTCATCGTTGGACCTGATAACTATAGAACTTTACCAGAACTCATTCAAAAAATTAGAGAAGGGGAAAGAGACGTTCAACTAACGCGTCTTTCTCGGACAGAGACTTACGATGAATTAGAACCAAAAGTTGTAAATGGAATCCAAGCCTTTGTTACCATTATGCGCGGTTGTAATAACTTTTGTACTTTCTGTGTTGTACCTTATACCAGAGGTAGAGAACGAAGTCGAGAACCAGGTTCTATTGTTACAGAAATCCTTCAGTTGCAAGCGATGGGTGTCAGACAAGTCACATTACTTGGTCAAAACGTAAATAGTTATTCTTATGAGAGTATGGACTTTTGTGCGCTTGTCGAAAAAATTCTAAATGAAACAACGATCGAAAGAGTTCGGTTCACAAGTCCTCATCCAAAAGATTTTCCAGATCATTTGATTTCTCTTATGAGTAAAGAACCTCGTTTTTCTTCTCAAATTCATATGCCTCTCCAAGCGGGAAGTTCGAAAGTATTACGTGATATGAAACGAAGTTATACTAAAGAAGAGTATTTAGATTTGGTAGCCAGTATCCAAACTCGAATTCCGGATATTGGAATTACTTCAGATATAATTGTTGGTTTTCCGGGAGAAACGGAAGAAGAATTTCAAGAAACTTTAGAAGTCGTTAAAAAAGTTAAATTTGATATGTCTTATATGTTTAAATATTCTGAACGAGAAGGAACAATCGCAAAACGAAAGTTTATCGACGATGTATCAGAAGAAACAAAAAGCAAACGATTAATTGAACTTGTAGAACTTCAAACAAAAATTTCGCATGAAAAAAACCAATCTAAGATTGGACAAACTTTTTCTATACTCATTGAAAACACTTCTAAAAAATCAAAATTAGAATTATGCGGTCGTTCTCATTGCGGGCGTATGGTTGTTTTTCCCATCCCTGAAGGTTCCTCAACTGATCCAACGGATTGGATCGGAAAAACTGTCAATGTAAAGGTAGAATCAGCAACAAGTGCAACCTTAAAAGGAAAACTAGTTGTCTAAACCAGTTGATTTACGAACCGTTCGAGTTTTTTCGAAAGATGACTTACCACCAGGTTTTATGGTGGATACGGATCGTTTAGGTAGATGGAAACGTTTTAAACCATCCATTCTCCGCATTTACATTCTCAAAGAAATTTTGAGTCCATTCTTGGTGGCACTTTCCTTTTTCACAATGATTTATATGGCAGTAGCCATTCAGAAAATGATTGGTCTATTTGTTGGAAAGGGTGTCGATTTCTTCCGGCTTTTGGATTATATGGGATATGTTTTTGGAAATACGCTTCCCATGACAATTCCTATGGCTTGTCTTATGTCTGGAATTATGGCAGCAGGTCGTTTGTCTGGAGATTCTGAAATCACGGCTATGCGAGCTTCTGGAGTTTCTTTTCCTTATATCTACTCAAACTTTTTAGTTTTTGGATTTTTAATGACCCTGATTGTAGGGTATTTGAATTTTTATTTAGGACCAGAAAACACTCGTAAGATGAAGGATTTTGATAACTGGATTGCCACCTACAATCCGTTACTTGCCATTCAACCTGGTCAATTTTCGGGCGATAAAACCCAAGATTTCTTTTCGGAAAAGGGAAGGACAATGTATTCCGGAGGCACCGATGAGGATGGAAATTTAAGTAATGTCCAAATTCGTGAGTGGTCTATTTCTGCAGACGGAACCGATTTCATTATGGTAAATAATTTAGCGGTTCCTATGGGTGGATCCCGAATGTTACAAATCATCAATGCTAAAGAAGGTTACTTAGTTGAGAAAAAAAATCTAACTGGTGAATATGAAAAGTCCGTACGTCTTCGAAAAGGATATGTGATTGAGTGGGATCCTGAAACCAACGCCATTGGAATTACAAATTTTATGGATGGGGAAATGGATTATAATACCCCAGCTAAAAAAGAATCAAAAACTCTTAGCATCAATGTAAAACCTGATACTTTTTCTTTACCGATGTTAATCGAAATTAGAAATGCTATCGAATCGGAAGGTTTAGAAAATATACCTGGTTTAGAAATTCTAAAAGAATACGGACTATCGATTAAGGGTGTCGGTGGATTGAAACAAATGGTGGAGCAGTTTAAGTATGAAATACTTATGGGTGCAAGTAGCGGAAACCAAGAAGACATGGCACAGAAATTTGCACTCTTCACTCAATTATCCGAACTATTAAATGAATCCAAAAAAACTCTTACTGGCTTTAATGTAGAAATTCATAAGCGATTTGCGACTCCATTGTCTTGCCAGATATTTTTCTTTCTTTCTTTCCCTCTTGGTCTTGTCGTCAAAAGGTCGGGAAAAGGAATGAGTTTCACCCTAGCTGTTATTTTTCTCCTTATCTATTATACTTTTTTTATATTTGGATCGGGTATTTCCTATAAAGAGAATGTACCGGATTGGGTTGGACCATGGTCTGCAAATATTGTGATTGCAACCTTATCTATATACATTATGATTTCACGCACTGATGCTAAGCTCCCAGAGTCGATTAGAAGCCGGTTAGGATTTTATTTCCGGTTTCGGGATCGCCTTGAGGAACGAGTCGAATTGATAAAAAATCGCTTCCGAAAAGGCAAATAAGATAAAATTTGCTAGAAAATTCCTCTCACTACGGTCCTATAGAATCAGTTGAAAATACAGGAGATCTGGTTTGAAAACATCTTATATTTGGAATCTTTCGCATGGGCGCCCATTTCCGGTTGAGCTCTGGAAACATTCAAAAATCAAGATTCAAGTCAATCAAATGGACTTGAGTGAGATTGATCGCATTTCGATCACTCCTAATGACATTCATATTTTGTTTGTTCAAGTTTCACTTGCGGAATGGAAACAAATCCAACAAACCATAACTTCTTCATTTGAAGTAAGTCCTTATCTTTCTTTGATTCTAATTTCTTCGCCCGATGGTTCAGAACAAATCCAAGAATTAGTACAATCCCATCCCAAGTATTTGGTTTTGGAAAATCCACTTCATGTTCGTGAACTCAGAATGATTTTAGATAGAACCATCCAGTCGGAATCATATAAAGCAGCTGCCTTAGATATAGGTAATTCCTGTTTGGAAAACGTTGGATTCTTTGAAGGTGTTTTTTCTTTGGCCCATCAGGAATATGAAGAATCCAAAAAGGAAAACGAAGCTCTACGTTCTATTTTAAAATACGAAGAATTGGTCAAACGTTCTCAAGCTGGGATTAGTAATGCTTTAGAAAAAGTAAATGATATGAAAAATCAAGAGTTGATTGAACTTCATGAACGTGTGAAAGCAAGTCAACAATTGGATGAACTTCGTGAAAAAGAGCTAAAACAAGCTCTAGAATTACAAAAAGCAACAGAACAAGTTTTGAATTATTCGCGAATTGAGGAAATGAATTTGGATAAAATTTTGAGAGCTCAAGATCGACTTTTTGAATATACCGAACAAGAAATTAAAGAACTCGTTGAAGAAAATAGATCTTTAAAAAAGAAACTTGGTTTGATTTAAAAATCTTTTCCCACTTTTTCTTCTATGGCTGCGTATTCTTTGGAATCGCGTCCATAGTGAATTTCCGCAAATCGCAGTAAGTGTTTTTTCTTTAATCCTTTAAACTCGTAATACAACTCTTGATTTTTAGATTTAACGGCTGTTTGTTCCATTTTCTCATAAGATAATGCGAGGAGCCTATGTGGTTCAGCTTCTGTTTCATTTTTTGAAGTTAGTTCTATATACCGATGGGTAAAATCAATTACTTGTAAATAGTTTTTGAAGGCTTCTTGGTGTTTGATGTATTCTCTATAAATTCCAGATTTTAAATCCAAATAGGGTGCACTTTCTTTTACCTTTGGATTTTCAATTTTATCTAAAAAGTTCATTCCCTTAACTAATTTTCCTATGGTTTGAGTTCTTAAATCGAAAATTTGTTTTTGAAATTCCTTTTCTTTGTTATCTTTTCGAACTTGTTTTTGCCACTCATAACGATCTTCGTAATAAATTTCTTTTTTGGAGTCTTCTCGATTTTTTTCGACGATTTTTCTACCTAATTCAAAATGTTCGATAGCACTGGAATATTCTTTGTTTGCTTCTTGCCAACGTTTTTGAGAATTCTTTTCATCAATCAAATTAAGAATTGGGATTGTTTCCAGTTTCCGAGAATCTTCACCCCAAGGAGATCCTGATTCTGGTGTTGTTGGCAGAATGGATTCCACCCGATTTTCTGTAATTGCAGATGGTTTCGTTTCTTTGGAACTAAGGGAATAAAATCCTAGGAAAGTCAAAGAAATCCAAAAAAATAAACTAGGAAATTTCATTTACAGGGAAACTTTCCTTGAATCCTAGATATTGGCAAGAACTATCAATCTATGGTACTAATTCAAAGAAAAATGGAAATCACCAAAAAGATCGTTCTGATTGCTCATGATAACAGAAAAGAAGACTTACTCGATTGGGTAAAATACAATCGCGGCACTTTGAGCAAACACCATCTCTCCGCCACGGGAACTACTGGAAAGTTAATCCATGAACAAATTGGCCTTCCTGTCTTCCGATTCATCTCAGGACCTCTCGGTGGCGACCAACAGATTGGATCAAAAATTGTAGAAGATGGAATTGATTTTATGGTTTTTTTCTGGGATCCTCTATCTGCCCAACCACATGATCCAGACGTAAAAGCATTACTTCGTATTGCAGTATTGTATAATATTCCAATGGCTTGTAACAGATCCAGCGCCGATTTTTTAATTTCGTCACCTCTTATGGAAACTGAATACAATAGGCAGTTGATTGATTATGGATCAAGACTACCCGCAAAAGCATAAGCCTAAACTACACTAAATGAACTGGTTCCCGTTCCAAAAGAAAAGGCAAAGTATCCTAATTTCGAAAGATGTCATCACTAGAATTGAGGAAGAATCGATAAAACAAGGAAAACCTCAAGTTTTGTTTGTGGAACTCAAACGAAATCAAGATGGTTTGGGTAATGTTCTCGTTGGTTTTGCAGATAAAAATATTACAGACATTGGTTTTATACGATTTCCTAATAAAAAAATGGAATCTATTCTTTCGTTAGGTGAACTACGATTCGAATTTGGAAAATTCTATTTTTACCCTAATGTTGATTTAGAATGGAAAAATACACCAAAGCCAAACATCTACCAGATAACTTCAAATTATGAATTTTCATCGGAACCAATTTATCTGGAAGCCGAAAATTTTTTTCGGTTGCGTCGAGAGCTAAAAGAATGTTTTCAAAGGGAAGGCGTACATTCTGTATTTTTTAAAAAGAATATTTGCCAACTGGAAATTTCAAATTTGAATCAAACGATAGAAGAACGAATCTCTGAAGAGATTCTTACTTACCTTTCTTCTCTTTACCAGAGTCCGTGGGTAGAATGACATCATCTCCAGTAGCCAGTTCTTTTTCCCAACCTCGAACATTTGGTTTTACAGAAGAAATCGATTTCCCAAGTTCTGTGATGACTCCCTGAAATAGGGTATTTCCTTTTCTTTGAAACTCTAATTTAGAATCTTTTTTTAAGCCGTCATCTTTTCCGAGAGAAACAATCACTTCGTCTTTTTTAATTTTGAGAATTTTACCTTCTTTCGGAAGAATTTCTCTAATTCGTTCACCAATACGATGGATCACTGTAGGCAAACTATCTCTACCTCTCTGGTTTGTGGACCAAGTGGCAATGTCTCGTAAACTATCTCTATCATAAAGAGAAACATCTACGCGGATGTCCCCATCTTTAATCTGATACTTACCATGAACGATATATCGAATTTTAACAGCATTCCTGCGTTTGGTATCTAAAAGATGTAAGTCATCAATTGCAAAAGGAAGGGTTTGTGAGAATGGATGGAAACTTGATTCTTTCAAAAGCCCACGAATTTGGTTAAATTCATTCCCATCAATAACACGTACTGATTGTATTTGTTTTAAGTTATAACGAATCGCCTCTCCAAGTAATCTTCCCGCTTGTAAATGGTAAGGAAATGGCAAACTAGACTCCAAATCGAAAACATAAACTTCGGGACTGAAACGAACTGTATTTTCTTGGATTAAGTTTGGATCGATTTGGAGATAACCTTCTCTAAATTCAATAGACTCTTTAAGGTTTTTAATAGAAAATTCTAGTTTGTTTTGGAGTTTGAAGGAGTTTGGATCTTCTTCCCGTAATCTTAATAATAAATTTGTATATTTTACTGCTTCACCAGTTTGGTTATAAAACTCTAGTAACTCCTTTCGGATAACGGGAGTTTGTGGGCTTAGGTCTTTTGCTCTTTTCAAATGAAATAGTGAACTTTTGTGATAAAAGGAATATTTTTCGGAATAAAACCGATCTCTTCGGTAATCTCCAAGTTCTCTTCGAAGTTTTGATTCTTCTTTTTCTGAAGCAATCGAATATTCTTCTGCTTCAAAACGTAATAGTTCATCTAAGTCATCTAGTTGTAGGGCTCTACGGTAATGATAGGTTGCAAATTTTGTTTCTCCCAATTCCCAAGCTAAATTTGCTTCTAAGCTATGATAAAGTTGGTTGTCTGGAAATTCTCTAGCTAATTCGTATATGGTTCGAAATGCACGTCTTTTCATTTCTTTGTTAGATGTAAAATTTGACAAAATGATATCGTGATATACCGAATAGAAACGTGCCATTTCTCCCTTGGGATCAAGGTTTAGAGAATTTTGAAGGGTTTCTTCTACAATTGGCAATACCGATTTTAATTGATTCGGATGAAAATAGTTTTGATACAAAAGAACTTTTGCCTTAAATGCAAAACCTTCTGGATCGTTTGGTTCTTTTTTTGTATAAGAATCAATAGAATTATAAGAATCGTTAAAGTTCTGTTTGGTGAAGTAAAGTTCAGCCAACATTCGTAGTAAATCAGGAGGTTCTTCTAATTTTGTTCCTAAAGTTTTGATTTTATAAATTGCTGAATCCAGTTTCCCTTGTTTTTGTAGGGACTTTGCTTCTGTGATACGTAATGCTGTGTGGTTTGGATATTCGATAAGTAAAGGATCAATCAGTTTAGCGATTGCATTAAAATCAGAATCTAATAAATAAATTCCAGAAAGGCCAGTGACTGCTGGAATGTGTTTGGGTTCTCGATCTAAAATTTCTAAATAAAACTTTTTACTTTCACGAAAAGCTCCCAGTTTAAAACTACAATCAGCTACACCCAGTTTGGCATCTATGGAGTTGCGGTTCTTTTGTAAGGCAGATTGGTAAAACTGAATGGCTTTTCGGCAATTGTTTTCCGATTGGAGACGTTTGCCTTCACCTATATCTTCTAAAGCATTTGGTTCTGCCATGAGAAAGGAAACAGAGACAAAAAAAACAAATCCAAACAAACGGAAATAAATAGATTTAACGAGGTTCTGGAACAAAATATCCTCCTTCGTCTCTACCTTTAACACCTCGGTGTTCTACACCAATGGCAAGTTTAATGTATCTGTTGATTAATTCTGGATTTGTATCCGTTTTATAAGATAAAATATAACGGTAATCTATATGTGATTTTAGTTTTTTGTAAAGGTCTCGTTCTTCACCTTCGCCATCCAAAACAATATAGCGTCCGTTTGTTGGTCCCGTCATATCCGACCAAGATTCTTCTAAGCTGGGATTGGGATTTACAGTTAAAACATAAATCGGTATGGAATGTGCTTTGGAAAAAGCAACAATTCTCGATTTTTGATATTGTAAAAAACTATCCTCTCTACTTTCCCCTGAAACCAAATAAACTAGAGCTTTAGGGCCTGTTTCTAAAGATAACTTTTGTAAGGCTGCAATACTTGCTTTTCCGAAATTGTATTTTTCTTCTGAAACACTATCTCTAATTTTAGCAAGGATGTCTCGTAAGGATACCGTCTCTGGTAATACTAAATTGCTATCTTTCCCAGCTCTGTATAGGCTGATTTTGTCTGTATCGCGAAGAGATCGAAAGAAAGGGAAAAGTCCATCTTCTAAGGATAATTTTCCTTTTTTTAAACCATCACTATTTTCATAAACCATCGCTACAGATAGTTTATCATTTAATTTGTTTTTTCTAGCTAAGGAAAAAAGCGGTGTCATGTTATCATTTTCAAAAATTCGAAAACTCAAACGGTCGATTCCAACAATTTCTTTTCCGGCACGATTACGAACTCGAGTATAGATATGAATGTCCGGAAATCCAGATGTATCAATGGATTCAATTTTTAAATCTAAATTGGTGAGAAGGTTGTTTTTTTGCGAAAAAATATCAATTCTATGTTTTCCAAAGTCAACAAAATACAAACTTCCTGTGGAATCCATATTGGTGGAAAAGGGACGAAACAAAACTCGATAAACACCTTTTTTGTCTCGAAATTTGTTTTGTTGTTTCCATTCACCATGTAACAATGAATAGGTCCAAATTCCGGTTAACTCGTCTGTTAAAAAAATCTGATTATCAAGAATGCGAATGCTTCTTGGTTTTTTCCATTCAGGTTTTTCAATGGTATCTAAAGTGTTTCCATCTCCATCAAATACAATCACTCTTAGGTTTTCTTTATCTACAACATAAATCTTATTATCGTGAACGGTAATTCCAGATGGATTCGCCAGTTTGGAACGTCCCGATCCCTGTAGTTCTAAAATAAATTTTCCATTGGAGTTGAATTTTTGAATCCTTGCATTCCCAGAATCGGCTACATAAATGTTTCCATTGGGTTCAATAAAAATAGAGGAGGGGCCTCTAAACTGTCCTTGTCCTTTTCCGGAACCGCCGAAGGAGGAAATGAAACTTCCAGACAAATCAAAAATTAAGATCTCATCGCGGACAAAGTCTGCTACATAAACTTTTTCGTTATAGTAGGCTAAGGAAACAGGACGATCTAACTTTCGAGTGATTCCACCTCTCCAATTGGAGATTGGTGTACCTGCCGCATTGAACTTAATAATATTTGAAGTATCAAATCCTGCTACGTAGAAATTCCCATCTTCATCAAAAGTAATATCTACTGGATTACGAAATCTATATCCTCGAATTGAATCACCTTCAATAGTTTTAAAATATACTTTTTCTTTATCTGTGACCCCACCGGCAATGGCGAGGCGAAGTGCTTCAATTTTGTTTACGATTAATAGATCATTTTTGGCTTTTGAAGTTAGAATTTCTAATTCATCCAGTGCTTCTTCCCATTCGCCTAACAAATAGTAATTGTTGGCAAGTTCTAACCTAGCCAAATGGAAATCTTTCTTTAAATTAACAGCTTTTTGAAATCGTTCTTTCGCTGCGGAATACTCTCTTAAATTTTTATAAGTGAGGCCGCGTTTGAATTCTTCCTTGGCATTCTCTTCCCCCAAGGAAAAGTTGGGAAAGTCCAGAGGGAAAATTTGTGTGCTCACCAATAGAAAGACAAACGATAGTAACTTTCTCAAAGACACTCCCTCCACCCCCAATCTAATGGGACATAATCTACAAGTCAACACCTTCCTTAGGATTTGGAGCCTAAGTTTCCTCTTTATTCTCGACAGAATCTTAAATTTAAACAGCATGGAACTCAAGTTATGTCTCCTGAACTCATAGAACGCGAAGTCCGCCGCCGGAAGACTTTTGCCATCATTGCTCACCCCGATGCGGGAAAAACTACCCTCACTGAAAAGCTCCTTCTTTATGGAGGTGCGATCCAACTTGCTGGTGCGGTAAAAGCCAAAAAGGAAGGAAAATCCGCAACATCCGATTGGATGGCCATGGAAAAGGAAAGGGGGATTTCGATCACCTCCGCTGCCTTACAATTTGAGTATAAAAATAGTATTCTAAACCTTCTCGATACTCCTGGACACGAGGACTTCTCGGAAGACACGTACCGAACCTTAATGGCAGCCGATACTGCTGTGATGGTGCTTGATGCCGGTAAAGGGGTCGAACCCCAAACCATTAAACTTTTCCGAGTTTGTCGAGAACGTGGAATTCCCATCATCACCTTTATCAACAAAATGGATCGTCCGACTAAGGACCTTTATGCGCTTCTCGATGAAATTGAAAAAGTTCTTGGGATCAAGGCAGTTCCTGATGTTTGGCCACTAGGAACGGGTTTTGATTTTAAAGGAGTTTATGACTTAAGGGACCAACAATTGTATTTGTTCGATCGCACACCTGGTGGAAAACAAAAGGCAGTGTTTCGTATGGCAGGTCCGACTGATCCTAGTCTGGACGAACAGTTTGATGCCGAAATTGTCACTGCGTTTCGTGAACAAATTGATTTGGTAGAAAATGGAATTGGTCAAGTTGACAAAAATTCTTTTTTACTAGGAAAGGAAACACCGGTTTACTTTGGTTCGGCGGTCAATAACTTTGGAATCGAACTTTTTTTAAATAAATTTTTAGAGCTAGCACCTGGTCCTGATCACATTCCTCTTCGAGATGGGAATTATTTAGATCCGGTGAATGCACCTTTTAGCGCTTTTGTCTTTAAGGTCCAAGCCAATATGAACAAGGCACATAGAGACCGAATTGCCTTCCTTCGCATTTGTTCTGGTGTTTTTGAAAGAGGTCTTAACGTAAACCATAACCGCTTAGACAAACCGGTTAAGTTATCTTCTAGTTTCGCTTTTTTTGGCCAGGATCGGAACACCGTGGATACAGCTTATCCGGGTGATATCATTGGCCTCGTGAATCCAGGAACATACAAAATTGGAGATGTTCTATCTACTGGAAATACACCACCACTTCGTCCACTCCCAAGTTTTGCTCCTGAACTTTTTGCCACTATTTCTTGTAAGGATACCTTACAACTCAAATCCTTTAAGAAGGGTCTTGACCAGTTGGCAGAAGAAGGAATTCTTCACCTTTTCACCTCACGAACGATTGGTGGTGGAGTTCCTATCATTGGAGCTATGGGCAAACTACAATTCGAAGTTTTCCAACGACGTTTGAAAGATGAATATGGTGCAGATACCTCCATCCATATCCTTCCATACGGAATTTCACGTTGGGTGAAAAAAGAAGATCGTTCCAAAATTCCATCAAACGCTAATTTGGTAGAGGATCTATTTGGAAATATGGCACTTCTTTTTGATACAGAGTGGGATATGAACTATTTCCACAAAAACAACGAAGGAATTGAACTTTTAGACAATCCTCCTTTGGAAGACTGATTTAAATGACTTCTATCCCAATCCAGGTGATATCATCTAGGAATGGGATTCCTTCGGAATAAGATTTGATTTTAAGTTCTAACTCTTGTTTGATGAGGGACATGTGTTTTGACCCGACAGAATTAAAAAACTGGAGTAATTCCGGTTCATAGAGTTTTTCACTTTTAGAGTTTTCAACATCCTTCAATCCATCTGTAAAAAGAAAAAACCTGTCTCCTTTTTCCAGAGGAAGTTCTAAAACTTTGGGTTCTCTGTTTAATAACATCCCAAACATAGGGTTTAATTTTTCATAACATTCCATAGTTTTTGTTTGTTTTGAAAGATGCAACATACCTGGATGGCCTGCATTTCCATATTGAATTGTATTTTTGTTGAAATCAAAAAGTAAAAAAAGGAAGGGAACAAAGGCATAAGGATCGGGAAAGTTTGTAGAAACACCTTCATTCATTTTTTTTAGGATTTGTTTTGGATCCGATTCTGTTTTCACTATTTGGTGAAATAAAACACGAAGTACGGTCATCATCATTGCTGCTTTCACTCCATGCCCGATCACATCACCGAGTGCAAAAATAGAACGATTGTTACCTAAATCAATATAGTCATAGTAGTCACCTCCAACTTGGATAAGAGGTTTGTATAAAACTTCGTAATCTAGATGTGGGAGTATAATGATTTGGTTGGGAAGGTATTTTTTTTGTAAATCTTTTGCATAAGCCATTTCCGTTTCAAATTCCAAACGTTTTTTGGTTACGTTTTGAACAAGAACAAGGGCTCCACTGGCAAATTTATACTTTTGTTCTAAAAACCAAAGTTGGTATGTGATTTCTAATAAATATACAGAGCCATCCTCTGAATAAAATTCTGATTCTTCTTTCCTTAGGTTCTGCGCATCATTTTGTAATTTAGAATCGTCTTTTAGAAACAAACTGGCTTCTTTTTCAATCCATTCCTTTACCGATAGTTGGTCTCGGTATAGATTTGATACAAGAAGGTTGGGTTCAATTTCCTGGTTTTCTAATAGGATTTTGCCTTTGGGATCAAATAGAATGGCTGCATAGGGATATTCTTGTAAAAGAAGTCTAAGTTTTTGTTTGGATTCAATTTCCCTGAGAGAGATAACCATTGAAAATAGAAAAGATAATACAAATAAAGAAATCAGAATTAAAATATTTCTTTTTAAAGATTCCTTAATAGGAGCTAAAACTAAATCTTTTGGACTGACAATGAATAGGTGGAGTGGTAAGTGATACATTGGAAAACTGACCACGAAATAGTCCATTTCCTCTTTTATTGATTCATGAAGAGAGGGTAAATTGGAATGAGTTTGGAGAAAAGAACTGACATCTGACTTCCAAAATTCAGAAACCAAAAAATCATCTTCTATAAATCCAGATATCCCAAAATCTCCAGAACTATTTAGGATAAAAAGACCTTCATTGGAATCGCTAAATGGTGAATCAAGCAAAGCATCTTCCAGAAATTTTGCCGAATGAATCGAGATAAACTTTCCGTTCGATACAATTAGGTAAGAATTGGATTCTGATTCCCATTTGCAGCGAACAAGTGTTAATTCCTGTATTTCTAAAATATCTTTTGTGATCGGAAAACAATGAGATTGGATTTGAGAAAACTCTGAGAGAGGGAGGTAGCCAATATTTTTTTTGTTCGTAAGATCTGTATTAATTTGTTCTCGAATTTGGTTTTCCAAATCAATTGTTAAGAGTTGGATCCGAATGAGTTGGAATCTTTGGTTCCAGTCCAATGCTTCTCTATATCTGGAATGAATCATGGAGGAAATCAAAAGGAAATAGGGAATGATGAGAAACGCGATGATAGAAAGGAATAATTTGAGAAAGGACTTGGTTTTGACTACGTATAGAATATTATCCGACAACTCACGGATTCTTTGTCGAGAATACACGATTAGTTCCCTTGGTTGTTTTGTTTCAGATAAATTTTATTAGGAATCTCTTCATTGCCCAATCGATCTATGGCTGAAATTTCAATTTCCAAATCATTCGTACAAGAATTGAGAATACCCATCCAGGAATTTTTTGGATCCCACTCGAACCATTCTGATTGTAAATTTTTTCCACAGATTGTGCGAAACCGAATGGTATCAAGCCCCGAACCCTCATCGATAGCATTCAGTTGGAGATTTGTATTTTTTGAAACGTATTGAATGGATGACTTTTTATAAGTTTCTGGCTGCCAATGGAACTCAGTTTTTGGTGGAGTGTTGTCTACACTAAATTCCCAAACCTGCATAGAATCAGAAACCCCTAGTTCATTTGTGACTTGATATTCTAATTTATAATCTCCATCTTTCGAAAAACTAAGTTCGGGAAGTTTGGTTACTTTCCATGCTCCTCCGTTCAAACGATATCGAACGGATGTTTTCATTGGATGTATGAGGATAGGTTTTACTTGGATTTTGTTTTCGGTCAAAAAGAAATGATTGGTTCCTTTTGCATTGCTAATGGGAACAAGTACATCTGCCGTATTGGGTTTACGAGACACTACTTTTGTAGGTTCTTTTGGTTTCGGTTGTCCAAAGGAACCTACGGCATACAAATCCGTCCAAAATCCTCGGACTTGGCGTTTGGCAACGGCACGAATGCGAAAGTATTCATATCCATTAGGAATAAAAAGTTGAATTTTACCAGGATTGGAAAGCACACGGAAGGGAATTTCTAAATCAAAAGAAGTTTGTTTCCATAATTCAAATTCGTATTGGATGATATCTTCTCTATCCGGTTCTAAAGTAAAACGTATGGTTTTTGATTCGGAAAATATTGGAGTGCCTGTCGCCACCAAGAAAGAGAAAATGAAAGAAAACTGGAAACGGAATATAAGATTCATTCTTCTTTTGGTTTTGGTGGGTCCGGTAAAGTAAATGGTTTTAACGGAGGTTTTCCTTTTTCTACAAAGGTAGCAAATCCGGAAGCAACATTCACAGTGACATTTTCGGCTGTTACAGCCACAAGTCCCTCGTAACAACTTAAAGTTGTGTTTCCAGAAGCATCAACCTCAGTCACAAAATCGGTTCCTCGAACCTCAGATACTGCCGCGTCTGTTTTTAAGAGAAACATACGTTGGTTAGATGATGGTTTTTTCTGAATCAGGGAACGAATTCTTCCTCTACGTAAGTAGAGTTCATCTGGTTCCGTATCTGATTTTCCTTTTTCCATAATCACATGGCTGTTTTCTGTAATTTCAAACCGTGATCCTGATAACAAAAGAAACTGTGCTTCTGATTCTTTGAAGGTTCTAACTTCATCCTTAGCATAAAGTCCTTCTCCAAGAGTAGCCCCAGCCCAATCAGATTTTTTTTGAGATACTTTTAGAACTTCAGTTTTTCCTGAATATCTTTGGATGTCTGCTAAGGGTTTTTTACCCAGACTTTTTGGGATCCATAACTTCATTCCTGGAATGATGAGATTGGGATTATCGATTTGATTGGATTTCAGAAGTTCTTTCCACTTCCTTGGATCATCCAAATAGGTTTTGGAAATGATACTTAAGGTTTGGCCTTTTTCCACTATGATCGTGATTCCATCTCCATCCGGAGGTTGGATGATTGGTTTCGATTCAGCAAAAACTGAGATAGGCGAGAAGCTTGTTAAAATGATAAAAAGAAAAAGATAAAAAGAGAAAGGGAAACGGAGTGGTTCCCCAATAAAAAAGGCGGAAGTTTCCTTCCACCTTTTCCTTCGATACAGATTACTAAAGATGAGGAAATTTTGAAAATTCATACAATCCTCATCATTAGACTTGTTAGTCGATGTTTTCGGCAACTAATTCTGCAATGTCTTTTACTTTTACAGAATCAATTTTTTCTGCCGCTTTGACACCATCTGTAATCATTGTGATACAGAATGGACAAGCAGTTGCGATGGTAGTGGCTCCCGTATCCAGAAGTTGTCCAGTACGTTTGCTATTCACACGTGTACTTTCTGGGTTGGATTCATCCACATGTTCTTCCATCCAGTACTGCGCACCACCCGCACCACAACAAAGTCCTTTGGAGTGATGGTCGACTGCTTCTTCGATTTTACCACCGGATACTTTTTTCACAACATCACGAGGGTTGTCGTAATTGTTGTTATAACGACCTATGTAACAAGAGTCGTGGTAAGTATATTTTCCAGTGTTTGCATCATCAGCCACTTTCACATCAATTTTACCATCTTTAGAGAGTTGGTTGATGTATTCCGAATGGTGGATGACTTCGAAGTTTCCACCAAATTGTGGATATTCGTTTTTGATTGTGTTGTAGCAGTGTGGACAAGCAGTAACGATTTTTTTAATTCCGTAACCGTTGATTGTGTCTACGTTCGTTTGCGCTAGAGTTTGGTATAGGTATTCGTTACCACCGCGGCGAGCCGAATCTCCAGAACAACCTTCTTCGGTTCCAAGTATTCCAAAGTTTACTTCAGCCTTTTGCATGATTTTAACAAAGTCACGAGAGATCTTTTTGTTTCTTTCATCAAAAGCACCCGCACAACCTACCCAGTAGAGTACGTCCACGTTTTTGTCTTCTGCTTCTGAAAGAACCTTAACACCAAGTCCATCAGCCCAATCAGCTCTTGTATGAGCTCCCACACCCCATGGATTTGAATTGTTTTCCATGTTTGTGAAGGCTTTTTGTAGTTCTGGACTCATTTTTGATTCGGCAAGAACTAAGTGACGGCGCATTTCAATGATGGCGTTTACTTGGTTGTTTCCAACAGGGCATGCTTCAACGCACGCATAACAAGTAGTACATCCCCAAAGTGCTTCTTCACTTAAACCTTCATGTGAGTTGATGACTCCGGTTTCTAAAGCAGCAACTGCCTCTGCACCTTCCTCAGGAGTTTTGCCTGCACGAGCAGCCGCAACTTCTGGCATCTTCTCTAACATTTGGTGTTTGAGTTCTACAATGATAGCCTTAGGATTTAAAACTTTTCCTGTTCTGTTTGCTGGGCATTCTACTTGGCAACGACCACATTCAATACAAGACATACCATCGAGTAGGTTTGGCCAAGGAAAGTCTTCTACGCGGTTCGATCCCCAAACGGCATTTTCATCATCTAAATTGAGTTTTGATAATTGGCCTTTAGGAGTGTCTGTCGCAAGAAAGTAGTTAAACGGAGCAAAAATTAAGTGAGCGTGTTTTGATGTAGGAACGTACAACATAAACGAGAACACAGTGATGATATGTCCCCACCACATAATTTGGAAAACGATGTCGGCAGAAGAGTTCGCAACACCAATGGATTCCCAAACGGATCCGATAGCTCCATCAATGAGACCGGCATGAGTGAAATAAGTTGCCGCAACTGTTTTAGCACCATTCCCAAGTAAGGTGGTTACCATAAGAGTAGCGATCATACTGATCACAACTGCAGAAGCAGGAGAGTGAACATCAAGACCTTTTGCTTTTTTGATCCAACGTCTCCAAGCAAAGAATCCAAGACCGGTTAATACAAGAATGGAAACATAGTTTACTGCTTGTTCATAAATATGGTTTGCAGATTCACCCAAAAGAAATTCAGGAAGAGCAAATTTGTAAGGGTCATCCATTACATAACCAAACACACCAGCAACCATTTGGCTTGTTGTGTGGATGGTATACACGAGGAATCCGTAGAATACAAATGCGTGCATGATACCGCGCACTGGTTCACGAAAGTTTTTCTTTTGGAGGACTACGTTTATCAGAAAACTCTTTAAACGGAATCCGATATTTAGGTTCTTTTTAGCATCTTCATTGAAGAAAGCAGGACGACCATTGAAGATCAATCCGAGCCTATAAAGGATGGCGCGGACAAAGACAATGTTTGCCACGACGAAAAATGCTGTGAATAATAGGTGAAAGAGTATTCTTCCGATATCCATTTATGTTTATGCCCTTAAGGTGTTTGGTATTTCCTAGGATTTGTATAGAAAAATGAATGTCCAGGAAAATTCGGTTTTTACAGGGATCTATAGGCAGATTTCCTGTCCAAGTAGGTAGAGACCATGAACTTAGACTCGTTTTCATTTAGCCCGAATACCCCCAGTGATGCCATCCTTTTGCGTGCGGCAGAGGGCAAACGCATCTCTCCAGAGGAAGCCCTCATCCTTTACAAAGAAGGTGATTTTTTAAAGATCCAAATGGTGGCTCGCTACTTACGAGAAAAAATAAGGCCCCATACCCAGGCCAGTTACACAATGTTCCGGGTTGTGAACTATACAAATTATTGTAATGTTGAGTGTAGTTTCTGTTCCTTTATGGATGAGATTGGAAACGGAAAAGGATATGTCCTTTCGAAAAAAGAAATTTTGCAGAAAATGGATTACGCTGTGGAGGAAGGAGCGGACCAAATGTTCCTCCAGGGGGGAGTGTATCCAAACCTTCCTTTTGAATATTATTTAGATGTGATTCGCTCTGTAAAAGCAAAATATCCGAAGATGCATATCCGTGCTTTTTCGCCAGTGGAAGTGATCAATTTAGAAACAATCACTGGAAAGCCATTACGAGAAGTATTACTGATTTTAAAAGAAGCAGGCCTTGATTCCGTCCCTGGTGCTGGGGCCGAAATTCTCACGGAAAGAATGCGCCAAATCATCTCTCCGAAAAAAGCCACTGTATCCGAATGGGTACGAGCTATGGAAACCTGCCACGAAGTGGGACTTCTTGGATCGGCAAACGTAGTTTTTGGTTCGGAAGAAACTGAAGAAGAAGTAATCGAACATTTAAGTGTCGTTCGGGACCTCCAAGACCGCACGGGTGGATTTTTATCTTTTATTCCTTGGACTTTCCAACCGCAAACAAAACGTTTTAAAGTGAGACCAGTTCCCACACATGAATACCTAAAGGTTCTCGGAATCTGCAGGATCTTCCTGGATAATATCAAACATATTGAAACTTCTGTGATGGTTTTAGGAAAAGGTGTGGGGCAACTGGCTCTTTATTCCGGTGCTGATGATATTTCTTCCGTTGTGATTGAAGAAAATGTCCTTCGTTCCTTTGGATTGAAAACAGAAAAGGAAGCACGAAAATTTTTGACGGAAGGTGGGTTCCAACCGGTTCGCAGAAATTTACTCTACGAAGAAGAATATGACTGCAACCAGGTGGGAGCAGATTCCAACTAGATTTCCAATCTATCAAATCTTCTGGCTTTGCCTTGGTCTCGGTAGGTAAAAAAAAAGATGGGGGATTAGAGCTCCCCATCTTTCGAAATTTTACACCTTATCCGTAATGGACATAAACTGAGAATCAGTCTCAATATCAACACTAAAGATTTTTGTAAAACTTGTCGATCATTTTTTTTAAGATTCGATGAGAGTGATCCGGTTTCTGCCCTCATTTTTTGAGGTATAAAGGGCCGTATCAATTTTGTGGTAGAGTTCGTCAAAGCTAGGATCGTCTTCGGGACGGAATAGTGTGGCTCCAATGGAGACAGTTAGGGTCAAAGATTCCCCTGGTTGGTTGTGGATGGGGATCAGAAGACGTTCTAATTTTTCACGGATGGACTCCGTCAGGATTTCTAATCCTTCTTTGTCGATAGGAGAAACAAGTAAACAAAACTCATCACCACCAATCCTTGCTGCAATGTCAGTGATCCTTGTCCTAGACTTAACTGTTTTGGCAAAGGCTTGGATGGCAAGGTCTCCTTGTTTGTGACCATATTTGTCATTGATGAGTTTTAATCTGTCCAAATCCAAAATCACTAGTCCAATGATGAATCCTTCGCGGTTGGATCTTTTTTTATAGAGATCAAATTGTTCTAATAAATGCCTTCTATTAAAAAGTTCGGTCATTGAATCAACCCTAGATAGATCCTCTATCTTTTGATTGATCCGAAGTAATTTACCAACAGTGATTCGTAATCTAGCTTTGACTCTGTACTCTTCAAACCGCCAGTAGTTGATGAGCAGGTTCGCGACAAATCCAAAAACAAGTAAAAAGAAAACAATCAGAACGTCTTGGTAAAAGATAAAACGATCAAACCCTTGGATACGGGAAACGTTTAAGTGTAAAGGGATAAAAACGGCAATGTACAAAGTGGAAAGTAATAAAATTCGAAAGGGTTCAATCCACAAAAGGATAGAGGCACTCGCAATGACGATAGCCGAACCAAAAAGATAATAAGCATGATTGGGTTTATCATACACCATCATGGGGATATAAAGCAAAATAAGAGCAATGAGAACCAAACTTGTGATCCCATAGATATGCCTTTGGAATAGCCGAACTCTTTTTTTTCCAAAAAGGTAAACAAAGAAACAAATGGCTAAGGAAGAGATTCGAAAGAAAGCAATCCAGAAACTAGCTTCCTTTGTACGAACGAGTGAATCGACAAAAAGTAAAGAAACAATAGAGGTAACCGCAGTCATGACACTAAAAATCTGCAACGAGGAACCTATATCGGAAATATTTGTGGAGGTGAAGGTAGGGTGGTAGATTCGTAAAAACATTTTACGAAACACAAAAAAATACCTTTTGATTGTATGCCTACGCATGAATAAACCAGGACTTAGAATACAGGAAATCTACCATCTGTAAACCATTTACTGGGTCAGAAAATGATTACCTTTCTCTGAGATTTTGCGAGTATTTCCGGAATGGACAATCCATCACTTCCTAACGTGCGGATCCTTTCTCCATTGGAATAAAGAATGACCCCTTTAATTCCAAAATTACCAACCATTGTAAAAGAGATCTGGTCCAACCTATCTTTTAGGATCTCCATACTTCCGCCGTAGCTAATGTCTTCCGATACGGAAATATGCAGGATTCCGTCTTCCAATCGATAGTTAGGTTCCATTCGAACCTTTTTGGAGAGTGCCGATAAAACACCTTTTCCTTTTTCTTCCGCATTTGGACCTTTGGTGAGTTCTTGGAATAAAAAGGGAATGGGATCTCCACCTGGAAATTCACGGGAAAGTTTTACGAGTTGGGACTGGCTATTTTTACCAGTGCCATAAAATTTTAAAAAGTAAACAGGTAGAAAACCAGCATCCGCTTGCAGGCGTTTGCCGGCACCAGGGAATCGATCTTCCGGAAGAGTGATTTCAGGAATGGTATCATCCACGAGTTTTGTGCGTGATTTTTGTTTTGGTTCTGCATCTGGAAAGGTTTGCGTGAGGACTTCTTCTTCCCAGTTTAAATCATCTTCCCAGGTTTCTTTGCTAAAAGGATCCGTTGGTTCCGCAAATTTTGTTTTTTCTTGGGTTTTGCCGATGTTACGAAACCCTTGTTTGGGAAATAAATTTCCAGCGGCTTTTGGATCAAACCCCATCGATTTTTCAATGAGGACCAGTACAAGGAAAATTCCGCCAAGCAAATAGCGTAAAGATTTCCATTTATCTTCTTGGATTTGGGGAAGTACCGCCACACTATAAATGTCGGAGAGGGTAGGAAAAGGGAATTTAAAAAAACTCTTTTAAAGTCGGTAAATCGTCGAATTTCCAGTAAAAATCTGGAATTTCACCCGGAAGTCCATGCCCATAGGTGCAAAATCCAAAGGGGCAACCGTTTTCTTTGGCTGCTTCCCAATCGCTATATCTGTCTCCGATCATAGCAATGGATGTTGGTTCTAAATTGTATTTGCGAACATACTCAGCAAGAATTTCACCCTTGGTATGGATGGTGTCTTGGTTGATGACAACGATTGGTTCAAAGTATTGCAAAACACCAGCTGTGTCTAAAACAGTTTCAATATAGGCTTTTCTTCCATTGGAAGCACAAGTGATGGTATAACCTTTTTCTTTAAGGTAGTGAATGGTAGATCCAACACCTGCATAAAAATCCCCTCCGCCGCTCCGAATGGAATCACAGAGAAGGTCTAGAACCCTTCCAGAAATTCCATCTCTTTCTACTTCTGGCAAACTAGGGAGAAGATTGGCAAAAATGGTTCGCACTGGTTTTCCAATCTCATTCATAATCTGGTCATGGGTCGGTAAGGACGCGATTTTTCCCGTCTTGGCAGCAAACTCTTCGATTGCCTGCACGTACGTCTTAAAGATTATGGATTCTGAGGAAAATAAGGTCCCATCGACATCGAAGGCGACCATGCGGATTTCCCCCAGGCGGTTTTTTTGCATTACCACCAGAAAAGTATTTGGTGGTCTCTTGGCAAGTAAGGAATTGGAAGTTATGCTCGTGCAAAGCAGTTTATCAGAAGTTCTTCGGGCGCGTGAAGAGTTGTATTCCCGAACAAATTGGACGGATCATACCTCGCAGCTGCAAAACCGAATCAAAGGAGAAGACCTTTCTCGGTATTTTGTGCTGACAGAATCGGAAGAAATTGGAATCCGAGAAACCATTCGTTTGCATGTTTCTACTACCCCTTATTATCTTTCCTTGTCCAGTCCGAATGATCCCAATTGTCCCATCCGAAGGATGATTGTTCCAAGATCCGAGGAAGCTGTACTTTCCTCAGAAGAAAGTGCTGATCCTTTGGAGGAAGAACGACTAAGTCCTGTTCGTGGGCTCACTCATATGTATCCGAACCGGGTCTTATTATTTTCCAACCATTCTTGTAGTGTGTACTGCCGCCATTGTATGCGCGGTCGAAAGGTTTCTTCCAATGAGGAAAGAATGGAAAAAGGGGATTTAGAAAAGGCATTCGAATACATCCGAAACCATCCAGAAGTGGAAGATGTTGTGATTAGCGGGGGTGATCCCTTAAATTTAGCCGATTCTCGAGTGGAATGGATTTTGTCGGAACTAAACTCCATTCCTCATGTAAAAATCTGTAGGTTAGGCACAAGAAATCCTGTTACTTTGCCTTTCCGGATCACAGAGTCACTTTGCAAAATCATTGAAAAATATAACAACGAGCACCTATCTATTTTTTGTAATACTCAGTTCAACCATCCTATTGAATGTACAAAGGAATCCAAAGAAGCCATTCTTCAGTTGCTAAAGGCAGGTGTATCCGTCGGAAACCAGTCTGTTCTTTTAAAAGGGATTAACGATGAGGAAGAGACCATGCTCACTCTTCATAAAAAACTTTTAGAGATGCGAGTCCGCGCTTACTATCTTTATGACCCGGAGCTCATCCCTGGATCTAGAGGTTTTCGCACTCCACTTGCCCGTGGGATAGAAATTGTAGAATATATGCGTGGCAAAATTGGTGGGATGGGAATTCCGCAATTTGTGAACGACCTTCCTGGCGGCGGTGGAAAAATCACCATTGCACCTAACTGGTATTTGGGTTATATTCCTAAAACTCGCCAACATGTTTTCCGTTCGGCGGTCACAAAAAAAATCCATCTTTCCTTCGAACCGGTAGATTCCAACAAAGAATCTTATTATCCTATATTAAGCGATTCTGATTTGGAAAAACTAGGATTATGAAACGCACCGTCATTCTCGCTTGTGATGTATATGACCCCAAAACCCCTGAACTTTGTCAGGAATGGGAATCTGACGAAACCATTCAGAATATGGAAAAAACCATCCAGGATTTAGGTTATGATGTGGCAGTTCTATCAAACCCCTCCGAGATTGCCTCTGTTCTAAGTGGGATTCCTGTAACAGAAAGAACCCATTGGATGGTTTGGAATTTGGTAGAAGGATACCATTCACAAAGTCGCGAGGCTTATATACCGGCGTTATGCGAATATTTAGCCGTTCCTCATACTGGTAGTTCTGCTGCAGTCCAAACCCTCACTTTGGATAAATACAAAACCAAGGTTTTTTTAAAATCCTTCGGGATTCCAACGGCAGATTTCTGGTTAGTGGAAGATCCAAAGGAGAAACTGATCGCAAATTTTCCATTATTTGTAAAACCCAATGGCGAAGGTTCCAGTCTCGGGATTGGAGAAAAAAACCTCATCAAAACATCCGCAGACTGGGAAGAGGTTGTACCGGCTCTTGTGGAAAAATACAATACGGTCCTAGTCGAATCCTATCTCTCGGGAAGGGAACTCACGATTGGAGTTCTTGGAAACAAGGGAAATTACGAAGCCACAATACCGGCGTTTGTTGACTATCCGGGACCAGTCTACAGCGACCTTGTCAAATCAAAGGAAAGTTTTGTAGAATCCTTGGATTTTAAAGTACCAGAAGGACTTGCTAACTCTCTTCAGACTTATGCCATTCAGATTGCGAATTTACTCGGAAGTTCTGGATACCTTCGCATCGATTTTAAATTAGAAAAAAACTTACCCTATCTACTCGAAGTGAATGCTACTCCCGGGTTTTCTTCCATTTATTCCACCTTGCCCTTGTTATGGGAAAAAATGGGAAAAACATACTCGGAACTTCTAAACCATTGTTTAGATCTGGGATTTTCCGAATACCAACATCATTATCGTTATCAATATGCAAAGGATAGAAACCTATGAACATCGTCGAAACTTTAAAAAAGGATGTGGAAACCCATCCAGTCCTTAGATCGCAATGGTTATTAGAACGAAATATTTCAATGAGTTTTAATGACTTAATTTTATGGCTAAGCCAAGAATACTTTGTATCAATTGGTTTTGTGGATTGGTTTTTGAAAGTGGCTGCCAAGACCCGGGACCAAAATGCAAAGATCATTCTTGTCGAAAATATTTGGGGAGAACTGGGAGAAGGTAAAATAGAAGACACTCATGTTTCGATTTTAATCGAATTTTTAACAAAGTTAAACTTTGATTTTACAAATCATCATTTGTTACCCGAAACAAAAACCTATTTGGATAAAATGGAATCCATCATTGAAAAAGGATTCTTCTATGGACTCGGAGCATTAGGGCCTGCCAACGAATACCTTCTCAAATTAGAATATTCACAAATTGCGCGCGCTTACCAAAAACTAAAATCGGAAATGGCACTGCCCGAAGGTAAATTTTTTCAAGTGAACCTAGACGCTGACGAAGGCCATAGCCAAAAAATGTTTGAACTCATTGAAGAAACTGCCAAATCGGAGGAAGCTCAAAAACAAGTGATCGAAGGGAATTTACTGGCACTTGTTGCTCGGGAAGATTTTTACACTGGGCTTTCTCGTTTGGATAAGGAGCGAGTTTTAACTTAGTTTTGTTCGGAACCGCTTCAAGAGATACATCGTTGCCATTCCGAGAAACGGAACTAGCGGCAAATACAAAAGAAAACTAAAGTATTTGTATTTGTCCATTTTCCAAAATAGTTGCCTTACCGCAAAAAATCCAGGATACCGATTTCCAGATTCGATGAGTTGGACTTCTCCTGCACAAAGATCTTTGTTTAGTTGTTTGTGGATGGACTGAAGTTCGGTGTCTGTTAGTTGGTGGAAGGAGACAATGGCAATTTGATCCTTTGTTTTTTCACGAATGGATTTGGCAAGGCGAGTGCAAAACCCACAGTTTCCATCATAAACTAATACTGAATTTTTAGTTTGCATTAGAATTAGTTACTTGGGAAAAAAATCTTCCGGTTGTGATTTCAAAGTTTGGATTGTCGCAGGAATGAGTGACTGGTCGAGTCCCAACCAATAATAATACCAACTTTCATCCTTTTCAATCCCTTGGGCGACCGACATATACCATTTATTGATATTATTGTCTGGTTTACTCCTCCAAAATAGAGGTCGGCAATGTTCTAAAATTTGGTCCCAAATGTCTCGACCGACACCCGCTCCACGAGCAACCCCATTGACAGCAAATTTAGAAAGTAAATATCCATGTTCTGTTTTTTGCATCCAAGCGCAGGCCCGGTAAGATTCTTCTAAAAATAAAACATCAAATTTTGTTTTATAAAACTCTGGTTTTAACGGTTTCCCAAAAGATTCTTCAATGAGTTGAAAAACTCTTGTCATATCAACATCATCTGTGGAATGGCATACTTTGATTTTGTTTTTTCGCTTAACAAGTGTTCCGCTTCCCTTCACGGTAAAAAGTTCAGTAAGCAACGTGAATGGGGAAGTGAGAACAATACTAAATTTTGGATCTTCAATCTTGGACAAAAGATCCTCAGAAAGTTGGATGAATTCATCCTGCGATCTGGATAAAGTCATACCTTCTGGTAAGGATAACCTAGAATCACTTTGTAAGATGGATTTTACCTTACTCGTATTTGGGTCTTTCAATGGCCCATCAATGGATACATAAATTACTTTTGAAGAATGAAGGATGGAACGACAACGATCCAAAAGTGCTGAAAGTTTTTCAGATTCATCATCCCAAAGTAAGATGGGAATTTTTTTTTGACGAATGCTATTTGTTACTTCTTCCTTTAGAGATTGGTTTCGATCCACTACTTGGTAGGAAAAACCAAGGCTTCTTTCCCCATCTGCATTCATTTGTTCGAGTGGGAAAAAAACCTTCAAATATTGAAAGCTGTCCACTTCTAAAACAACAAAGGGAAAAAGATCGAGTTGGTAGAGGAGTTTTAGATCTGAAAAAAGAGCCTCAGAGCTATTAAAAATAGTTTCTGAATCTGCATACAGAATCGCAAACGATTCGGGAGATAAAGATTGGAATTCTTTTAAGAAAAGAAGTCCATCTCTTGGATCTCTTGTGATTTCAAAGACTCTGCTGAGTACGTCTTTGGAATTCATTTCCCCCCTCGGATCTCATAATCTACAATCTTTGCTTTGAGGTTTGCATGTTTCAAACTTAAATGTGCGTTTTCTTTGAGTCCAAACTTCCCAAGGAGAGAAAAATCTCCCGAAAGAACGGTAAACTTCCAACCGCCAAATTCATTTTTAATGACCTTTCCAAATTGAAAATACATCTCTTTTAGGTCATCCATTGGTTTCCCAATCCGATCCCCGTAAGGTGGATTTGTGACCACGTGACCTTTGTCTCCAAATTTGTTTTTTAGATCCAAACAGTTTCCAACTTCAAAGGAAACAAAGTCTTCGACTCCCGCCTCATAAGCGTTTTCTTTTGCTATGCGAATCGCTTCTGGATCCACATCAAATCCAAAAAGATGCGGGGAATTTGGTTTTTCCATTTTTCTTTCGGAAAACACATACGTAGGAAATAGGATCTGAAAGACAGGTGATTCAGCAAAAAGGAAACGATTGATTTCGCCATACAAACGTTCTCGGAGTGCGGCTTCAATGAGAATGGTTCCTGACCCGCACATGGGATCCACTAATGTACTTCCTTCTTTCCAACCGGAGACTTCGAGCATTGCTTGTGCGATGGGTTCCCTCACGGGAGCATTTCCTGCAAAGAGTCTGTATCCGCGTCTTCCCACTGGGTCTCCCGAAAGAGAAAGTTCAATGCTGAATTTGTCCGTATGCGATCTGACAACGATTGTGATATCCGCCATTCGTTTTTCGATTTCGGGAAGAGGGATTTTTTTACTGCGCAAACGATCGAGTACTGCATCTTTCATTCGATGCATCGTAAATTCTGAGTTTTTTAATTTGTCTTTAGTTTCGGCATCAATGCGAAAACTCACATCAGGGCCAATGTATTTTTCCCAAGGGAGTTCGCTGGCTTTGGCATAAAACTCATCGTAGGTTTCAGCATTCTCATGTAATAGCTGTAAGTTGAGTCTGGAAGCAAATTTTGTATGAATGGCAAACTGAATGACGTCTTCTTTTTTGCCGGAAAAAAAAACTCCACCTCTGTTAGAACTGCCTATTTTGAGGTGGTGAGCTTTTAATTCGGATTCCAAAAGCGGAGAAAGTCCTTCCCCGCAAATGGCATGGTAAGTAGGGTGAGTAGGTTTTATTCCGAGTCTCCTAATTTTTGAGCCAAGTAGTTTTGGATGCTGATAGAAGCGATGATGGATTTTTGTGTTTCAATCCAATCGATATGTTCTTCTTCGGAAACGAGAATCTTTTCCAAAAGTTCTCTAGTTCCGTTGTCTTTTGCAGCAACGCAGATATCGATTCCGCGATTCAATCGTTCCACAGCATTGTACTCCAACTGTAGATCATGATCCAACATTTCTGGAACGGTTTGGCCTACATTGATTTTTAGATACTTTTGTAAGTCAGGAGTTCCATCGAAAAATAGGATCCTTTCGATGATTTCATCTGCATGTTTCATCTCTTCGATAGACTCTTTTCTGAGGTATTCGGCAAGTTCCAAATATCCCCAATTTTTACAGACTTTTGCATGAATAAAATACTGATTGATGGCTGTGAGTTCTGCTGCTAGAACTTCCGCTAAAATGTCGATTACTTCTTTTTTTCCCTTCATATGGGTAGCCTCATTTTCTCTCTTCAAATGGAAAGATAATTGGTTTTCATAGAATAGGCAAGCGTAAAGTATATTCTAATGAAGAAAGTTTACATTCACAATCCAACATTGAGTGTATTCGGAAAACACAAAGGATCACAACTTGATTTATCCTTTGCGACCGCAAAACAATCTGTACATGAGTTTCAATCTCACAGAATTCAATTCATCATCTATGCTAGTTTTTCGCCTGATTCTTATAACAAAGAATACCATCTGTCCGCGAAACTTGCCGCAAGACTTGGTCTTCGTGATATCTATTCGATACGAATGGAAACAGCATCATCATCTGGAGCAGCTGCCTTTCAATTGGGAGTGAATTTGATTCTCAGTGGAAGATACGATCATGGACTTGTGGTTGCTACAGAACTTATGAGTCAATTGAATCGAGAGGAAAGTAATCTTTTGTTAGGTTCTGTTTTATCTGATTCACAACGATCTTTGGGAATGTCTATGGCACAAGGTGGGGCCATGATCACTCGTAAATACTTAGATGATTATGGTTACAAGGATGAGGATCTTTTTGCCATTGCAAAAAAACTTCACGACAACGGGCTAGAAAATCCAAAGGCACATATCAAAAAGAATTTGAGTCTGGAAGAATACCAAAACCAAACAAAAATCGCAAGCCCCTTAGGTTTGTATGATATCTCACCTTTGTCGGATGGATCGGCAGCCCTCATACTATCCAAGGAACCTAGTTCCATTTCTGTCAAAGGAATGGGTTCCGGAACGGCTCCCTTTTTAACTTCAGCGGATCCCAGTTTTCTTGCCAATCGAATCGCCTTTGAAAAGGCCTATGCTGAGGCAGGAGTGAACCCCCATGACATTGATTTTGCAGAATTACACGATGCTTTCACTCCTTTTGAGCTTGTAGGTGCCGAAGATGCTGGTTTTTTCAAACGAGGAGAGGCCTTATTCCAAGTAAAGGCAGGACTCACGCACCCTAAGGGAAAAATCCCTATCAATTCATCTGGTGGGCTCAAATCACGAGGCCACCCCGTGGGTGCTTCGGGTCTTGCACAAATTGTAGAACTTTGTCGCTTCTTTGAGGAATGGCCTGAAAAGCGGTTGGCAGTAGCACAAAGTATAGGTGGACTTGCTACAAACAACTTTGTGTCGATATTAGAACGAGACTGATGCCCGAAAAAATACTGATCATCCAAACTGCTTTCTTAGGTGACCTGATCCTATCCACTTCGTTTTTCCATGCGGTAAAAACAGAACACCCAGGGGCGGAAATCCATGTGCTTGTCAATGCAGGTACGGAATCTGTTTTGGATAACAATCCTGATTTAACGAAAGTTTGGTCATTAGACAAAAAACGAATCAAAAAGAATCCGTTTGCGTTTTTGCATTTCGCCGGATTGTTAAAAAAAGAATCCTTCAACAAAGTGTACTCAGCACACTTTTCGTTTCGATCCAGTTTATTGTCTTATCTCACTCGTGCACCCATTCGTATTGGATACAAGGAATCAGGATTTTCTTTTTTACATACAAGGACTGTACAAAGACCCAAACAAGGCCCCCATGAAGTAGAAAAACTTTTTTCACTTTTATTTGAAGAGTATGATTATCCAAGCGGACGAGAAAGAAGGCCTTATTTATTTCCAGGCCAGCTAGAGGAGGATTCCTTCCTAAGCAAAAAAAAGGGAATCCTTACGGGTGATGAAGGATACATTCTCATTGCACCATCATCTCTTTGGGAAACCAAAAGAATGCCGGAAGAGAAATTTGTCAGTGTCATCACCCAAATCTTACGCAAAAGAAAAGAAACTGTGATTCTTATTGGTAGCAAGGCTGATTTAGAAATTGAAAATACAATCTTTCGATTGATGAAAACGGAACCACTCCAACTCAGAGAAAGAGACCGTCTCCTTTCTCTAGTAGGAAAAACAAACCTAAAGGAACTTATGGTTTGGATTCGAAATGCAAACGCCATTATTTCCAACGATTCCAGTCCCATTCATTTTGCCTCTGCTTTCAACACTCCTACCGTAATGTTATATGGTGCAACCATCCCAGCATTCGGATATGGAAGCCTTTCCGATAGACATAAAATCATGGAGGTAAAAGGTTTAAATTGTAGGCCTTGCGGAATCCACGGTGGACGAATTTGTCCTGAAGGGCATTTCCGTTGTATGATGGACCAAAATCCCGTGCGTATTTTTGAAGCCTTAGAGGAAGTCATCTCTCATGAAATTACCTGATAAAAAAATAAAAGATTACAACAGTAAGTTGTACCGCAGCCGAATTGTTAACGTTCAAAAAAAATTAAAAACGGGTGAGATCTTTCTCTTATTTGCGGCAAGCCATAAAATTAGAAACAGAGATGTGGAGTATAAATTCCGTCAAAATTCGGATTTCTATTACCTAACAGGGATTACGGAAGAAGATTCTATCCTTGTCATCACAAAAGAAGTTGTTGGGATGTTTTGTTTACCCAAAGATAAAGAAAAAGAAATTTGGACAGGAATCCGACTCGGAAAAGAAAAAATCAAATCTATGTTAGGTTTAAATTTTTCTTACGACTTAAGTGATTGGGAAAAAGAACGACCTGCTATTCTCATTGGAAATCATACCCTCTACTATTTTTTTGGAGAAAATCCAGACCGAGACCGCGAACTCATTACGGAATGTCGCAACCTTTCGGAAAGAGCTCGCGAGGGAAAATTTGGTCCACACCGCATAGAACACCCTCATTTTTTACATGAGGAGAGACTCATCAAATCCAAAGAAGAAATTTCGCTTTTAAAAAATGCCGCCGAAGTCACAAAACTGGGCCATATGCGCATTATGCGAGAAAGTAAACCAGGGATGTATGAATACGAATTGGAAGCACTCCTTGACCAAGAGTATCTAAAATACGGCTCCATTGGTGGAGGTTATGGTCATATCGTTGCCTCCGGGAAAAATGCCTGTATTTTGCATTACGTCAATAATGATGATCTATTAAAAGAAGGTGATTTGGTTCTTGTGGATTCGGGAGCCGAGTGGAATTATTACACTGCGGATGTGACTCGTGTTTTTCCTGTAGGTAAAAAATTTACCGAAGCCCAAAAAACAATCTATGAAATTGTATTGTACGCACAAAAGAATGCGATTCTAAATTCTATTTCTGGAACTCCTTTCAATGAAGTTCATAAAAAAACAGTTCGTTTCTTAAGTGACTGCCTTCGCGAAATGGGTTTTCTAAAAGGAAGTTTAGAAGAAATCATCGATAAGGGAACTTATCGAAAATTTTATATGCACCGAACAGGCCATTACTTGGGAATGGATGTTCACGATGTGGGAAGATATTTTTTAGAAGGAAAATCCAGGCCGCTTAAGGACGGTCAGGTGGTCACAGTGGAACCTGGTTTATATTTCGATCCAACGGATGATTCCATCCCTAAAGAATTTAGAGGGATCGGAATTCGTATCGAGGATGATATTGTAATCCATGGAAAAACACCTATCAATCTAACAGAATCTATCCCTAAAGAAATTTCTGAAATTGAAGCTTTAAAGGCATAAACAATTCACTTATCTTGTGTTTGTTGGTAATTCATGAGTAGAGAACTTCCGAAACGATTTCGTTCTGTCCGTTATTTTGATCGAATCAGTTCCGAAATCGCTGAAATTGTTCGGTTGGAAATGGAAAAGTTAGGATACCCTGGCCTCACCACATCTCATTTTGAAATCCTTACCTTTCTTTTACGTAGCACCGTCCCGATCAATATGACACAAATTGCCAAAACCATTGAAAAAACAAAACCGACTTGTACGGTACTTGTGAACCGGTTGGTGAAAGAGGGTCTTGTCGAACGAAATCCTTCTCCAAGTGATGGAAGGGAGTGGGCTTTACTTCTATCGAAAGATGGGAAAAAAATAAGAAAGAAGATCGTGACTATTTCTGCCAAACTTCTTTCGTTACAAACTTGGGGAATCTCAAAAGAAAACGAGGATATTTTGTATCCTATCCTCGATCAAATTTACAAACATATCCGAAAGGAAAAAGAAAATTAGAAGTTTTGTTTCTCTCTTTAAGAAGTAAAAACAGGTCTCCTGACTTGGACCGAAGCAGCAATTCCTTCCTGTGCATCCGAAGATTGAATGCTAATGATTGTAGCTATAATATCTGGTTCAATCAAAGCCAATATATCTTTTTGTACATTCAAAATTCCTGATTTTGTATCTTTCATTGCGGACAAAGAATTTTTCTTTAATTTGGTTTGGAGAGATTTTGATTTTTTTCTTAAATCATCTTCCGTTGTTGTAATTTCTTCGAACAAACTCGGCATTTCTTTTGCTTTGAAAGCATCTCCGAGTAATACGTGACGTTTTGCAGCATCGTATCCGACAGCTTCGCCTAAAAGAGCATAAATAAAAGATGGGACTTGGATTCCAATTTTTACTTCAGGCAATCCAAAACGAATGTCTTCTGTAACAAACCGATAATCACAAACAAGAGCAAGCATGGCTCCATAGCCCAAAGCATGGCCTGAAATTTCAGCTATGGTAGGAACGGGAAGGGTATACAAACTTTTTAAGTTCTCATAGAATAAATTTAAAAAAGGAGCCAGATCTTTTGACATATCCATTGTGCTGACAGTAGTCAGATCAAGTCCCAAAGAAAAAGTACCTGGAGAATCACTTTTTAACACGATCACTTTGGAATTGGATTCCTTTGCAGTTTGGATTGTTTTCTTTAATTCCAAAAACGATTCATTAGAAAAACTGTTCTTGTCGTTAATGCCCAATCGGATAAAACCGATTCCGTCTATTTGTTCGAATGAAATCATGTAATCCTCTAAATTAGTTAGATATCTAACCAATAGGGGAAGGGGGAAAAATCGGC
Source organism: Leptospira congkakensis (assembly GCF_004770265.1). NCBI lineage: Bacteria > Pseudomonadati > Spirochaetota > Leptospiria > Leptospirales > Leptospiraceae > Leptospira > Leptospira congkakensis. The sequence goes on from NZ_RQGQ01000004.1 coordinate 368,018, forward strand.
AAGATTAATTTTGTTTACTGGGAATTTAAAAGATAGGTTTTTATGACTTCTTTCATGACGACAAGGCCAATGGGAAGGGCATCTTCATCAAAATCGAAAAAAGAGCTATGGTGGGGATGGATAAAACCTTTGGATTCGTTTCTAGATCCGATAAAAAAATAACATCCAGGACGTTCCATAAGAAAGGCAGAAAAATCTTCCCCACCCATGGTTCTTGTATTTTCTTCCGTGAGGCAATTTTCCCCTAAAACATTCTTTGCAGCAGTTCTCACTATATCTGCCATAGCGGGATCGTTGATGGTTGGTTTATCGATCCGATTGTATTCGAAGTCCACCTTCGCACCGAAGCCACTTGCTACTTGGTTCACAAGGGATTCCATTCGTTTGGGAATCATTTCATAAACAGATTTAGAGTAAGTACGAACGGTTCCATGGAGAGTAGCAGTTTCGGGGATGACATTAAAAGCATTTCCTGAATGAAAAGAGCCTACTGTGACCACACAAGGTTCAAGTGGGTCAACGTTTCTCGAAACTAAGGTTTGTAAGGCTGTGACTAAATGAGACCCCACAACAATGGGATCCACCGTGTGTTGTGGCATTGCCCCATGTCCAGAAGTTCCCTTGACAGTGATTTTGAATTCATCCACGGAAGCCATCATGGTTCCGTTCACAACTCCGACTTTCCCAAGATCTATATGATTCCAAACATGGAGGGCGAAAACAGAGTCCACTTTGTATCTTTCCAAAATTCCAGAAGCGATCATTCGGTCAGCCCCAGATCCACCTTCCTCGGCTGGTTGGAAACAAAGAAGAACCCTACCTTTTGGAACAAATTCTGAAAATGTTGATTTTAGTTCGGAAGAAAGAGCCATAAGGATGCTTGTATGTCCATCATGGCCACAAGCATGCATCTTTCCCGGGTTTTTGCTTTTGTATTCGTGGTTGTTTTCTTCGTGGATCGGAAGGGCATCCATATCGGCACGAACAAGGATTGTTTTTCCAGGAATCCCTGAATCAAAAAGTGCGACAAGTCCAGTTTCTGCAATTCCTGATTCCACTTGAAAACCTAAAGATTCCAAATGTGCCTTCACAAAAGAGGCAGTTTCCCTTTCCTCATATTTGAGTTCAGGAGACTGGTGAAAGGTTCGTCTGTAGCGAACCATTTCCTCTTTTCGGTGTGAAGGAAGGAGTTTCATAATTTGTCGGTTTCTAGTTTGGCTCTCTTTTCGACTTCATCCAAAATGGAATAGAGATCGAGTCCATATTTCTCAAAAAGAGAATTTTTTGCCAACTCATAACGAACTAAATTAATATTAAAATTGATCTTAGCCTGCGTGACAGCGAGCTCTACATTTGCCAAACTATCTAGGGCATTTTTTACGTTAACAGCCGTATAGCGACCTTGTCGGAAACGTTCCATTAGCCCATTGTAAAAAATTTCTGTTTCTTTTCTTGTTTTGATTAGATCTTTCAAAAGAGCATGGCTTGCTATGAGTGCTTCATAACGATTGTCAATTTCTTGAGAAATTTCTTGTTCCAAGTTTTGGATTTTCATCTCATTTACTTTGAGATTGGTTTCCGCATCACGAATTCCTGCTTTGATTCCTAAATCCCAAAGAGGATATGACATTTTTAACTCAGCAAGAATTTGTGGGTAATTGAAGGATGTGATCCCTCGTTGGCGTGCGATGAAATTATCTTGAGGAGAAATAAAATTTTGACCAATGGAACTATAAGTAAAACTGGCAAGAAGTGATGGATCGTCTTCAGCAAGAGCTGTATTCAAAGCCAGTTTTGCAATTTCTCTTTCCCTTTTTAACATAAGGAAATCAGTCCTTCTAGAAAGTGCATACTCTTTGTCTGCTTTTAGATTGATCCCTGTAGGCAAAGTTTCGCTGAGATCAGTGACACCTTCAATAGAAGATCCTGTGTCTACATTCAGAATACGAATCAAATTTCTTTCGGCTTCAATTCGATCCACTTTTGATTTTGCTAAAAGAGATTGGGTTTTAAGATACGCCTGGTTCCATTGGTTGACTTCAAATCCTTCTGAAAGTCCAAGACCTGTTTTGCGTAAGGTTAATCTACGAATCTCTTCTGTGTTTTTAGAAACTTTTTCGTAAGTAGCAATTTGTGAATCTACGATGCTAAGGGACCAATAATCCACAAGAATCTTTACCACAAGTTGTGTTAAGATGTTGATATAGTTTTCGCGAACAAGAAGGGTTTGGTTTTTTAGAAGTTTTTCCTTATCTTCTTCGTTTCTTCCAAATCCATATTTAAGTAATTCTTGGGATAAAGTAACAGAAACTGCACCCGTATACATTGGTGGAGCCGCGAGCAAACTTCCAAATCCACTTTGCGAAGCAGGATCTTCAAAAGCGTTCACATCATACCGGATGGTACTGATCTCAGTTTTGAAATAGGTTCCGGTTTTGAACTGTTTTTCTATCCCAGCCGAAATTTTATCTTGGGATCGAATTGTTCCGGCAAAGATGTTGTTTCGGTTACTTGGAAAAAGTTGTTTGGAGGACTGGATGCTGGCCAAGGCTTTCCAAGAGTATTTGGACTCATTTTTCCATTCAGGACTATCTGCTTTTACAATTTCCAATTTGGCATTTTGAACAATGGTATTGTTTTCAATGACTTGTTCAATGGCTTGGGAAATAGTGAGTCTTAGTTTTTTGGGACCATTTCCCTCTTGGAGAGAATCTGGGATGGTATTGCCGTTTTCCCACTGGGAAAGTTGCATCCGTTTCACGTCCTCGTCAAAGTCTGATTCCGCAAAAACTGGCAGAGTGATCAAACTAAAAGATATTAACCAACTGGTCAACTTTCGAGAACTTATGAAAAAATACGGGGTAGAAATATTATGACTGTTCAATGGAAACTTATTAAACCCCTTACAAAAACAAGATGAAAAAATCAATCTTGTCAATCAACCTAAAATGTAAAAACCTACCTGGAGAAACGTTAGTTTCTGGGAGAACATTGTGGCAAATCTGTCGAAAAAACCGAATCGTCTGGTTCATGAAAAGAGTCCTTATCTGTTACAACATGCACACAATCCCGTAGATTGGTTTCCCTGGGGAAACGAAGCCTTCGAAAAGGCCCAAAAAGAGGATAAAATCATCCTTTTGTCCATTGGATATTCGACTTGTCACTGGTGCCATGTGATGGAACGGGAATCCTTTGAAGATGATTCCACAGCAGAAGTCTTAAACCGCGATTTCGTATGCATCAAGTTAGACAGAGAAGAACGACCAGACATAGATAAAATTTATATGGACGCCCTGCACGCCATGGGAACCCAAGGGGGTTGGCCTCTCAATATGTTTCTCACTCCCACAAAGGAACCAATTCTCGGAGGAACTTATTTTCCTCCCGAAAATCGCTACGGGAAACGCAGTTTCAAAGAGGTTTTGCGTTTGGTTTCAGAGGCTTGGAAGAACCAAAGAGAGGAACTGATTACAGCTGCTTCCGATTTGACACAGTATTTACGAGACAATGAAACTAGATCCAATGAAGGAAAGCTCCCAGCTAAAGAAATTATTGAGAAAAATTTTGAACGATACCTCCAAGTGTACGATAAAGAGTTTTTTGGATTCAAAACCAATTCTGTGAATAAATTTCCTCCTAGTATGGCTCTTAGTTTCCTTACGGAATTCTACTTACTGAAAAAAGACCCAAGAGCCCTGGAGATGGCTTTTAACACGGCTTATGCCATGAAGTCCGGTGGGATTTACGACCAAGTTGGAGGAGGAATTTGCCGTTATGCGACAGACCATGAATGGCTTGTTCCTCATTTTGAAAAGATGTTGTATGACAACTCTCTCTATGTTGGAGCTCTTTCTTTATTGTACAAGGCAACGGGAGAACCATTCTTTTTAGAAGTGATCCGGGAGATTGTAACTTATATCCGAAGGGATATGACCTTAGAGTCCGGCGGAATTGCGAGTGCCGAAGATGCTGATTCTGAAGGGGAGGAAGGTAAGTTTTACATTTGGAACCAAGAAGAATTTTTTTCCCTAGTTCCCTCAGAGGAAATCCAAGGATTTTGGAATGTGACCGAGGAAGGAAATTTTGAACATCATAACATTTTAAATGTTTATTGGAAGGGAAAAAATCCTTTTGTCGATGGAATCCAAATGAAACCGGAATTCTCTAAACAATTGGAATTAGCAAAAGAGAAGTTACTCACAGTTCGTGAAAAAAGGATTCGTCCCTTACGGGATGATAAAGTCTTAACTTCTTGGAATTGCCTTTGGATCCGAGCCCTTTTGTCTGCCTACGAGGTTTCTGGAGACGAGGAATATCTAAAAGATTCCAAAAAGATTTATCAATTTATCACAAAACAACTAGTAGGTGAGGATGGTTCCATCCTAAGACGATTCCGAGAAGGGGAAGCCAAATACTTTGGGACCCTTCCCGATTATACAGAATTCATTTGGGTATCGATGAAACTCTTCCAGTTGGATGAGGATATGGATGCCTATGCATTCGGAAAAAAATCATTGGATTATGTTTTTGCCAATTTTGAATCCAAGGTGGGGCCATTTTACGAATCCTATCATGGAAACGAAGATTTGATTGTCAGAACCATAGAAGGTTATGATGGAGTAGAACCTTCTGGAAATTCAACCATCTTACATTTGTTTCACCTTTTGTTTTCCTTGGGGTATAAAAACATAGATCTGCAAAAAAAAGCAAATTCCATCTTTGCCTACTTCCTTCCCGAACTCACACAAAATTCACTCAGTTATCCTTCGATGATTTCGGCGTTCCAAAAATTCCAATACCCATCCAAGGAAGTTCTAGTGGTGTATAGAGGCAAAGACCTTGAGGAAGTTGGATCCATTCGGAAAAAATTAGCAGGATTAAAAGATCCTAATTTAGTTTGGTTGGTAATAGAGGAATCGAAAGCGAAGGCATTGGTTCCAGAACTGGAACTCCTTACGGGAAGAGGTGCTGGTTCTGGAATTTTATACTATGTTTGTCAAAATTTTTCTTGTGAATTACCTAAAGACAACTGGGAAGAAACACTCAATCTTATACAACAATAGGAGTGGCATCGCCCCAGAGACGATCTAACGAATAATAAGTTCTCATTTCGTCTGTCATGATATGTACACAAATTTCACCGTAATCTAGAAGGATCCATCCAGTGGCATCTTTCGGAAGATCAGCGAGGTTTTGACGTTTCACTGCAAGTTTTAAAGGTTTCATATACTTATCAATGTCCTTCGCACAAGACCGACCTTGCGTTTCTGTTTTGACTGTTGCGAGTACAAATAAAGATAAATAACTATGGACATCTTTTAGATCCAAAAACTGAATGTTTTCACATTTTTTGTCAATTAACGTCTGTTTGATTTTTTTGAGATGTTCTAATGTCTCGGTGCTGATATTCGGCATTTTAGTCCTTGGAATTTTGAAAATCTTCCCCGAGTACGACAGTGGCATCTAGCCCCAGATCTTTTCTGAGTGCGAAGTAAACTCTTCGTCCTTGGAAGGTATCGGAGATAATATCTGTGTACTGTGTGTTTCCGGAGCGATTTAGGATGATACTGGATTTAAAACTAGAATCCCAGGCATTGTCAACAGAGAGAACTTTCAGACCCTTATCATTCAGAAGCACCTTACCGTATCTGGCAAGCCCATTTTTTGGGGTTCCATTCAGGACTTCAATCCGAGCTCTTTCGCCTTCGCTAAAGGAGAGGGACCTAAGTTCACTGGAAAATTTATGAAAAGCAACTTTTACAGTTTCTTCATTGGCTCTTAGGATTTCGTCTTTTTGTTTAGGCCTTCCAATCGGTTCCCCCGGTACTTCAGAAACACCAAAATGGATTTTTTCTTTTTTGAGAAAATCCATCAGAGTTTCCCATTCTTTTGTGGAAAGATTGGTTGTCATCTGCGAGTGAAGGTATGCAACTCTTTGTTTTCCAAGTAAGTCTCTTTTTTCATGAATGGCTTCAAGGATTGTTAAAAATACTGTTTCTTGGATTTCAAGTCTACGAATGTAGGAGATCATAGATTCATCCGTAAGAGAACTCATCCAATCAAAAGCATCTTCTCCGTCCAAAATATAAGTTTGTTTGTTCCTAGCATAATTTTTTGTTATATGAAGGGATTTTGGTTCAAAGAAAAAACCAAGTCCACCAAGTAAGTTAATCCAATTCTGGAATTGTGTTTTGGTCCAAACGATTTTGAAAGGGATATTAGAATCTAAAGTGTCTTCTAAAACTGATTCCACATACGATGGGGCAGAACTTCCCCTTTCTTTTAAAGATTTATCTCCATCGTCAAAACTGGTTTTGGGATTTACAAAGAAGAGGGCCGCTTTCTTTTCATTGGGATAAAATTCCGCATAAAGGGAAAACAGATATTCATCCTTATCACCTAAAACAGAGAAAAGGATAGGAAGTCGTTTGCTTTGAGACAATTTTTGATCTAAAGAAAATCCCCCTTTCGAACGAAAAACCAGAAAAAGAAGGGCAATCAAAAAGAAGGAACCAGCCGCGATCAAAAGAGTTTTTGCAGGGATCGGTTGTTTTTTAGGAGCTTCGCGTAACATCTATTTGGTTTCCTTTATCAAGTTTGCAGATTGGTTATACGTTTGGAACGTAAAGGGATGGATGACTTCCTTTTTTTCCATAAGAAAGGAAATGGTTTGAAAGGCTTTCATAAAAACTCCATAATTTAGATTTTCCTCTGTTTTCTGTACCCACTGGGAAAGATCTGGTTGCCGGAAAGCATAGTCGGATCCTAAAAAATCCGCGGCATAAAGAATTTGGTCCAAAAGTTTGGGAGAACTATTTCCTAAGGTATGGGAAGAAATAGCCTTTGTAATTTCAGGATCACTAAATCCATATTCTTTCTCAAGCCATAACGGAGCGGAAAAAGCGTGGAGGGCCTGCGAAGGAATTCCCGTTACGTCCAAAGAAAATTCATTGAAGAGTCCCGTATGGATTTCCGGTTTTTTCTGTTTGGTGATGTCATGGCAAAGTCCCGCGAGATAGGCTTTCTTTGGATTGGGATGCCCATGAATTTTAGCGAGTGACTCTGCATAGTCGGCAACACGGAAAATATGTTGGAGGCGGGTTTCCGTGACATGATTTGGAATTTCGTCCGTAAAAAATAAAATCCAATCCTCAAAAGAGGCATTTGATTTAGGAATTTGTTTCATTAAAATTTTCCTCCCTCTCTCGAGTTTAAAAACTTCAGGAGAAGTTCTTTGGTTTTGGGAAGAAGAAATTCATTCACTAAATTTCCATGAAAGATATGACGGATCTCCGTACTACTGATTGGTAAAACTGGGTTTCTTAATAGGTTTATCTTTGATTTGGGAATGTAACTAGGGATAAAAACTTCCTTTGGGTAGGGTGTAACTCTACGCACAACAATGATTTGTTTCATCATATCTAAAATTTCTAAATAGGATTTCCATTTGTCAAAAGAACCTAAATTGTCCTCGCCGATCACGAGGGAAATTTCTGAATTTGGATGGAGAGTGCGAAGGGTTCGTAAACTATCGATTGTAAAACTTGTATTCTGCTTTTTAATTTCCTCATCCCAAAGAATCACATTCTCTGAAAGGAAACTTTCAAATTCGGTAAGACAAAGTTCCCAAATTTCATTGGACCGAAACTCCTTTCCACCTTCCTTAAAGGGGGAAACAAAGTTGGGGCAAATATAAAGGAGAGCCTTTGGATAGGATTTGGAAACAGTTTCAATCACATGCCGATGGCCTAAATGGGGCGGATTGAAACTTCCTCCAAAAAACAAAACTTCCATTTTTAGCCCCGGACTTGTCCACTTCCTGTAACATAAGTTGTTGTTGTTGTTAGGTGGATAAGACCCATCGGTCCACGCACATGGAGTTTGCCGGTAGAAATTCCTACCTCAGCACCAAGGCCATACTCACCACCATCATGAAACCGAGTGGAACAGTTTACAAAAATGGCAGCACTATCCAACTCTTTTTGGAAAGTTTGGATCTCGGTTACATCTTCGGACAAAATACATTCTGTATGACCCGAACTGTATTTTCGAATATTTTCCATGGCTTCTGAAACAGATCCTACGAGTTTCACACTTAGTCTTGTGTCCAAAAATTCTGTATAAAAATCTTCCTCTGATGCTGGTTTGGCGGAAGGAAAAATTTTGGTAATGGATTTATCTCCAAGAATTTGGATTCCCGCAGATTCTAAATCTTCCAATAATTTCCCTAGATTCGGATAGTCTTTATGAATGAGTAAGTTTTCCAAAGCATTACAAACCCCAGGTCGTTGGACTTTTGAGTTGATTAAAATGGGAAGGACTATCTCAGGATTTGCCTGATTCGAAAGGTAAAGATTGGTCACACCTTTGTCATGTTTGATGACTGGGATTTTACTGTTTTCCGAAACAAAACGAATGAGAGCTTCACCACCGCGAGGAACAATCACATCAATCAAATCATCCAATTGGAAAAAGGGAACCATGGCTTCTCTATTTGTATTCTCTACAAATGTGACTACATCTTTTGTCACACCAGGTAAATTCTTTTCTTCGATTGCCTTGTGGAATAAAGAAGAAAGGATCAAATTGGAATGAAAGGCCTCAGACCCACCGCGCAAAATACAGGCGTTTCCTGATTTAAAAGACAAGGAAGCAATATCGATAATGACATTCGGTCTAGATTCAAAAATGGTCATGACCACACCAATGGGCACTCGTTTGGTAAGAAGTTCGAGTCCATTAGGTAAGATGGTACCACGAACCACTTCCCCCACGGGATCAGGAAGGTTACGAATTTCTTCGATGCTTTTTGCCATTCCCTTGATTCGTTTGGAATCAAGAAGGAGTCGATCCATCATCGAAGAGGATAAACCTTTCTCCTGGCCATTTTTCATATCAATTTGGTTTTTTTCGATGATCGCAGATTCATTTGCCAAAAGAAGTTCTTCCACACGTTTCAGAACCGAGTTTTTTTCTAAAGTGGTTAAACCTTTTAAGCCTCTACTAGCTAATCTGGCCTTGGTTGCTAGGTCTTTTGCGTAACTTGTCAATTCATCTGCCATAATTTTACTCCGAAGTTAAAGAAAAGAAATGGGTTTGGATTTCAGAAGCATTAGGAATTCGGTGTGGGAAGGAACTGTTGGCAATCAAGGTTCCAAAACTTTCCGTTTCAAAGAATTGGGAAATCGCATGTTTTCTCTCGCCATTCACAATCCCTGTTTTGATTCCGTAAGGTAACAAAAGTTTAGCGGCATTAATTTTGGTAAACATTCCCCCAGTTCCAGGGCCTGAAGGTCCTGTTGCCAGACTTTCTGTATCTTTTGTAATTTCAGTGAATAAATCAATTTTGAAATCTTCTTTCAAAAATCCATCGACACCTGTTAGAATGAGGAGAAGGTCCGCTCCTACAATGGAGGCAACAATGGCTGAAAGAATATCATTATCGCCTAAGTTAATTTCTTCTGTGGAAACGGAATCATTTTCATTGACTATCGGAAGGATTCCCCAATCCAGAAGTTGGCGAAAGGTCTGTTTTAGGTTTGTAAAACTTTTATCTTCATTCAAATCCTTTCTTCCAAAAAGAATTTGTGCCATAGGGATATTCACACGGCTAAAAAAACTTTCATAAAGATTCAGGAGTTTGTTTTGGCCCATAGCAGCAAACGCTTGTTTTTCGGCTAGTGTGGTTTTTCCATTCGGAACGTTTCCACTCTTTTCGTTCAGAAGTTTTTTTCCTTGGGCAATGGCTCCAGAGGAAACGAGAATCACTTCCTTTCCTTGGTCCCGAAGCGTTCGTATGTCACCGACTAAATCATATAAAAAATCATTGATTTTTGTTTCTTCACCGGAAACACGAGCGCTCCCAATTTTGATGACAATGAGTTTCGCTTTTTGAATTGAACTTAAAAATTCCTTACGTGTTTTCATAAACTAACTTCGATTTTTCAGGGAAGAATACTTTATCAATTCGTTCCAGTAGGTAGTCTAGGTTCGACTCCTTATCTGCAGAAATACAAATGATTTCCCCTAAATGGGAGTAGTTCTTTTGGATCTCCGCTGTGAATTCGGGATCCCCATCCCAAATATCCATTTTATTAATCACAATTAGGAATTTTTTCGCAAGTAGGGCTTCGTTATAATTTCCAAGTTCACTACGTAACATTTCCAATTCTTCTTCGAGCTGTAAATTCCCACCGTCAAAAAGAAAAAGAATCCCTTGGACTCGTTCAATGTGTTTTAGAAAGCTAATCCCAAGGCCTACACCCCGAGAAGCCCCTTCAATGATTCCAGGAATGTCTGCGACTGTGTATCGAAACAAATCTTCATGTCTATGCACCACACCAAGATTAGGTGAAAGGGTAGTAAAGGCATAACCTGCAATTTTTGGGTGAGCATGAGTGATTTTTGCGAGTAGGGTCGACTTACCAGCGTTAGGAAGTCCAACAATCCCAATATCTGCGAGTAATTTTAATTCTAATAATAAAGAAAGCTGACCACCATCTTCTCCGGGTTGGCTATAACGAGGTGCTTGTTGGACAGAGGTTTTGAAAAATGTATTTCCTTTTCCACCACGTCCGCCCGTAGCAATGGTAAAACTTTCGCCGTCGTGATTGAAATCATAGATGAGTTCCATGGTAACAGAATCAATGATTTGGGTTCCTACAGGAACTTTTAGGACTAGGTCCTCACCATTTTTTCCATTTCGATTCTGGCCAAGTCCTGGTTCTCCGTCTTGGGCTGCATACATACGATCCGGAAGGTAATTTTCCAAAGTCATCATTCGACCTTCAGCAACAAAGATCACATCGCCACCTTTGCCACCGTCACCACCATCTGGGCCACCAAATTCTACAAATTTCTCTTTATGGAAATGGACAGAACCTGCCCCTCCGTGTCCGGCTCGAATTTGAATGGGTACTTCGTCGATAAATCCGCTCATATAATCCTTTGGTCAAAAAAAAACCCGTTCAAGGGAGATCCTAAAACGGGTTTTGTCCTCACAATGTATGCGAGGATTACACTTTCGGGTAAACGGAGATTTGTTGTCTTTCTCTAGTTACATGTTCGAAAGTCACAACACCGTCAACAAGTGCGTAAAGAGTATGGTCACGACCAATCCCTACGTTTTTTCCGGGTTTGTATTCAGTTCCTCTTTGGCGAACAATAATGTTACCAGCAATTGCTAGTTGTCCACCGTAAACTTTTACACCAAGTCTCTTCGATACCGAATCACGACCGTTCTTTGTGGATCCACCACCTTTCTTTGTAGCCATTGTTTACCCCTTTATTATTTCGTCTTGGATGGAAATCGCTTGGGAATGAGAGTGTTCTAAAGATTTTAATCCAAATGAAACCATCGAAAGTAGACTTTGGTAGCCATCCCTTTGGTGCTTTTTGACTAAAAACATTAAATATCCATCTCGTTTTTCTTCCGATTCCAAACTGCCTTGTGATGCCAAATAAGAGTGAGCACTCTGAACCAGAGTGGAGACTCCTGCACACAAAAGATTTTCACCTTTCGAACCTAAGTCCTTGGGAGAATGTCCTTCCAGTTGGATTCCTGCGATTTTCCCTCCTAAATCTTTTAAAATCTTACTATAAATCAATTATCCGTTGATGGATACTACTTGGAGTTTTTGGAGTTGTTGTCTGTGTCCCCAAGACTTCTTGTAGTTCTTTCTTTTTTTGTATTTGAAACCGTGGATTTTTTCACCTTTGCAGTCTTCTAATACTTTCAAAGTCACTTTTGCACCGGAAAGTGCTGGTGAACCGATGTTCACTTTGTTATTATCGGAAAGGAGTAGGACTTTCGTTTCTACTGTGCTTCCAACCGAGTTTCCTGTTTTTTCTGCGACGAATACCTGGTCAGGAGACACTTTAAATTGTTTGGCTCCAAGTTCAATGATGGCGAACATATAACTATCCTAATCTCTTTCTCGAATGTAGTTCTTACCAGGATTTCTGATGGGCACCTCTTGTCAAACTGAAATCCCCATTTACAGCCTAACTGGATTAGAATTTCTGGTAAAAACAATGGAAATTCGCAACATCGCCATCATCGCACACGTCGACCACGGTAAGACGACACTTACAGATTGTATCCTTCGCCATACGGGCGCCGTAACCGCAAAAGAAGACCGAGAAAGACTCATGGATTCCAACACTTTGGAACAGGAAAAAGGGATTACCATCCTTGCCAAGAACACTTCGGTAAAATACAAAGGCACTCGCATTAATATCGTAGACACTCCAGGTCACGCTGACTTCGGAGGAGAAGTAGAACGAGTTCTGTCCATGACAGACTGTACACTTTTACTTGTCGATGCTTTCGACGGACCAATGCCACAAACAAGGTTTGTGCTTGGAAAATCACTCCAACTTGGCCATAAACCGATCGTAGTTGTGAACAAAGTAGACCGTGAAGGTGCAAGACCTGGTTACTCTGTAGACAAAGTATTTGATTTATTTAGTGATCTTGGTGCCACAGAAGAACAACTAGACTTTCCTATCATCTATGCATCTGCCAAACAAGGTTGGGCGGTAAACCAACTTTCCGAAGTACCGGGTGTAAACATTGAACCACTTCTTGATAAAGTTTTGGAACATGTGGCTGCCGTAAAAAACGAAAGTGATAAAGCCCTCCAATTCCAAGTCACAGCACTTGATTACAACGAATACGTAGGTCGTATCGCCATTGGTAAAATTTACCAAGGAACCATGAAAAAGGGTGCTGATGTAACACTCGCAAAAACAAACGGAACTACTGCTAATTATAAAATCACAAAACTTTATGGTTATGAAGGACTCACTCGTTACGAGATTGATGAAGCAGGTTCTGGAGATATCGTAGCGATGGCTGGGATTCCAGATGTGTTCATCGGGGATACAGTTTGTGATCTTGGAAATCCACTTCCACTCCCTGCGATCCAAGTAGAAGAACCAACTGTTTCCATGTTCTTTATGGTCAACAACTCACCGTTTGCTGGTAAAGAAGGAAAGTTTGTCACAACAAGAAACCTTCGGGAACGTTTAGACCGAGAACTTGAAACTAACGTGGCACTTCGTTTAGAAGAAACCGAAGACAAAGATCGTTTTAAAATTTTAGGACGTGGGGAACTCCACTTATCCATCCTCATTGAAAACATGAGAAGAGAAGGATACGAACTCCAAGTTTCTCGCCCAGAAGTAATCATCAAACACAATGAAGCTGGCGAAAAAATCGAACCTTACGAAACACTCGTGATGGATTTACCTGACCAATACTCTGGTGCTTGTATCCAGGAACTAAACCGCCGTAAAGGTGAGTTAACGGGAATGGATGCTCACACTTCTGGTATCACTCGTGTGGAATATGTCATTCCTACAAGAGGGATCATTGGATTTAGAGGTCATTTTATTTCTGAAACTCGTGGAGAAGGGGTAATGTCTAGCCGTTTCTTACGATTTGATAAATACAAAGGTGAAATTCCTGGTCGTAAAAACGGAGCTCTTATCTCTATGGACTCTGGAGAATCCACAGCATATGCATTGTGGAAGGTTCAGGAACGTGGGGATCTATTCATTGAACCACAAGTATCTGTCTATCCTGGGATGATCCTCGGAATGAACAGCCGTGATTCTGACTTAGAAGTAAACCCAGTTCGTGAGAAAAAACTAACTAACGTTCGTGCTTCTGGATCGGATGAAGCGATTCGTTTGGTTCCACCAAAGAAACTAACTTTGGAACAATCCATTGAATTTTTAGATGATGATGAACTTTTGGAAGTCACTCCACAAAGTTTGCGTCTACGTAAAAAAGTTTTGGACGCAAGTATGAGAAAAAGATCTAGTGGTGGGCGTTAGTCGGATCAATCCATTCTAACAACTACTGCAGATAGAAAAAGGGACTAAGATTTTAGTCCCTTTTTTATGTACTAATAGAGTTTAGAAACCTAAACCTTTCAGAGCATTTCCAGCTCCTGGAATTTTTTTCAAAGCATCGCCAGCTTTTCCTTTGATCACTTCTTTGACAGCTCCACCAATTAAGTCAGTTAAGGTTCCGAGACCCACACCCAGTTCCACATTCGGACTACGAATGTCTCCGTAAGTGCGAAAAGGAATGAAAAGCCTTTCATCTTTGACTAAGTTTCCCACAATTTTATTACGAATGGCTTTTGGATCCCCTTGGCCTTTGGTAGCTTGTTTGATTTTTTCATCCACAGATGCTAAAGACTTCTTGGATTCAGCTTCATCATACAACATCCCCATTCCCATTTCATGATAGTTCGTAGTGGTAATGATATACGATCCTTTTATAATTTGTAAGTCGTAGTTTTTCGTTGGGAAAGTCGGTTCGTCGAGAAAAGTTACCTTTCCATTGCTATACTCAACCTTAAAGGATACATCTTTCTTTAGTGCTGCTTTTTCTTTTAGTTTATCAAGTTTTAAACCAGCTTGGTTTAATGCGGGTAATTCACCAGCAATGGCATCAAACGCAGCAAATCCAGAAACAAAAGAATCTTCCTTCATTGTGACTTCATAGATGACTTTTGGATTCACAAGACCCGTTTTGACAACAAACGGAATTACCTTTCCTTCTGTTTCTAATATAAATTTTGCGGCTTCGTTTTTGTTTCTACCAATGATGGTAACATCAGCATCAAAATTTACATTCACACTGTTATGCGACTCAAGATCACTTCCATCAATATCAATGTCTTTTAATTCTAAATCTAGTTTTTGAATTTGAATTTGTTGGCCCGTTTTACGCATATTCACTTGGATGGTTCCATCTTGAATCCCAACAAGCCCCATTTTGATAGCAATCGGGATGTCTTTGATAGAGAATGGGCCTGAGGGCGGTGCACTTGCTTTTTCTTTTGCTTCTTCTTCCTCGGCAGCTTTTTTTTCCGCTAACGCTTCTGGGGAAAGTGCGGGATTTTTTTCGCCATCGACAATTTTTGGTGTTTTGAAAAGTGAACTAAGATTGTTACCACCATCTTCATTCATGGTTAAAGAGATTTCTGGTTTTTTCAGGACAAGTTTATTTACTTTTAAGGTTTTTGTCAGAAGAGCTAAAAAGGAAATTTTAACGTCTGCTTTCCCCAACTGGATAAGACCTTTTGGTTTAGTTTTTCTTTCATCGAGAGGAGTTCCTTTGTTTGCCACTTCATCACGCGGGGCAAGGATGATTCCTTCGATCTCAATTCCCGAAAGAACATTGAACAAACTGATATTGACCGATTCTACATGGGCCCTAACGTTTATGGATGATTCAATTTGTTTGACAAGAAAACTTGGAGTGATGAAACTCCCAGCAAAAACTAACGCGATGATTACGATGAGCAGAATGGCTGCAAAAAAAGCCCCAATTCCGTAACCTATTTTTTTCATATGGTCTCCTAATTTCGGCACTAATGAGTGGAATAGAGACTAAGTTCAATTTTGTTTCTGTAAAGTAAAAAAGGGAAAGAAATTAATCCAAAAACCTAACCGAACTGATAATGTTGGTTAACTGTTGGAAAAGTTCATCTCCTACTTCTTCATCGGAATTAAAAGTAACAAGAAGCATTCTTGATTGGTTGGCAACCATATACACCATCCATACTCGGTCTTCTTTTAGAAATTCGCAGGCACGAATGGAGGAACCTTCATTGTTTTCAAAAACAGCCACGTTTTCTGAATCGTAGTCAATTTCGTGGATTTTTAAGTAGTTCTCCAATTCTTGGTCTACATTAAAATCTTCCAATTTAGATTCGAAAGCATAAACCTGTAAGGCACCACCTCCATCTGGATGAAAAAAAGCAGGAATTTCCTCAACGACCATTTGTTCCCAGGAAGCCGGAAAAAGAAAAGAATACCAACCTTGAGGAGATCGAAATTGTTTGTACATTGGTTTTGTCATTGGAATTCCCTTTTCTTTCCAATAAATCTTTGGAGTAATGGCAGTAAATGATTTTCAAAAGAAAAAGCTACTTCCTGGTTTTCGGTCTTTCTCTTTCTATCAGTGTTTCGGGAAGTCTCTCGGCTCAAATTTCTGGGTATGAATCAGCCTATCCTTCCGCTTATTTACTTGGACTATCTTCTACGGGAGTGGTGACACAAAATCCGATGGGGAGTCTTTACGGAAACACTGCCTTTCTTACAAACCAATCAAAACATTTATTAGATGCAGGAGTAAATGCAAGTTATGCGAATCCGAAAATATCTCCGTTGTATCTTACCGGTGCCTTGTATTTTTCTTATTCGGACTCTTTAGGTTTTGGATTTCGCGGGAAACCGATTTTTTTACGTTCCTTTCCTGCCGTTGAAAGGTTTTCTAATTATGCATTTCAAGGATTTGTCAGTTGGAAATGGAACGAACATTTATCTTTTGCACTCAACCTTGGCCCAGGAGTTTCAGGAAGGCTTGGAGGTTATAGTTCTTATTCATGGAACGTTTCTGCGTCCACAGCAATTCAATATGGAGATTTTCGATTCGGTGTAATATTAGAATCACCAGGAAGTTACAGGTTTGATAAATATTTAGGATCGGAAAATTTAAAGGAACGACTCCCTGAACGTTTGTTAGTAGGTGTCGGTTATAAAATTACGGAACTCATTGATTTACAAGTCGAAGGGAATCGTACCTTTTTTGAAAAGTCCCATCTCTCATTGAATGGAGCGAATAATTCATTTTCCTATCCAATACGAACGATGTATGCAGGTAACGTTAGTTTAGTGATAGGCAAAATAGAATCCTTCCAATTTTTAACAGGAATTGGTAGAGAGTTTCGAGCAGATTCTAGTTTAAGAGGATTTTATACAGGGTCTTTGGGAATTGCAGGTTCCATTTTTCCCAAAGAATTAGGTGAAGGGTATCTGTATTCGGTTTCCATCCAGAGATCGGGTTTAAGTGTACCAGAACGAGACGGGGCCGAGACTCGCGCAGCAGCACAAATCCAAATCCAGTTCCAATGAAGAACACCATTTGCTTAATATTTAGGCAAATTGGATGATTTCCATAATTGGCTCCTGTCTCATTCGCTGAACTTTAGGACAAAATGTAGAGAAATATATGATATTCTGACTTCTTTAGGCGAGATGCATCGTCGGTACGATACTTGCATCTAAATCAGAAAGGTATCCTATATGGTTGATTTCAAAGTTTCCAAACGAATGCTCGTCAACTTCCGCGGACAAAACAAAGTCGTGGGAGGATTAACAGATAAAGATAAAATTGCGATCCTTCTCTACATTTCCAAAGAATTTGCAAATTTAGATAGAGAAGACCAACTCTTTTCCAAAGTCATCCTGATCTGTCAGGAAATTTTTGAGTCGGACAACACTACGCTCCGACTTTGGGACGGAGAGTTTCTCGTTCCCGTTAAGTTTGTCAAAGAAACAGAACCTCCTCGCAGAAATTTAGTTATGGGAGAAGGATATTCTGGTTCCGTTTTTGAAACGAGAGAACCAATTCTTGTGAACGATCTCACTCGATCGGCTCACTTCTTTGATGAGGGAGAAACTACCAAATCAGTAATGTGTGTCCCCATCATGCAAAAAGAAGAAATTCTGGGAACACTCGCTGTTGAAAGTGAACGGGAAAATTTTTACATTACTGATGATTTAGAAATTCTCGAAGCCTTAACATCACAGTTAGCCCTTGCTTTATATGGAGTTCGACTGATTGAAGGTCTTGTTACCGCAAGAGCTAGAGAGGCAGCCGTTCTTAACCAATTAGAATGGGATTTGAAAATGGGTCGAAATGTCCAAAGTCAAATCCTTCCCCAAGACCTGAGTGCATGGAACGGAATCTATTTTGCGAGTCACTATGAACCAATGGCAGAAGTCAGCGGCGATCTAGTGGATATCGTTAGACAAGGACATTCGTTAACAGCAATTAACATCGATGTGTCGGGACATGGAATTCCAGCGGCCTTAGTTACCATGGCCATCCATCACCAATTTCGTAGATCTGTAATGGCGGGGCTTGGACTAACAGAAATCATGGAGGAACTTGGTGAAAACCTTAGGGAACAATTACCAGAGTCTACATATTTTACTGCCTTTATGGTTCGTATTTTTAGTGATTATACTTTTGGTTATGTGAATGCAGGCCACCAACGAATGTTACATTACAAAGCTGCTGATGATACTTTCATCCAGTACGATACAAAAGGTGTACCTCTCGGAATTCTTCCTGTTAGGAAGATTGATTATGAAGAAAAACAAGGCAAACTAGAACCGGGAGATTTTCTCCTCTTAATTTCAGATGGGTTTAGTGAACAAAGAAATCATATGAAAGATGAAGTGGGAGTGGATCGAATTCTCACATGGTTACAAGACGAAAGAGAAAAACTTGTTATGGAAGGTCGTGGGAAAGTTGATTTGAAAAAATTGTCAGCTGCCTTTGTAACTCGATTTCGTGCTTACCAAGGTGATGTTCCGAATGGGGACGATTTGAGTTTTCTTTTCCTCTATTGTGGAGATTCCATTCCAGAAGCTTCGCATTACATACAACTTGCGAAACAATCAAATTCCAAAATGAAGATGGAAGAGGCTTATGCACAAGCCCTCAAAGCCTTCAGCATTGATTCTTCACTCAAAGAAATTTTAGTGTTTTTAGGGAAAATGTATTACCGGGACGGAAAATACAAAGAATCCATTCGGTATTTAGAAGAATATCTACGAACATCCGGTGATAATACTGCTGCATCTCATTTTATGATGGGTCGAGCGTATTACAAAGCTGGGATGATTTCTGAAGCAAAACGAGCTTTAAAGATGGCACTTTCCAGTGACCATAGTTTTGCTAAAGCAAGTATCTTACTTGCACAGTGTTATTTGAAAGAAAATGCGAAACCAAAAGCAATCAAAGTATTGCAACAAGGCGTAAAAAACACACCGCAAAGTATGGAGTTAAAAACTTCTCTTTTAAGGTTAGAATCACATTCGCAGAAAGCAAGTTAAGGAAAATTTATGAAACGATTTGGTATATTATTTAGTTTAACAGTCCTTCTGATTGTTTCCTCTTTGGGAGCAGAAGAGACTGAAGGCAACAAAGAAAGTTTAGAAACATTGGCAAAAGAAATGGCAAGTATCAAAGTTTCCTTAGAGGAAACCAAACTTGCACTGGAAACCACCAAAC
The DNA here is from genome assembly GCF_004770265.1 of Leptospira congkakensis. NCBI lineage: Bacteria > Pseudomonadati > Spirochaetota > Leptospiria > Leptospirales > Leptospiraceae > Leptospira > Leptospira congkakensis. The sequence continues at coordinate 387,126 of NZ_RQGQ01000004.1, forward strand.
AGGAAGCAAATTGGGTTTGGACCTGTATTGCAGCCTTTCTTGTTTTTTTCATGCAAGCAGGTTTTGCTTACGTGGAGGCTGGATTCACAAGAGCCAAAAATGCAGTGAACATTTTAATGAAGAACTTCTCTGACTTAACTGTCGGAGCCATTGCTTATTGGGTGATTGGATTTTCCATTATGTTTGGTCCACAAATCCTTACTGGGTTTGGTGTAGGTGTTCCTGCCTTTGCAGAAACTCTGATCAATGCAGAAGATGGAAGTATGGATCCTGCTAAATATACTTTCTTTATTTTCCAAATTGTTTTTGCGGCAACTGCTGCCACCATCGTATCAGGGGCAATGGCTGAACGAACTAAGTTCTCTGCTTATTTGGTTTTTTCCATTATCATTACTGCGTTTATTTATCCTATCTTCGGATCGTTTGCTTGGGGAAGCCTCCTTGGAATCTCTACTGGATTTTTAGAAACCCTAGGACTTGGTGGTGGCGAAGGAGTTGGGTTCCATGACTTTGCTGGCTCAACAGTCGTACATAGTGTTGGTGCTTGGGCAGGTCTTGCTGGAGCCATTGTTGTGGGACCTCGTATGGGAAAATTCCAAACCGATGGTCGGGTGTATCCTATCTTAGGTCACAATATGTCGATGGCAGCATTGGGTGTGTTCATTCTCTGGTTTGGTTGGTTTGGGTTTAACCCGGGTTCCACAACTTCCATTGAAGGAGGAAGTTTTGCTCGCATTGCGGTCGTAACCCATATGTCTGCTTGTGCCGGAGCCATTTCTGCAATGATCCTCACATGGCTTCTGTTTAAAAAACCAGAGATCGGTCTAACGCTTAACGGGGGACTTGCCGGTCTTGTGGCCATCACTGCGCCTTGTGATGTCGTGAGTATCACTGGTGCTGTGATTATTGGAGCAATTGCCGGAATACTCGTCATCATCTCTGTTCTTTTTTTGGATAAAATCAAAATCGATGACCCAGTGGGTGCTGTTTCGGTTCACGGAGTTTGTGGGGCTTGGGGAACACTGGCGGTAGGGCTTTTTAGTCTGGATACTGGACTTTTTGTCGGTGCTGGTTTTGCCCAATTCGCAGCCCAGGCCATCGGTGTAGTGGTTGCCTTCCTATGGGCCTTTCCAACGAGTTTCCTTATGTTTTATGTAATCAAAAAGACTATGGGACTTCGAGTTTCGGAAGAAGAAGAGTTGTTAGGACTCGATATTTTAGAACACGGAAACGAAGCTTATCCTGTTTCCAAATAGTCCTTGACCCTAGGCTTTCCACATGGGAAGCCTAGGATGTGTTTCGTTTCCTTCCTTTTACACTCATTCTTTTATTTTTCTTTGGTTGTTTTGAATACGAAGAGACCATTCTTTTTCGAAAACAAAGTTCGGGGACAGTGGAAATTGCCTATACTGTTCCGCTAAAAAAGGATTCCAACGACTCACTCATCAAATTCCTACCGACTTCCAAAGAAGAAATCATCACTTCTATCAAAAAAAAATCGAATAACAATCTTCAGGTGAGAGACTTCACTTTCCGTGAATTAGAAAAATCAGAAACTACTGATATGTATTTTAAACGAAAAGGAAAGGTTTCTTATAAACTAGATTTTGAGGATCCATTGCATCTGGAAGGAGTGCTTGTGGGAACTTTTTCGATTAAGTCCAAACCGAGGACACTGATCGTAAAAAGAGATTTTCCGAACCTAACAGACAGTGCGATTACGGAATCTGGTGCGGGCGAAAAAAAGATCATTTCTGAAACTTCTAGACTTCTTAAGGAAGGAAGAATTCAATTTAAAGTTCTATTTCCTAAGGATTCCGAATGTAGTTCCAACAGAGGATTCATTGGACTTGGGAATTTAACTTACCAAATTCCCCTCCAAGAAACCTTGGAAAATCCAGAATCTAAAACCTGGGAATACAAACTTCGGTTTTTCTAAACGAGTTTTAATTCCTTTGCTGTTTTAATAAAAAGAGCAAACCCATCCAAATTTTTTTGTTCCGGAATGTAGTGTAACTCTTGTTTGAGATACCTATCTGTTATGGCAATGGGAAGTCTCTTTTCATCTTTAATGATCAAATCGAGTTCTTTTAATCCATATTCCAAGGCAGTTAAAAAAAGTCTGTCATCCCAAACTTTTCCTTTGGGAAAGGCCCAAAAAGCAAAACTAAAATAAAGCCCCGTAGAACGATTCCACCATTCCGCAAGGTCCACAACCTGGTATCCAGGAACTGGTGTTTGTAAAAGTGCGTGGTCGCCAAACAAAAGATGAGAACCTTTTCCCTCTTTCATCATTTCTGAGATTTCAGAAGCAGGGGTAGGAACCACTTCTACTAACTTTCCAAATTCCCGAAAGAGTAGGCATTGGAGAAGGGCCACACTCGAACGGGAACCTTTGTCAGTATAGACAACTTTGGGTAACCCTGGTTCCGATTCATGGCGAAAGAAAAGAACGGATCGAACCACATCTCTGGCACAAACCCCCACCACAGTCGTGTAGTCCAAAGTATCACGATTTCTTTCGCATTCTATGGAAGATACAAGGGCACAATCCAATTCTCCTTTTTTTAGGAGTTCGATGAGTACGCTTGGGTTATCGTACACTGGGATATATCCGGAGGTTCGCTCAAAATAGAGGGTTAGGGGGCGGGCATTCAGGTGTTTTACGATGCCTATTTTCATTATCTATTATCCCTTATAAAAAACAACTTGTCAGAACCGAAAAAGAGTGTCGAATCACTTACGAGGGCAACTTGGACTTTCGAACATCTTTAAACACAATCGGTGATGCCGAATTTGAATTCATTAAAAATTTAGTGTACAAACAAGCTGGTATTTTTTTAGCACCGCATAAAAAAATCATGGTACAGTCCAGACTCAATGCACGACTTCGCACTTTGGGAATTGTTAGTTTTGAGAACTATGTTGCCAAACTAAAACTAGACCCAAAGTTTGCAACGGATGAAATGCAAGAACTCATCAATCGCATAACAACGAATAAAACAGATTTTTTTCGCGAAAACCATCATTTTGAATTTTTAAAAACACAGTATTTCCCTGCTTTAGAACAAGCGGCGGCGGCAGGTGGTCCCAAAACTCTTAGGATTTGGTGTTCTGCCTCATCTACGGGTGAAGAACCTTATTCCATTGCCATTACGGTTTACGAATACTTTAATTCTAAACCAGGTTGGAATTGTAAAATTTATGCCTCAGACATCGATACGCAGGTGATTGCTACAGCCAAAAAAGGTCTGTATCGAGATGAAAGGTTGGAACCAGTTTCAGATACTATGAAATCTAAACATTTCATCAAAACAACAGACAAAGACCATGTGTTTTACGAAGCAAAACCGCATTTGAAAGCACTCATCGATTTTAGACAAATTAATCTTTTACACTTTCCTTTTCCCATTACCGAAAAATTGGATTTAATCTTTTGTAGGAACGTGGTGATTTATTTTGACAAACCAACACAAAAAACTTTATTCCAAAACTTTGAAGTCAGTTTGAAACCAAAAGGGTATTTGATTTTGGGACATTCAGAAACTATGTTTGGAATCTCAGATAGTTTTAAGTTTTTGGGACATACCATCTACCAGAAGAAAGACTGATCTAAACTCTAACTCAAGTCTTCTGCCCAATGTTTTTTTAGGTCATCCCACATTTGGTAAGGTTCATAGATCACAATTCTTGTATTGGAAATTACATCTAAAAACCCTGCCTCATTGGGAAACCTAGGGACTATGTGTTCGTGGATATGAGGAATAGAACCCCCGCTATTTTTCCCTAGATTGTAACCAATATTAAAACCTTGCACCCGCCATTGTTTTTCCAGAATCCTCATCGCTTTTTGAGTGAGTTTATGGATGTCCAGAGCTTCGTCTTCTGTTAACTCCAGGTAGTGGATGATATGACGTTTGGGAAAGATAATGATATGGCCTGGATTGTAAGGGAAAAGATTGACCGAAACAATTGAAAGTTCTGTTTCTGCAATGGTCAGATTGGGAACGATTTCGTTTTTATCACGTACCCCACAAAGAATGCAGTCCACATTGGGTCTGTCCCCTTTGGCATATCCCAATTTCCCTATACTGAAGAGGTTTTTTCTATGGGAGTGTTCTTCATAGGAGCTCATTGATACTTTCAATCTCCCCAAAGGATTAAAGGATTGCAAGGATTTTGACAGATATACAGTAAGAAAGTAATAGTGTCAGAATCGCCTCATATCCCCGTACTTCCAAAAGAAGTCATTGATTTACTCCAAAAAACGGAAAGCCCCGAACCCAAATGGTTCCTTGATGGTACAGCCGGTGAAGGTGGGCATTCCAAACTCATTTTACAAACTTTCCCGAATGCCAATCTCATATTGATTGATCGTGATTCTGTGATGTTGGAACGAGCCAAAAAAGAAATTTTATCCGTCATTGGTTCCCTCGATCGAGTCCATTCTTTTCAAATGAACTTTTCAGAAGTGGATCAAGATCTTTTGGATTCTGTGAGTTGTCCAGGTCTTGATGGAGCGCTTGTGGATTTAGGAGTTTCTCTTTTTCATTTTTTACATTCTGGTCGCGGGTTTACCTTTAAAAATGAAGAACCTTTGGACATGAGGCTCGAACCAGAAGTGGGCAGAAAAACTGCAGCCGATGTAGTCAATTATAGCACAGTCCTTCATCTGAAAAAAGTATTTTGGGAATATGGAGAGGAACGTTGGGCCTTAAAAATTGCAAATAACATTGTACAGTCGAGGCATAAAAAAAAATTCGAAACTAATACGGATCTGGTAAAACTTGTGGAGTCATCGATCCCTAGAAAGTTTTGGCCCAAAGAAACCCATCCTGCCACAAGGATATTCCAAGCCCTTCGGATCGAGGTCAACGAAGAGTTGTTACATGCAGAAAAGGGAATCAGGACTATCACAGATTGTTTAAAAATTGGTGGAGTACTCGCTTGTATTTCCTTTCATTCCTTGGAGGACCGAATTGTGAAGTGGACCTTTCGGGATCTAAAGGCAAACCATCCCTTCGAAATTTTAACCAAAAAACCTATTTTACCTACGGACATAGAAATTAGAGAAAACCGAGCCTCTCGATCTGCAAAATTACGGGGCATTCAAAGAATAGAACCGATATTGAATAAGAGATGGGAACGATGAAAGGAAAGTTAAGGAAGATTCCAGATTTGGTTTTGGATTTTCTTTCTCCGCTAAAACCTTTGGTGGTTTTACTTCCGTTTTTATTATTTTTTTATTCCATCGTTTGGCAAGGACTTACAAAAGCAAAACTAACAAGACAAATCCATGAAAGAACTTCTACAAAAGAAGAGTTAAAACGAAAAAACGATGAACTCAAAATTGGGATCGTAGCATACACTTCCGCAGAACGAATTGAGACCCTATATCGTAGAACCTATCAATTTTTACCTATCAGTTTAGGAAACCGAACTGTGACGATTGAACTTCCACCAATCCCAGACCTCGGGACCAAAGAAAAATAATGAAACTATCCGAACTTATCAAACGAATCCCCGAAGTAAAACTCATCAAAGGGGATAACTCTATTGAAGTGAATTATATCTGGGGAGATAGCCGGAAACTAAAACCGAACGATATCTTTGTATTACCGGAAGACACAACAGAAAGACAAGAATCCTTTTTATCGATGGCACTAGAAAGCGGTATAAAGGTAGTCCTCGTATCAAAACGCCATTTGAAATTAAAAGGATTGGAAAAATTTCCAGTGATCCTGGAAACAGAAGATACGGTCGGAGAAGCACATGGTAAACTTGCTTGTCTTCTTGCCGGAAACCCAGCCAAAAAATTAAAAATAATCGCCATCACTGGTACAAACGGAAAAACTTCTTTAACCTTTATCCTTTTCCACCTAGCAAGAAAAGTTGGAAAAAATGCGGCTCTGATCGGAACCGTACAAATCCAAATTATGGATCGTGTTTTAGAATCGGGATATACAACTCCGGATGCCTCATCTCTCAACCTTCTCCTCAAACAAATGTTAGAAGAAGGGATCGAATATGTGTTTATGGAAATGAGTAGCCATGGGCTCAAACTTGGGCGAGTTGCCGGTTTAGAAATTACCTGCGCTGGATTTACCAATCTTACACAAGATCATTTAGATTTTCATTCTAATATGGATGATTATTTTGAGAGTAAATTTAAAATTTTTCAACTCTTAGAACAATCATCAGTAAAAAACAAATTCGGTCTTGTGGCGGGGGATGTTCCTTTTGGATCCGAAATGATCGCACGGATCGAGAAGGCAAAGTTAAAATCTCCCATTTATATTTTTGGAAAGGCAGGTGAGTTCAATTTTTCGAATACCAAACTTTCTTTATTACAGAGTGAATACCGATTTCACAAAAAAGCAAAAAATTTACCATTTGTAGAAGTTCGATCTATCAAAACAAATCTCCTTGGAAATTTCAATGTATTCAATACTTCCTTTGCTCTAGCGATTGCATATGAACTTGGGTTTCCATGGGAAGAAGTAATCTCTTGTTTAGAAAATATTCCCACTGTTCCTGGTAGATTCCATGTGGTTCCCTATCCCGACAAATCACGGATTGCTGTTGTGGATTACGCTCATACCCCAGATGCCTTAGAAAATATCTTAAAGAGTTGTGTGGAAATTGCTCCGAAACAACTCATTTGTCTTTTTGGATGTGGTGGGGATAGAGATCGCACCAAACGACCGCTAATGGCAAAGATTGCAGAAAAATTGGCAGATTTTGTGATTCTCACTTCTGATAATCCAAGAACCGAAAATCCAGAATCCATTTTGGATGAAATTGAATCTGGTTTCTCTCGTGGTTTTAAAAGGTATGAAAAAATCACGGACCGAAGGGTTGCCATCCAAAGGGCTGTCGGTCTTTTAGAACGAGATGGGATTTTGGTGGTGGCGGGGAAAGGTCACGAAACCTACCAAATTCTAGGAAAAGAAAAAACAAAATTTGTAGATTTCGAAGAAATAGAGAATGCATTTCAAAATTTAGGACTTTAGGTCGATAGGGGAAATAGAATGTTCCAGTGGATTTATGAATCGTTCGGAAACGATTACGGTTTTTTACGAGTTTTTAGTTATGTAACCCTCCGAGCCATGATGGCGGGACTTACCTCTATGTTCATCACCTTTCTATTTGGGAAAACTTTGATTGCCTTTCTTCTTTCCCTAAAATTTCGAGAATCTGTTCGCAATGATGGCCCCCAGTCTCACGCAGCAAAATCGGGAACTCCAACGATGGGTGGACTCATTATGATCCTTTCTCTTACCGTCTCTACCTTGTTATGGGGAAACCTTTCAAACTTAAATGTTTTGTTACTTTTGATTTCTGCCATTTTATTTGCTGGTCTTGGATTTACTGATGATTATATGAAATCTGTAAAAAAAATCAAAGGGGGAATGCGAGCAAGAACCAAATTTCTTGTGACTATCTTCTTTGCTGTTTCCATCACCACTCTGTATTTTTACTTTACTGGTAAATCAAACTCAGTGGCGACCAAAGGTGTAGTCTTCACAATTACCGATTTGTTTTTACCCTTCGTGAAAGGACCCGTTTGGAATTTAGGGCTTTTGGCAGTTCCTTTTGCTATCATTGTTTTGATTGGTAGTTCGCACGCGGTTAATCTTACCGATGGACTGGATGGACTGGCCTCCGGAACGGTTGTGATTGCAACGGCGACCTTTGCATTGATTTCTTATGTATCAGGAACGCCATCAGCGGCAAACTATTTGCACATTCCTTATCTACCAGGTTCTCATGAATATGCAGTTTTTCTTGCGGGACTCTCTGGTGCTTTGCTTGGATTTTTATGGTTCAATTGTCATCCCGCGCAAGTTTTTATGGGAGATACTGGTTCTTTGTTTCTTGGTTCTACCTTAGGTCTTGTTGCCATTATGTTAAAAAAAGAAATCCTTCTTGTGATCCTTGGCGGTATTTTTGTCGCAGAGGCAGTGAGTGTGATTTTACAAGTGGGATCTTTCAAACTCACGGGAAAACGAATTTTTAAAATGGCTCCCTTACACCACCATTTTGAATTGTCAGGTTGGTCGGAAGAAAAGGTAGTGATTCGTTTTTGGATCATTGGGATCATCCTTGCCATCATCACTTTGTCTACACTAAAGATCCAATAGTCGACCAAGGTTCAATCGAAAGTATGGAAATCTATAGGTCGATTCAAAACCTCTTTCGATTTGGAACTTCGAGGTTTGATGGGCCGGTTCTGTATGGAATTTTTTTCCTTTTTGGAATGGGTGTTGTGGTGATGTACAGCGCCTCGGTCATTCCCGCCGAAAGGGAATTTTCTGATTCCAATTATTACCTAAACAAACAATTGTTATGGGGAGTCATTGGGATCTTTAGTTTTTTGGTTTTTAGCCAGGTTCCATATCAATTTTTAGTTAGATGGTCTTTTGTATTTTCTGTTCTTAGTTTGTTACTTCTCATTTCTGTTTTTATCCCTGGTCTTGGGAAGTCAGTAGGAACCAGTTATGGAAGGAGTTTCAATCGTTGGATTCAAATTGGTGGGATTCAAATCCAACCTTCTGAATTTTCCAAAATCAGTATTTTGCTTTTTTCTTCTTATTTTTTCTATAATTTTGATTTCAAAAAAGTAAAATGGGATCGGAAAAAAATTGTCTCTGTTCTTTTGATTCTTGCCACCTTAGTTTTAATTGTGATTGAACCTGCGTTTGGTACCACGATCGAACTCCTTCTTGTTTTATTTTTCTTTGTGTTACTTGCTGGTTTTCCTATGAAACGGCTCTTTATCTTAGGTGCTTCTGTATTGCCACTACTTGTCGTTCTTGTCACCCAAGTGGGATATCGAAAAAAACGTTTGGAAATTTGGCTTGATCCTTATAAATTTCGATTTGATGAAGGGCATCAGCTTGTGACGAGTTTTCGTGCTTTTTTTGATGGGGGAAGTTTTGGTCGTCCCGTTGGCTCCGGTTATGCGCATCGTTATTTGGCTTATAGCCACACTGACTTTGTGATGGCTTCCTTTGTGGAAGATTTCGGTTTTTTAGGATTTTTTGTTTTTTTATCTGTCGTAGTTTTTCTCTTCCTTAGAATTTACTTTTTACTTCTCCGTACAAAAGACAAACTTGGGTTCTTTCTCGGGTCAGGAATTTTGATTCTATTTGGATTCCAAACCATATTGAATCTTTTTGTCATCACAGGGATTGTTCCCGTAACTGGAATCTCCCTTCCGTTTTTAAGTTACGGGGGATCGTCTCTCATCACAATCTTTATCCTATTCGGAATTCTTGCCAACATCACGAGTAAAGAGAATTTGGTATTATGAGTGGTTCTGTATTGATTGCAGCCGGGGGAACCGGTGGACATATATCTCCGGGTGTAGCGCTTGCTGAAGTTTTAGCAGAAAAAATATCCTCCTTTGGATTTGATGCGGTTTATCTGCATTCACTTGTCCGCAATAAAGATAATCCCGATCTTTTGAATCCGCCTTGCCAAGTTCTTTGGCATAACGTACCTCAGTTAGGAGGTCTCAAAACATTGGTTTATCCTTTTTTATTCCTTTTTCCTTTTTTGAAAACCATCCTCCTTTTTCACAAGTTAAAAGTAAGGGCAGTGATTGGAATGGGAGGGTATTCAAGTCTTCCTTCCATTCTTTATGCGATTCTATTTCGTAAACAATTGTACCTATGTGAACAAAATTGTGTTCCAGGAAAAATAACTCGTATCTTCTCTCGTTTTTCCAAAAAAATTGCCTTCAGCTTTCCCTTAAGCAATGATTATGCGATCAAGGGAAAAACAATAGGAAATCCTATTCGCAAACGAGTGATTCCTGAACACTTAAATATTCGCCAAAACGAAAACCTACACGAAGGCAAAAAGAATACAGTAAATGTACTTGTACTTGGTGGTTCACAAGGCGCAAGACAACTCAATCAAATGATTTTAAAAACAATGGAAAATCCGGAAATTGCTTCTAAATATAAATTTAGATTACTCACAGGAACTTCCCTGTATGAAGAAACGAAAAGTAAATCTTCTGGAAATGCGGAAATTATCTCTTATGCCAATGATATGAAACCCAATTATGAATGGGCCAATATCGTAGTGGCAAGATCCGGTGCGGGAGTTCTCGCAGAATGTCTGGTGTTTGGACTCCCTATGATTCTAGTTCCGTATCCGTTTGCAGCAGACAACCACCAAAAAGAAAATGCAAATTATATTGAATCACAAGGTGCTGGAGTGACTATCCACTCTACATCGGAAGACCCCACAAGACTTGTCCAGATTCTACTTGGCTGGAAGGATCATTCCGAAATTCTGCGGGAAATGGGCCATGTTTCTCTATCTCTTTCCAACGTAAATGCAGCTTACCAAACTGTTTCTTATTTTTTTACCGATAAAAACTGAAATGGTTCTTCAATGAAAGGTCCGATTTTATTTTTAGGAATAGGTGGGAGTGGGATGTCAAGTCTTGCTCACATGGCTCTTGATCTAAAACTTTCCGTTTACGGTTATGATCAAAAAAATTCCGATACAACCAAGTTTTTAGAAGAACGTGGTGCTATCATAAAAAATGACATTTCCCAAATTTCCTTAGAGGGAATGAATATGGTGGTCTATAGTTCCGCTATTAACGACAAACACAAACAAGTGTTTGATGAAATCAAAGAAAAAAATATTCACCTCAAACATAGATCCGAGTTCATGCATCTTTTGGTTTCTAACCAGAAATCAATATCTGTTGCAGGAAGCCATGGTAAAACTTCTACAACGACTATGGTTTCCCAAATCCTTTCCGAACAGGGTTTTGATCCAACCATTATGATTGGTGGAGACACAAGCCTTCTGGAAAAACGAGGGGGGAAAATGGGAAAGGGGGAGTTTGCTGTTTATGAATCCGATGAATCGGATGGTACCTTCCTCAAACACAAAGCACAAATTCGTCTTCTTACCAATATTGACAATGACCATCTGGATTATTACAAAACCAGAGAACGATTGGAAGATGCTTTTTTTGAATATATGGGTTTTGGGAGAGAAGGTGATGTTGTGCTCTATGCCTCTGACCCTGGAATTCGAGATGTTCTCCTTCATAAAACAAAAAATACAAACATCCATCCAAACTTCAGACTTTATCTATGTTTAGATTTAGCAGATACAAAATCGGATTGGTTCCTAAACTTAAAAACAAAATTAGGGGAGAAGGTCATTCCGATCATTTATCAAATGAATGACGATCGATTAGAATTTCATTTCCCTGGATTCCAATCATTATCCCTCCACTTACCCTACCCAGGTGTTCATTATCTTACCAATGGCCTTGTCGCTCTTGTTGGTGCTTATATTTCCGGAGTGTCTCCTGATGTTTCGATAAACATCCTTTCTCGTTATATTGGCGTAAAACGGAGACAAGAAACCCTAGGAGAATGGAAGGAAATCACCGTGATGGATGATTATGGTCACCATCCTACAGAGATAGAAATGGTGATTCGTTCTTTGAAAAATAAATTAAATTCCAAGGGCAGGCTTGTTGTACTTTTCCAACCGCATCGTTACACTCGGACAGAATTGTTGCTTGAAGACCTTGCAAGATCATTGGCGGAAGCTGAAGTTCTTTTCCTTCTCCCTATTTATTCTGCAGGAGAAAGACCAATTCCAGGAATCACCCATGAGTCTTTTCAACCATTTTTAAACAAGGAACATACTGAATTTTTAAAAGGAGAGATGGATTTAGATCTTCTAGCCATCAAATCCAAATTAAAAAAAGGTGATCTATTACTTTGTTTAGGTGCTGGGAATGTAAGAGACTGGGGTCTTCAGTTGTTAAGAGAAAACTCTAAATCATAAGTCATGAAATAGAGGATTTACTTCTTCTAAACTTCCTCTAAAATTCATATGCCCCATCTTTCTTCCGATTTTCGCATCTTTTTTCCCATAAAGATGTAATTGGTATCTATCATCTTTGAGAAGAGAACGAGCGATAAATAAACTTTCTTCAAATTCATTTCCCAAAATATTTTTCATCAGAGTTGGTTTTGGCCTAACATCTGTTGGGGGAAGATTGCCAGTGATAGCAGAAACATGTAAGTTAAACTGAGATAAACTTTGACAATCTTGAGTGAAATGACCTGTATTGTGTGGTCTTGGGGCAAACTCATTTAGATACAAATGATTGTCTTTTAAAAAGAATTCCACACCCAAAGTTCCCACATAGTCCAAAGAATCTGCGAGTTTTGAAGCCATTTCAATTGCATCCAAATTGAGTCCGGTCGGAATTTTTGCAGGGTAAATAGAAAGGTCTAAAATATGATTTTTGTGTTCATTTTCCACAGCACCATAACAAACAATTTCTCCATTTTGAAACCGCGTTAGGATGATACTAATTTCTTTCTGGAAAGATATAACTTCTTCGACTAGGTATTCTTCTTCTTTTTTAGAAAAAGCAGTTTCTAAAAAACTTTTGTAAGCAACTTCATCTTTTATTTTTACCTGGCCTTTTCCGTCATAACCAAACCGAAGAGTTTTGATGATCCAAGGGAAAGGAATAGCGATTTCAAATTTGGAAGTATCTTTTGTTAGGTGGAAAAAATCGGCAGTTCGAAATCCTAATTTTCGGAAATGTGTTTTTTCTAGAGATCTATCCTGTGCAATGATGAGAGCCTTTGGTGGTGGAAAAATGGGAGTCTGTTTGGATTCAGATTCTAAAAATTCTAATGTGGCCTTTGGTATGTTTTCAAATTCAAAACTTAATACATTCACCTTAGAAAGAAATTCTTTGATTTCAGATAATGATTCATAAGAAGCCACAGTGGCGATAGCTCCAGCTTTTGCCGACGGAGATTCTTTATCTGGAGAATAACAATAAAAATCATAACCCAGAGGAAGGGCTTCCAAACACATCATTTGGCCTAGTTGTCCAGATCCCAAAACACCAATTTTCATATTTTTTCTCTTTAGATGAGTTCGCTATTTTTTGAAAGAGCCAGGTTTCGATTTTTGATTGCATAGGACTCTAACTTTTCATGTAAGGAAGCATCCCATACAGAGAGAATACGAACCGCAAGTAAACCAGCATTTGCTGCACCGCTCGTTCCAATGGCAAGGGTTGCAACAGGAACTCCCTTTGGCATTTGCACAATGGAAAGAAGACTATCCATTCCATTCAAAGCCTTTGATTGAACCGGAACACCTAAGACTGGTAAAGTGGTTAAAGAAGCAGTCATCCCTGGAAGGTGGGCAGCCCCGCCGGCACCAGCAATGATCACACCAAATCCATTTTGTTTTGCCAATTTTGCAAACTCTACCATTCGTTCTGGCGAGCGGTGTGCAGAAACAATTTCTTTTTCAAATGGAATTCCAAACTCTGTCAAAATATCACAGGTTTCTTTCATGGTTTCCCAATCGGAATGAGATCCCATAATGACAGCTACTTTTGGTAGATTTGTAGGCATACGTGTAATTTAGGAAAAGCCATTTCTTCATCAACCCTTAAATGTTTCTAAGGCAGATACAATTCTCTCCATTTTCATCGATCTAGAACCTTTCACCAGAAGAACTGATTTTTTAGGAATTTTTGATTTAATGTATGAAATAAGTTCCTCTACATCCGTAAAATTCAGAGCTCCTGGAACTTTTTTTACCATAGGTTTTGTTTCTTCACCAAACCCAAGTAAGACTCCTTTTTTTAAATTAAAAATTTCCTTTCCTATTTGTTCATGATAGTATTTAGAAAATTTGCCAAGTTCCTTCATGGAACCAAGGATCCAAACTATGTTTTGTTCGCGAGCAAACTGATCGGCAGCACCAATACTGGATAACATAGACTCTGGATTGGCATTATAACAATCGTCAATGATGGTATAATACCCTCGATTGATATTCAATCGTTTGTCCGGGCTTTTGTATTTTTGAATGGTGTTTAGGATTTGGATTGTATCAATTTTAAAATGGATACCAACGGCAAACATCCCACGCACATTACTAAGGAGTTTTTCACCTGGAAGTTTCCATTGGATTTTGTTTCCTTTCCATTCTAATAAAAATCCGTTTGTTTCTATTTTTTTAACTTTGAGATTTGGATTTTTTTTATGATTCCAAACGACTAGGTGTATATTTTGTTTTTTGGTGCGGAGTTTTGCACGGTTTAGAAATTCCAAATCATCTGGTACAAAAAGTACGGATGATTTTGGCATTCCATTAATGATATCAATTTTTTCCTCAGCTATGGCTTCTCTTGATTTTAGATTTTCAATATGAGCAGAACCAATATTTGTGATTAGGGCATGAGTGGGTTCCGCAATCATGGAAAGCCTTGCAATTTCCCCTCGGTGATTCATTCCAAGTTCACAAATCACAACTCTTGTTTCTTCTTTGATCCGAAAAAGAGTAAAAGGGAGACCAATTTCATTATTGTAGTTTTTTTCCGTAACCACCAAGGATTTTGAACTTAAAAAATTAAAAAGTCCACCTAACAAATCTTTTGTAGTCGTTTTTCCGGAAGATCCTGTTACAGCCAGTAGAATGGGATTGAACCTTTTTCTATGATAGTTCGCAAGGACACCAAGGGCTGCCAAAGTGTCGGGGACGATGATGGCTTTTTTACGGTCGGAACCAGAAAGTCCTTTTAGAATAGGATGGTTTTTTTCGCAAAGGAAACCCGATGCACCTTTCGAAAGAGCGTCAGGAATAAATTCATGGCCATCTCTTGTCCCTCGCAAAGGAACAAACAAAGACCCTGGTTTTGATTCGGCAGAGGAGGTTGTAATCCAATCAAAACTTGGATTCTCACTCCGTTCCCAATGTAAGTCCTTAGAAAACAAACTTAGAATAGTTGACAGGGAATATTCAAATGGTGCGATCATAGCTTCTACGCCAGTTTCTTTCAGAAAGAAAGATTTGGAAGAAAAAGATAAATGAAAAGATCCAAAATCAAAACCATCCTGATCGGTCTAGGACGGATTTGTTCCGGATTGGAAGCGGATCCTTTTCGAAAAAAACCCTGCACCCATATGGGGGTTTTGCAATCAGACTGGGGGAAAAAAAGATTCGATGTTTCATTAGGACTCGATACTCAGGAAAAACAATGTGAAGTTTTCCAAAAGCAGTGGAATGCCAAAACAGAGTTGGTTTCTTCTAATCCTAAAAATACCTCTTTCCCTAAAGACATACAATTAGCGGTGATTTCAACCCCAAGCGCCTATCATGAAGACTGGGCCATCCATTGCATTCAGTCAGGAATTCCCCATTTACTCATTGAAAAACCAGTGGCTTTATCAGAATCGGGAGCCAAACGAATCCAAATGGCAGCCAAAAAACAGAAAACAAACATTTGGATCAACCACGAAAGAAGGTACCATCCAAGTTACCAATATGTCAAAGACCAACTAACAAAGGGGTCTTTTGGAAATCTAAAATCCATACGTGCTTCTGTTTTCACTTCGGCAAAAAATCCAGGTCTTGCCTTTTCCAAATTAGGGGGAGGTCCGCTCCTCCACGACGGAACCCATGCAGTGGATCTCATCCACTGGATTTTAGGAAAACCTAAATTAGTAGATTCTAAACTAGAAATTCCTAAAAAAGGAAGTATTGAGTCAAGAGCCGTTGCTTGGTTTGAAACCAAAACAGGAGTTGAGGTTTTTTTAGATGTTTCTGGTGGGCGAGACTACTTTCAATTTGAACTGGATCTCCATACGGATACTCATAGGATATTTTGTTCAAATGATGGATTTGTTTTTTACCAATCAACACAATCGAAATTGTACAAAGGGTTTCGAAGTTTGGTTCCTTACGTCCCAAAACAATTTCCAAAACCAGAAATTTCCAATGCATTTTTAGGAATTTATGAAGAAATCTTCCAAGTTGTGACAGGTAAAAAACAAACTATGGAAGGAACTTTATCAGACAATATCGAAATTCTAAATTTGATAGAATCGATTTATAGGCGAAAACGATGAAACCAAAACAAAACAGGTCTATTTCTATTTATTTTTTTGTCATTCGAACTTGGTTTGAATATCTATTCTTAAGTAAAATCAAAAAAAAAATTACCTCTCAAACAAAATATGAAAAAGTCCGAATCAAATTTCTCACTAGAAAAGGAAAAGAAACAAAAAATCTATTCTTTCAGTTAGGTGGAGTTTATATAAAAATTGGTCAGTTTGTTAGCAATTTATTCCATATTCTACCTGAAGAATTTTTATGGGAACTTCAAGATTTACAAGACAAAATCCCACCTCGAGATTTCGAAGATATCGACAAACGTTGGATTCATGATTACAAAAAATCCATGTCAGAAATTTTTACCGATTTAGACAAAACTTCTTATGCTAGTGCCTCTACCGCACAAGTTCATATTGGATATTACAACGAAAAAAAAGTGGCCATCAAAACTTTGTATCCTGGGATTGAAGAAGATGCCATTCGGGATTTAAAAACCATATCTCGCGTTCTTTGGTTAGTCGATAGATTTGTGTTTAAAATTTCTGCAAAGGAAGTAAACGAACAATTAAATGTTATGATTCGTTCCGAACTCGACCTCCGCAGCGAACTAAAAAATTTAAAATACACCAAACAATTATTCGCACTTGAGAAGGATTTCTTTTTCCCCATTCCCGTTGATGAACTTTGTAACAAACACACCTTAGTCACAGAGTTTGTAGAGGGGAAAAAAATATATGAATTAGGAGTTTCCGAGTCACATACAAAAAAGAATCCTAATTTAGAAAAACTCATTCGCGCTTATATCTTAATGATCTTTGATTACCGGTTTTTTCACGCAGATCCTCATCCTGGAAATTTAATTTTTATGGAAACCGGTGAACTTTGTTTTATTGATTTTGGCGCCGTACAATCCATCTCTGAAGAAGAAACTCAGATTTTAGAAAAAATTCTAATCGGTGCTATGCGAAAAGACTACCACTTAATTACGGAATCCTTATTCGCATTGGGAGCCGTGACGGAATCTTTGTCCAAAGAAGAACTCATTCAGATTGTCAAATACTCACTTGAAAAATTGAATCGAATTTTAGACTCCACCGACCACTTTAGAAACATTGGATTGGATACGCTCCGACCCCAAGAAGACCTTCGTTTTTTAAAAGAGATTCAAGTCAGTTTGAAACGCCTTCTTTCTAGCCTAAAACTCCCACCGAATTTTTTAAGTCTCCACCGCGTACTCGCTTTGTTACTCGGAAATTCATCTTATTTGGATCCAACTCGCTCTATGATTGATTATGCTGAAAAACCATTTTCTCAGATTGTTTTAAAGGGCAGTGCATTGAAAAAACTTTGGAAGGATGAAGGAGAAGAATTTATCACCAGTCTTTTTTCTCTACCAAAGGAATTTAACGAATTTTTATACAAATGGAACCGTGGAGAGTTCCAAACTCCCGATTCCAGAAAAGAAGAACTAAGACTCAAAGAAATATTCACCTTTGGCGCTCTCGGTTCGATATTTTTCTTTTTCGGAATGTATTATTCGGAAAAATTCTGGAAAGAACCAAGCATATTATTTTATATACTATCAGGACTTAGTTTTTGGTCTTTAGCCAAATCAAGTCTCAGTTATTGGAAACAAAAATAAACGGACCACCTCTAATTTATGAATCTACCTAAAACTCCATTTTTTTCGGTTTTTAAACCAGGATACCTTGCTTTTGTAGCTTTTGGACTCTTTTTGGATTTAACTTCCAAATACGTCATCATTACTAAAATGTTATATCATGAAAGTATACCCGTGTTAGGTGATTTTTTCAGATTGTCTTTAACTTTCAACACGGGATTTGTTTTTGGCCTTTTTCAAAACAATGCACTTCCGTCTCTTTTTGCGACAGGGTTTGCGATTATCTTTCTAATTTTTTACCGTTGGCAAAATGCTGATTTAGGAAATGCCTGGGGTTGGAATTTTGTGATGGCTGGAGCTTTTGGTAACTTCTTAGATAAGTTTTTTGTAAAGATCCCTGGGGTTGGATTTCGTTTTGGATTCACACCTGAAAAACCAGGAATTGAGTATATCGGAGTCGTGGATTTTTTAGACTTTGAATGGCCTGATTTTTTACTTTTTGACCGTTGGCCTGCCTTCAATGTTGCAGACTCTTGTGTTTCGATAGGAATTGTGATTCTGCTACTTACTATGGACTGGAAAGAATTAGATAAAAAATAAAGCCTAAAACTATTTTAAAGAAAATCACTTAAGATCGAATGTCATTTACATAAAACATTTGGATCTTAAGTAGTTTTTATAATAAATAACTTCTCATTACATTTACTGACAAAGTTTTTAAAACGTCTTTATCCTCTTCCATTTTTCCCACTTTCCAATTGATTCCAGAAGGAGAGGCATAAAGACTTCTTGCAGGTTTTCCTTCCGTTGGGCCACAAACACGAATTAAATGAATAGACTTTTGTTTTGCCAATGTTTCAAAGAAAGTAAGATCTTCTTCATAAGAACGTTTTCCATCGGCACTCGATAGATAAAATACAATTTCGATATCTTCTTTTTTGAATTCTTCCCAAATGGACTCGTTTTCTAAGTCTTCACCAACAAGCAATCCGAACCGTAATCCACCCATAATAAAAATGGATTCCGTTTTTCCTTTAACCACACCAGGTTCATTCACATTGGATGGAGATTTTTTTTCATAAAAATCAACAAGGACTAGAGATTGGACAATGGGAAGGGCAGATACTAATTGTCCTTCCTCATTTTTTCGGTAATGGCTTCCACCTAAAATGACACCTGGGAAATTTTCTGAAATTTCTAATATTTGGTCTTGGTACTCTTTTTCGTGTTTGGATGCGATCTCAGGAGTCTCCCCCTGAAAGAAATGAGGGAAACCTTCTGGTAAAAGTAAAAAATGAGCCTTAGTTTGTTGGATTTTGGAAATTTCCTCTGCGCCAATACGTTTATGAAGGTTCTTTTGATAAATTGCGATTTTGATGACTGCCATTAAAAGGGATCCCCGGTTGGTAATATGTCATCATCCAAAGGATCATCCGAACTGTCATTTTCTTCATTGGAAGATGAATCAGCAGAATCCAAACTATCTGAATTTTCATCTGCTTTTATATTTTTAGGTTCTAATGCTTCTTTTTCTAAATCGGCAAGTTCAGAATCATTGGCTTCGGCAGTTGTATTCAACTCTACACCAAAAGATGCTTTCATTTGTTCCGGTGTGAGTTCCACGAGACCACCAAATAGATCTCCTGTTTCAATGCGGTCGTAAAGAGCCATCAAATAACAATACGACTCCATAATGCATTGTTTTACTGGCTTTTTATTAAGTCTTTTGCGTGACTCCATTGAATCTAAGGTCAAAACATCATTCATGTTGGCTACGATTTCCTTTTTGCCTTTCATATCCTTGATGAGAACAAGAAGGGAATCTCTAGACTTTAAACTGAATTCTTTAATAGCCATTCTGACAGTTCTAGATTGGCCAGTGCGCTTTTGTTCAATCCCAGTTAATTTTTTAGAAGCCTCAATGTAGTTGGCTCCGGGATTTGCTTTATGTTTTTCTAATTCTCGAATGATGTCGTTATAAATTCGGAACTGGTCAATGATGGTTCGTGTTCCTTCATAAATATCCAACATCTTTTGACGGTAGTCCACCTTAACGCCGTTTACCGAACCAGGTTTGATATCTATTTTTTTGGTAGTCATAACAAAAGAATATTCATCATCAAATTCATAAAAATAGAATAGGGCAAGTAAGGCTTTGTCCGAATCAGGGATATGAACAAATTCATTTTTTGGATCAAATTTTTTACGAAGTTTCGGAATGGAATACATCTGCATCAAACGTAGACCATAAGCCTGTTCTTTGGAAAGAGTGACTTCTTCTTCTTTTTTATCCTCTTCCTTAGAACCATCCTCATTTTTATCTTCTTTTGTTTCGACTTGTTTTCCACCAGGAACATTTTCACCCGACTTTCTTTGTCCTGGTCTGTCTTCGGGATTGATCCCAAGAAGATTTTCCATATAACGAGAAATCAGCGGTATGTTTTTGTTTTCTGCACGTAAAACCACTAAATAAAGTCTGTCAAAAAAACCTTCAAAAAGAGTGTCTATTTCTTGAGTGACCTTTCTTTTTTTATTCGCATAAATAAGAGAAGGTTTACCTTCTAACTTTTGTAATTCATCATAAGCTTGTACAAATGATTTTTTTAAAGTTTCTTGGTAAGGATAAAGGATGTACATCCTCTTAAAAAGTGCATAAATAGGACCTTTCACTCGTTCAATGGCAACTGGGGATTCCGGTGCTACCATAATCGGATCTGTAATGTCTGTTAATTCTGGGCCATTGTATAATTTTTGTCCCATAGCAAGAAGTTCCACAAGGAGAGGATTGATACGATCTAAGGCTTTACTGAGTTGTGGTGAATATTGTTGGTTGGCTAAAAGTTCATTACCGCTATACTGAAGTTCGATTAACGCTTGTTTGGCACGAATACTAAAATCATGCATGAACTTTGGAGTGAGATCACTGGATCCAAATGGAGTGACCCGAGCAAGCCAACACTTGAGTTTGACTGCAAACCTTGCAGAGAAACTGCTGATTTCTCTTTCGTATTGGGCTTTTGACTCTGCTTGTGATTTGGAATTTCCGGAATCGGACGACTTGTTTTGGTTTCCACCTCGGCTTCCCGAACGACCTTCGTCGCTCGTACCACGAGATACCGTACTTTGCCTTACCTTAGGTTCTGGGCGGTTCTTTTTTTCCTCTTCCTTTTGCGGTTGTTTTTCTTTTATGATCTCCCCGCCGGCACTGACAAACTTATTGAACATATCCTTTCTTGCAGAATCATCCAGTTTCCCTACGCCAATCGCCCGTTTTGTATTATCAAATTCGCCCATAATTTACTATCGTTCCAATTCCTCAATATGGGAATTCAATTTCTTACAAAAAGCAATTTTTAGTGGATTCCCCTGTTTTTATGAAAAGATTGGAGTGCAAAAGGGAAAAATACCATGGCTGATTACATCCTGTCCGAAGATCTGAAAGAAGCGGTCCAAGTGGCGGAAATTACAAAACGACCGCTCCTCCTCAAAGGGGAACCTGGAACAGGAAAAACTCTACTTGCGAGTTTCCTTGCCGAAACTAAAAAACTTCCATTCTACAGATGGCATATCAAATCTACGAGTTTGGCAAAAGAAGGGCTATATTTTTACGATGCCGTTTCTCGCCTAAATGACTCCCGTTTTCCAGAAGAAGAAGCCATGATCCGAGTGAGAGATGTGAAAAATTACATCCGTCTCGGGGCACTCGGGGAAGCCTTTTCTCAAAAAGACAAAGCGGTAGTTCTTATCGATGAAATTGATAAAGCGGATATCGAATTTCCAAACGACTTACTTTTAGAATTAGACAAAATGGAATTTTTCATTCCAGAAACCAAAGAACATATCATCGCTAAAGAAAGACCCATCGTCATCATCACTTCAAATAATGAAAAAGAACTTCCCGATGCATTCCTCAGACGATGTATCTTCCATTACATTGAATTTCCCAAAAGGGAAGCCATGAAAGAAATCATCAAGGCCCATTACCCATCCATCGAAACCGAATTTATGGAAAAGGCGCTCGCAATGTTTTATTCCATTCGAAGGATCGAAAGCCTAAGAAAAAAACCTTCCACAAGCGAACTTCTAGATTGGATCCAAGTATTACTTGTCTCAGGAGAAACTTTGGATTCTAGCAAAATTCCTTTTGCAGGTTCTTTATTCAAATCAGAAGAAGACTACCGAGTCCATTTGAACTAATATGTTTTTAGATTTTTTTTACAATCTACGCCGAGAAACTGTTCCCTGTTCTACGGGTGAACTCATTGCCTTCTTAGCCAGTGTAAGAAAACTCACGGACCCTTCCGGGTATATGAATTTGGATCAGTTGTACCGTGTAGGTCGCTTAAACTTTGCTAAAGATCTAAAATTTTATGATAGTTATGATATTGCCTTCACAAGAACATTTGGAAGTTGGAAAGAAGAACGAATCCAATTTAGAGACACCCTTTTCCAATGGTTAGAGGAAAACATCCCTAAACACTTAAGCGATTCTGAAAAAGCCAATGCTCCCCATTTGAGTATGGAAGAAGTAATAGAAGAATTGAAAAAACGTTTGGCCGAACAAAAAGAACGCCATGACGGAGGGAACAAATGGGTCGGAACATCGGGAACTTCTCCCTTTGGGAATTCAGGTTTCAATCCGAATGGAATTTCTATTGGTGGGAATACAGAAGGAGAAGGGAGTCGATCAGGGGTAAGTCTTTGGAACGAAAGAAAGTACAAAGCGTACCGTGAAGACCAAATTCTCGATACAAGATCCATCCAACTTGCTTTAAAAGAACTTCGGTTTTTAAAAAAGGAAGGAAGAAGGGAACTCCATGTAGACAAAACCATAAACCGGACTTGTGAGAATGGAGGTGAAATCGAACTCGTAGAAGAAAGAGAACGCAAAAACTCCCTTCGCCTTGTTCTCATCATGGATATTGGTGGGAGTATGACCCCTCATTCCGATAGAGTGAGTAAACTATTTAGTGCCAGTCGCGGTCTCTACCATTTCAAAGAAGTTCATAATTATTTTTTTCACAATATCTTCCACGAATATCTATATGCGGATCATGAATTTCAAACCAGAATTTCTCTAAAACAATTTGAGGAAAAATTTCGAAAGAACACAAAACTGATATTTGTCGGTGATGCTTATATGGCACCCTATGAACTTATGGGAACCCCCTATAATCCTTATGCTTACAATCGGTCCAACCCCAACGAAAAAGAAAGAAAGGCAAAAAGTGGACTCGAATCTCTCAAAGAACTAGTCGGATACTTTCCTGAATCAGTTTGGTTAAATCCCGAACCTAAACATTTTTGGGGAGCTCCGACTATCGAAGCCATCGAAGACGTTGTCTCCATGTTTCCTCTCACGATTGAGGGTTTGCGAAAAGCAGTAAAAAGCCTGACTTAATTGACAAATCGTCACCAATTCTCATTGATTTTCAAGGTTTTATAGCCGTTAATCATACCAAATGATCAATCAAATTTCGCTATCCAGCTTGGTCATTTTTCTCATCAATTTTTTAACCTTAGGTTTCTATTATTCCTTTTACCGGTTTCATTTTTACAGATATACCGAATCCTTTTTGCAATACACGGCCTTCGCCTTTTCTTTTTTTAGCGCTGGTGTTGCCATTGGTTTACAAGCTTTTTTACTCCAATGGATTCCTGACGGTAGTCCTGCCTGGAATGCTTTTTTTCTATCTTCATTTGTTGAGGAATTTGCCAAACTATTAGGGATCTATTTATTTTTTAGAAAGAATCAAGATGAGTTTACAGTTACGGATGGAATTTTTTACGGACTCGTGTTAGGTGGAGGATTTGGATTTGTAGAAAATATTTTGTATTTTATCAATACAGGACTCTGGTCTCAAGTGCTTCGTTCCATCACTGTATTACCCATCCATATGATGAATGGTGGAATTATCGGTGCTTATCTGATGATGTTTTTGTTTCACAAAAATCCCATTTTCAAATGGGGAAAAATTACTTTTGGTTTTTTAGTTTGTGTTGGGATACATGGATTTTATAATCTTTCCCTTTCCCAAGAGTTGAATTTGTTAGTAGTCCTTCCGATTTGTATCCTTTCTCTTTTCTTTTTATTGGAACTGATCATAGCAAAGTCACGAATTCTAGTGCCTGGGCATATTTTGAATTTGATGAATATGAATATGGAACAATATGAAATTTTGAGTCGTCATAACAGACATGAGGGTTGGATTCAAAACATTCAAAAACATATATCTACAGATGGAATCAAACTTTTACAATACCCAAATCTTCGCCATTCCATCTTAACGATTTTCTTTTTAGTTCCAAGTGTTCTTTCTGTTTATTTTTTATATGAGTCACCAAATCTAATTTCACAAAAATTCCCAGACCTAGCTGTTCAGAATTATTTTGCACTTTTTTTTATGTATCCATTGATACTTTCTCTCATGTTTTTCTTTGCTGGTGTTTTAAATCCTTATTTCTTTCGAGATCGGATGCTCGCGGTTCCTCTTTTTAGTTCAGTTGATTTACATACAAATGGTTCGGAAGAAAACTCCGCTATCTTTCATATCCAAGCCAATATGTTTTATCTTCCTACCTCACAGATGTATCCAGAAAATACAAAAGTAAAATTTGATCTTTGGATTGGTTTGGATTGTTTTGTTGGGCTTTCAGGAACAATTCTTTGGTGTAAGGAAAACGAAGAAGGAAATTGCGGCGCGATGTGCCAACTAGAAAGGATTCCTTTTTTGTTTCTGATCAAATGGCATTATTTAAGATTCAGACAAAATTTCAAAAATCTTTTTTTACGCAAAGTAATGGTGAATTAAACTTTAAAACTTTGATTCAAAACTAAATCCATAAAACAAACTTTCATACGGTTTTTGCAATTGGTTCCAAGTTCCGAAAACATTTGTGTTTGGTTTCATATCTAAAATTGGATTTAAATACACTCCATTTGCATCGGAATGTGCGTTTTCTTTTTTCGAGTCCATTGTTCCTAGATAATAACTATCAATTAAACTGTAAGTTATGATGGATGTGAAAACAACTGAATACATAAGAAATCGTTGTCTATGAAAATCATAACGATCTGTACTGAAGGTATTGGCAAAAATTAAAACTCTTCCATCAGCAGTGGGAATATACTCCATATCATTGTTGATTGCTTTTACAGAAGCATTGTATTCGTATAACATTCCCAAGCCGGAGAGTAATGCTCCGGTAAAAATAAAAGCCGCTTTTCCATATTTTTTTTCTGTGATCGGAGCATAACCAGGAATGACTTTGGGAGTTTCTTCTTTGATCACTTTGGCAATCACAGATCTATTTTGAATTTCAAAAGATTTAAAATCTAAAATGTCCACTGATTCTAAACTTTTGGTTTCTGTTTCAATAATGATCCTTCCGCGTTCCAAGGTTTTGAAATTTCCCACAAGTTCTTTGTCACCAAAAACCCATTTACCTTTGGCACCTGGATCAATGTACCTCTCCATAGGGAATCCAGACTCGGCAGTAATTTTTAAAGTTGCGATTTTTTTTAAGGGAATGATTTCTAATTCCAAAGGACTACTTTTTTTAGAGAAACTAGCAGCTGTTTTTGTCAATTTGGTGAGAATCAAATCGCAGTCTTCCACACCAAAGGTTTTGTAGTCCGCACAGGCAGGAAGTCCGTCGTAACCCACATCGATTCCAAGTACATCCCCATTTAAAAATTTATAACGTTTTCCTTGGTCTTGCCATTCCACATGCGATGCCGTCACATTCACAACCTTTCCATTCAGTACTTCCCCTGATTTTAATCGGATCTTATCTGCAATAACAGAAGATGAACCAAAAATCAAGAGGATGAGGGGAAGGGTGGCCCGGATTCGGGAGAGAAAGGATATGTGAGTATCTAAAACCAATGGGAAATCTCAATTTTGTGATAGATTTCTATCACTTAATTATCGACAATACTAGTAATTGCCGTGAACAAAAGCAAAACCAAAACGACGAATTCCTTACGCTTTAAGATTGGACTCTTTTATTCCCTTCTTGCCTTTCTCAATATCATCTTTTTTACGGTGATGATCTTCGAAAACCAATCGGACTTACTTCTCAAAAACTTCCAGTTCCAGTCGGAAAACCTTGCCAATACCATCCTTGCGGACATCCAAACCATTGGTCTCTCCGGCGAAAGGGATGAAACGTATGATGTCTTTCGAAAAACTTTAAAACTATATGAGATTGGGAATTTTTCCATTTTTGAAGCAGATGGAAAAATCATTTTATCGGAACCTGAAACAGGTCCAGATGTAAAAGGAATCACTGACGCAGTTTTGAAAAAAACAAAAGAAGTGTCTTCCGACAAGGAAGGCAATCTATTTAAGGCTCGTTATAGTTTAGATTTAAACGAATCTGATTTTACCGTAGATTTCCTTTTACCGGTCAAACTTTCTGATTCCAGAGAGGTTTTCCTTTTCACACATTTTAATATTTCCTCTATCCAAGACAGATTGAAACAACTCTATATCCAAGTAGGCTATGCGGTTCTTTGGGGAGTTGTTTTTCATATTATTTTTGCGATTTTAGTGTACCGTGCTATCTTCAAACGAGTTGGTTCCTTGGAAGTTGCTTCAAAAGGTATGGCTACCGGAAATTTACAATCTAGAGTGGATTGGAATTTCAAAAGTAACGATGAGTTGGATAGTTTAGGTAAGTCATTTAATTTAATGGCGGAAGAAATCCAAAACAAGGTAACTACCATTACGCGGCTTAACGAAGAAATCAACCAAGAACTTCAAATTGGTAAAGAAGTCCAAGAGTTGTTTTTACCATCCGTTAAAAAATTTAAAAAATTCAATATTGGAAAACTCTATCGTCCCATGCGGGAAGTTTCGGGAGATTTATACCAATACTTCCAAGTTCCTGAAAAAAACTTTTATGGGTTCTTTTTGGCAGATGCATCCGGACACGGTGTTTCAGCTGCTCTTGTAACGGTCGTTATGGCAATGTCTTTACAAGCCATCATGAAAGAGAATCATTCTGCCATCCAGGCCATCAACCAACTGGGAGAAGTCATAGCCAATAGATTACAAGCATCCTTTTTTGCTACCGGTGTATTTGTTGTTTTTGAGGAACCGGGTGTCGTTAAGTTTGTCAACGCAGGTCACAACGCTCCTTTTATTGTCCGTCCTTCTACAAAAGAAATTACCTATATCGATAGTTCAGGCCCACCACTTGGGATGGGCGATGACATCCAGTATTCACTCGATTCCTTCCCAGTCCTTCCTGGTGATAAAATTGTCCTTTATACAGATGGAGTTGTAGAAACTCCCATCAAAGAAGGAGGACTTTTTGGATTAGAAAGGTTCACTGAAATCGTTCTAGAAAACATCCATCTTTCTAATTCCGAAATTGTAGAAAAGGCAATGGAACTACTCGAAGAAAAACATGAGGAATATAAGGATGATGTCACCATGATTATCCTTGATGTGCCGGAATGAGAAAGTTTTTCCTCTTTTCTCTTTTTTTCATTCTGTTTTTTTTCTTCGCAGTGGCTTCGCAAGCCATCGTTAGTGTAAAATTACAAGAACTTCGATTTGGAATTCTAAGAGACCAACTGATGAATTACCAACTCTCGTCCAAAACCTTACGAGAGCGTTTGAAACAAATGTTCCTTTCCAAAGATGATTATATGTCTGAGGTAAAAGTGAATATTTTGGAATCAGGAATTATGAATTCTGAAACAGAAGGTTTAGATTTAAAAATGGCAACTTTAGACCAGTTTGGTCTTTATGTCATCAACTCAGTACGATTTTTAAATTTTAAACCTGCATTAGAACTCGAAGAACAACAAAATACAATCATCCGATTACAGTTTGCCTTTTATATGGAAAGGACAAGAAAATATCCGATTGCTTCTAAAAAATACCAAGAGTTGGAAGACTCCATTACTTCTTCCTTATCTGATGAAATGGCATTCACACTTCTGCACCATGGATATTGTTTGGTGATGATGGGGGAAAGGGAAAAGGCATTTGTCAAATTAACCAAAACCATTGATTTGTTTCCCGGCAGCCATTATGCGGAGAATGCCAGCCTTCTCATTAGTTTTTTAGAAGAAGGGGCAAAGAAAAAAGAAGAACTAAAAACAAAAAAGAAATCTCCTGAAGAGTTGGCTTATTCTCTTTTTCAAAGTGGAGATTACGAAGAAACTTTAAAAACCTTAGAAAATATTCCCGTTCTTACAAAAGACCAATCCTATGTCAAAGCACGCGCCATGGAAGAATTAGGAAAAACTTCCAGTGCAGTTAAAGAATACATCCAACTCGTAAAACAAAAAGATAACAAAGAAGTGGCGATTCGCGCCAACAGACGATTGTTACTAATTGGAAATTTTTACCAAGAAAACAAATCCCTAGTTGCTTTTTCAAAAGAAGAAGCGAATAAGTTAGGTGATACCAAAGCTGCTGAAAATATCGAAGAAGGAAAAAGTTTAGTATTAAAACCTGTCATCATAGAAAAGGTATTAAAAGCAGAAACCCCAACCAATCTCTCGGCGGAAGAAACCAAAGAACTAAACCAAATCAAAGAAAACATTCGTGAATCCCTGGAAGTATCCAAAGGGGAAACCACAAAACTTGCCCTTGTTGTATCGGAAGAAAAAATCCCAATGGTTCCTGATGTCACTCCCGAAAAGGTCATAGAGAAAAGCCCAAATACGGAAAACCTAACCGTAAAGAAATCGGTTCCCAAAACTCCATCCAAACTCAAAGTCAAACTAAGAGATGGGCGGGAAGTTGTTTGCGATGAAGTTCGTATCGAAGGAAATTTAGCAACCCTACAACTAGGTTCCTTTGGGCTGAATTTACCCTATGATCTAGTGGTTTCAGTTAAAGTTTCTGGAGAACAGGCACAAATCAAACTTGTGACAGGATCAGGCGAAAAGTATGAATCTAGCCAATGGAACCAAAATACTAGCGGGGATTGGACAAAGCCAAAATCTGCAGATGAGCCGGTAGTTCGCGCGGAAGTGAAGTCCTTCCGGCTCTAAAAAAAAATTAGAAAGTTATGGAAGTTCCGATTCTCCACCGAGGATCGTAAAAAATTTGTCCAAACTAGACAATTTCAAAATTACCATTACGTCTTGGCTTACATTCAGAAGGAAAAACTGACCTTCTTCCGATTTAAGTTTCTTTTGGAGGTTTGCGAGAAGGGCAATTCCAGAGGAATCCAATAGTTTGATATTGACCATATCAATTGCTACCGATTCGGCCCCGTCATCGATGATTTTATGGAGTTCTTTTTTAAGTGCAGGCGCAGAATAAATGTCGAGGGAACCCTCTAGAGTAACAACTGTATGATTTTTAACTTGTTTTGTTGTGAAATTCATTGAACTTCCTACTGGCACGTATACAATTCGTTTACTTGCCAAATTTGTAAAGAATTTTTGTAGAAACTGATTCTTTCGAACTCATAGCCATTTTAACTAGAAAAAACCCTAGTTTTGAAGCTTTTTTAAAACCAAGGTGATTGCTTGGTTAAAACCATCATAACCACCTTTGTCATAATCATTGAGTCCTCTATAATCCAAATCACTCATATCCAAGAGTAATTTCCGTAACTCATGCTCTAAATATTCTTTTTTTATATAGCAAGTTTCGAATGTTTTAGGATGCACGCTAATCATCCGACGAAATTTCCAAAGAATTTCGAATCTTTTTTAGGTTGAGATTTTAGGAAAAATACGAATTCTTAGTGGGAGAGAAAAGCCGCACCGGCAAACACAATGGGCAGTCCAATCAGCGTTCTAATACTAGAAAACGATTCTAATAGTGTATTTGATCTTGTGAGAGAAATGAAGGCCAATGGCCTAAGCCCTCTCTACAGAGTTGTTGAATCCTTCCCATCATGGGAGGCTACCGTCCACGAAGAAGATTGGGATGCTATCATTTGTAGCACAAGGGAACCTTTTCATTCCGAAATCCCTGTATATTTACAATATCTAAACGACAAAAAATTAGATATCCCAGTGATTCTACTCAGTGATCCTGAAGAATTCACAAAAAACCTAAGTTATATGAAGTCTGGGGTCAATGATTTAATTGATCGCAAAAACCTTCTCCGCTTAACAGAAGTTCTGGAAAGGGAAAGGAGAGAGCTGGTATATAGAAAAGAAAAAAACACCACAGAAACTTTTTTATACCAATCCTTAAAAGAAATCCAACTCCAAAAGTTTGCTCTTGATCAGGCCAATATTGTCTCCATCACTGATGCCAACGGGATCATTACCTATGTCAATGAGGCCTTTTCTAAAGTCACAGGGTATAGTGTTTCTGAACTCATTGGCCAAAATCATAGAATCATGAAGTCTACAGACAAAACCAAAGAAGATTGGACAAAAATCTGGGAAATCATTCAAAAAGGCAATGTTTGGCGAGGAGAAATCAGGAATATCAAAAAGGACGGTAGTGACTACTGGGCAGACACAACAATCGTTCCTTTCACTGGCCAAGATAAATCTGTATTCCAATACATTGCCATTCATCATGACATAACTGATAGAAAACTCGCAGAACAACAATTAACACATGATGCGTTTTATGACAACCTAACGGGATTGCCAAACCGAGCCTTATTCCTTGCCAGGATAGAACAAAAAATCTTTGCTTATAACACAAAAAATTCTGGATACCCGATTCTATTTTGTATCAATATCGATAATTTCAAACGGATCAATCATTCGCTTGGAAACGAATCTGGTGACAAAGTCCTTCAAATTTTTGCGGCAAGACTCAAACAATTTTCCGATTCTGATGCCGTCATCACAAGACTTGGGGCTGATAATTTTGCAATTTTACTCACACATATCCTTTCTGTTGATGAAGGAGTAAACTTTGTTTTACGATTACTAGAAAGGTTGGGGGATCCAATTCCTATCGGTGGTTATGCGATCTATTTAACAGCTTCCTCGGGTGTTTCAGGATTTGGACTTGGCGGGAAAGAAGCAGAAGTACTTTTACGAAATGCAGAAATCGCAATGTTCCATGCCAAATCTCAAAAAGTGGGTACGGTATCCGTTTTTAACCAAGCCATGCAGGAAAAAATCCACTTCCAATTGGAAATCCAAAACGATTTAAAAAAAGCACTCACACAGAACGAAATTTTTGTATATTACCAACCGATTCTTGACATTAAAGAAAATAGAATTGGGCATTGGGAAGCACTGGTGCGTTGGCGCCATCCCCAACGAGGAATGGTGTCTCCAGGAGAATTCATTCCACTCGCCGAAGACTCTGGTCTGATTGTTCCCATCACAAAGTTTGTTTTGGAAAGAGCCGCCGATATCATTGAAGAAGTTCAATTAAAACAAGGCCATCCTATTTCCATTGCGGTAAACCTAAGTCCCCAAGTATTTTTTGATCAAAACATATTCCATTGGATTGTTGATTTACACAATCGCAGAAATATCCCTTACACTTCCTTACAAGTTGAAATTACAGAAAGTTTGGCGATGAAAAACCTATCAGAAACAGTACCAATTCTTTCCAACCTAATTGATATTGGAGTGAAGGTTGCTTTGGATGATTTTGGAACAGGATTTTCATCTCTGTCTTATTTAGAAAAGTTACCACTTTCCATTTTAAAAATTGATAAATCTTTTTTAAACAATGTGGAAGTTGGCTCTAAAGAAAGTTTTTTACTCATATCCATCATCAATATGGCACACGATCTTGGTTATTCAGTGGTAGCAGAAGGAGTAGAGGAGATAGAACAACTTGAACTTCTCAAATCCTATGAATGTGATAAAATCCAAGGTTACTGGTTGTCTAAACCCATAGGATCAGAAGACATTATCCCTTTTATCAATCAATTCTATTCAAAACAGGAAAAAACATGATTCGAAATTTTTATCTTTTCTTAGTGGTTTCTATTTTGCTCCACTGTAGCACTTCGCCAACAGGAAGAAGACAAATCATTCTCGTGAAAGATGGTGAAATGAATGAAATGGGTAAAGACGCCTTTTCTGAAATAAAAACAAAAACGCCAATTGATTCTAGTGCCTCTGCAAATTCTTATGTAAAGTGTATTGTCTCCGCCCAACTAGCGGTCACAACAGATACAACGGGTGTAGAATCTTGGGAAGTAGTCGTTTTCAAAGATAATACTCCCAATGCATTTGCTCTTCCCGGAGGGAAAATCGGAGTTCATACAGGAATGTTTTCTGTGGCTAAAAACAAAGACCAACTAGCGGCTGTCATAGGACATGAAATTGGGCATGTGATTGCACGTCATGGAAATGAAAGAGTTTCCCAAAACCAATTGACAGGTGGATCTGTCAAAATTTTAGAAAGCCTAGGAAAACCTACTGTTGCCGGTGCCTTAGGTATGGGTGCAAAATTTGGAATTTTATTACCATTTTCAAGAGAACATGAATCGGAAGCCGATTTGATTGGACTCGAACTAATGGCAAAATCTGGATTTGATCCAAGGATGAGTGTCGAACTTTGGAAAAATATGAGTGCTCTTGGTGGTTCGAAACCAAATGAACTTTTATCTACCCATCCATCCGATGCAACTAGAATGAAACATTTAAACTCTGCGATGGCAAATGCAATGGTTTTATGGGAGAAAGCGAAGGCAGAAGGAAAACGTCCCAACTGCCATTTGTAAGGTGGACTTTATTCGCAGAGAAGTTTTCTTCCTGCGATTTTACAATTTCTAGCTTTGCCATCATCGGTCAGAACACCAATCCCTTCTTGACCATCGGAAGTAAAATCACCGGAAACAGATTTTCCATCTTTGAAACTATAAGTTCCTTTTCCGTTGATTTGTCCATTTTGGAATTCTCCTACGTATTTATCTCCGTTTTTGAAATTATACTCGCCGGGACCTTGTTTTTTATCTTCCGTATAAGTGCCGTTGAATTTTTCTCCATCGGAATAAAGGAAATTTCCTGCTCCTTCACGTAGGTCATTTTTAAAGGAACCAGTATATATATCCCCATTGTCGTAAACATACTTACCGATTCCGTTGACACAATTCCCTTCAATACAACCAAACTTTTTGCCACCTTTTTCTGGATCTTCCAAGTTGGCATTCCGTGCATTTGATTTTGTATCTGCGTTTGTTTGATCCGAAGCATCTTTTGTGTCTTGTGAAGCACAAGCCATAACTAGAATTAAAAAACCACAAACCAAAAGGCGAAAGGAAAATTTCATACGTCCTCCAAAACTAAATCCTATCGTAAAGGATCGTTTTGAGGAAATCAATTCAAAAAGTAGCGTTGGATGTCCCCGAAGCTGTCGTTTTCAAGTTTTGGGTTCTGAGATTCTTCCGATTCTTCTTTCGTTTTTTGGGAACCTTCTTCCACCAAGTCACCTAAATTAGGTAAATCAACTAAAAACCGACTCACGGTCGTTAATCTATTTTTATCAGAAAAAACGGGAGATGATAAAAACAATCCTTGTTTGGCTCTAGTGATTGCAACATAAAACAATCGTCTTTCTTCTTCTAAATCTTGGGTTGTTTTTACACGAGAGCTGGGCAAACTTCCTTCTACCACTTGCATAGTAAAAACATATTCCCATTCCAATCCTTTGGCAGAATGAATTGTAGAAAGTGTTAAAAACTCATCTTCTTCTTTCTCTGGAAGGTTTGTATCCATCCTTTCCGTTGGATCTAAAGTTAAGTTAGCTAAATAATCAGACAAAAGAGGAGAAGATTTCGTAAGAATTTTAAAGGACTCCAAATCTTGTTTTCTCTTATCAAAATCATCATATTCCTGTTCTAAGATAGGAAAATAATAAGAAAGAATCTCTTCCACTATGGACATACTATTTCCTAAATGTAGGGATTGTGCCTTAAAAATATCGATTAAGTTTTGAAAAGAATGTTTGGGAGCATCGGGAATTCCTAAAAAGAATGTAGAAGAGTTTTTTATAGTATCATACTGGAAGTTGTTTGATTCTAAATTTTTGTATAAAACTTGTGCATATTTTTTACCAATATTTTTTTCAAGTAATAGAACTCGATTCCAAGAAAGAATGTCCCTTGGATTGTCTATGATTCTTAGGTAAGCTAACATATCCTTGACATGGGCTAAATCTAAAAATCGTTTTCCTCCAAACTTTCGAAATGGAATTTGTTTTGCCGTAAGTTTGACTTCTAAAAGATTCGAAACAAACCCCGCACGAAACAACACAGCTATTTTTGATAAAGGGATATCGCTCTCATACAATTCTAAAATTTGATCAGAGATCCAATTGGCTTCGTCTTCGGAAGATTCAAATTTTATATGTTGTGCTTTTGTTGGAATCGTTTTGACTTGAGTCTGTTTAGTTTCGGCAACCAATTGTTTTTTATAGTTTTCTTTACTCTGTTCTAAAACAGCATTTGCCAAATCCAAAATGGTCTGTGTGCTTCGATAATTCTTTGTTAGATGAATTGTTTTGGTATTCGGAAATATTTTTGGAAAATCCAACATATTGTTTACATTGGCACCCCTAAATCCATAAATACACTGAGCATCATCGCCAACGACAAGAATGTTCTGGTGTTTGCTTGCCAGTAAACAAGCAATATGAGCTTGGATACGATTTGTATCTTGGTATTCATCTACCAATATATATTGATACTGCAATCCGATTCGTTCTCGGATGGATTCCTCTTCCATCAAAATCTTTCGTGTAAAGTCTAACAAATCATCAAAGTCTAAGGAATTGTGTTTGAGTTTGAGTTCGGTAAATTTAGTTTTAATTTCTTGAATTTCTCTAGTGAGACCAAGAAACATTGGATAGTCTTTTTGGATTACTTTCTCCAAAGAAATTTGTAAGTTGAAACAGGTAGAAAAAATCTCGGCCAGTGTTTCCTTTTTGGGAAACCTGACTTTCGAATCTTTTGAAACAACTTGGTCTCTTGCCATTCCAACAAAACTGACAGTATCATCTTCATCCAAAATTGTAAAATTGGAATTAAGGGAAACGGCTAGGGAATACTTTCTAAGAAACTGATGGCAGAAGGAATGAAAGGTTCCTCCTTGAATGGAAAACATCCGTGAATCGAGAAGTCCACTCGCACGGTTGATCATTTCTTTTGCAGCCCTTCTGGTAAAGGTAAGGAGAAGGAGGGAATTCGGATCGATCCCCGCCTGAACGAGAGATGCCAATTTATGTACAATTGTGTTTGTTTTCCCGGTCCCGGCACCAGCAACAACTAAGATGGGGCCAGGAGGGGACAGAATGACTGCTTTTTGGGCATCGTTTAAATCCTCACTCACAATACAGAGATTTGTTGTATGGATTCTGTTGACAAACTCTAATTATTCTATTTGATAGAGGAAGCCGGATTTATAAAATATGACAGCAGTTGTGGGATCAGATAAAGAAACAGACGTTAAAAGAATCCTAGTCGTTGAGGATGAGAGGATCATTGCCATCAATATTTGTTCCACTCTGAAACAATATGGATACAATGCAACCTATGTATCCGATGCCAATGATGCTATCGAACATATTGAAAACGAACATTTTGATTTAGTCCTAATGGATATTATGTTAAACGGTCCCATGGACGGAATCGAAATCGCAACCATCATCAAAAAAACAAAAGAAATTCCTGTCATTTATCTGACTGCGTATTCAGATGAAGCAACCATAGCTAGAGCCAAAGCCACTGAACCTTTTGGATATTTGATCAAACCGTTTAACAGTCGTGATTTGTACATTTCTGTGGAGATGGCCATTTATAAATCACAAGTCCAAAAACACATTCGAAATGTGGAAAGCAGACTTGCAGAAAATCAAAAATGGGAAACCATAGCTCTTGTTGCCTCTGGAATTTCTCATGAAGTGAATAATCCACTCACATCCATTTTGAATTTGGCTGACCTAATTACATTAGAGGCCAAAAAATTGGGGAATCCTTCTTTGAAAGAGAAAGCTTCCAAAATTGCAGAAGAATCTGATAGGATTGCGAAAATCATCAAAAACCTCGTTTCTTATTCCCAGTCTACTTCCTCGCAATGGACCTATTCAAATTTAGGAAGTATCGCAAATGACACTCGTTCCTTCTTACACCAATACTTTCTGAAAGAAGGAATCCAATGCGAAATTGAACTGGGAGATATCCCTCTTGCTTATTGCCAACCTCAAAAAATCAAACAAGTTCTTCTCAACCTAATCCAAGACGCAAGAGTTCGGGTGAATACGAGAGAAGGTACAATTGGGAGAAAAATTACAATTATTTTAAAACAAGAGGAAGAAGAGGGAACAAGTCATATCCTCATTCAAATCCAAGACAATGGGTCAGAAGATTTGATGAAAGGAATTTCCCAGATGAACTCTTTGGAAGTTACAAAAAGTATCATTTCAGAACACAAAGGTAAAATGTACCGAGATGATACTTTGTCTTCTTGGTTTTTTACCTTACCAATCATCAAACCAGTTTAACAGTAGTTTAATGTTTGCTGGAAACCAATGGTTTTGAAAATTGAGGTGTTTCTTCTAACAATTTAAAAAAAAGTTCAATCCGACTCGAATGTAACATCCAATTGTCTTCTAAAAATAGACCGGCTAGAAAAAAATTAAAATCTTTATAATGTGAAAATGAGGTTTGAGGGTTTTTTGTGAAGTCGAGTAAAATTGCTAGAGCCAAACGGTTAGCACTTTCATCCGGACCAAACCCTTCCATAGGTATTTGGATGGATGGTTCTGGGACAAGGAAACAATGTTCGATGCTCCCCTCTTTGACTTTGAGATTGTACCGCAAAGTGCCAGGAACACGCTCCCCAGAGTAGGTTTTTGCCATTCAAAACTCCCTGATGCCCAAGGATTGAGCCATTTGATTATGTCCATTACATGAATAGTTAAGCAACCTCTTTTTCCGCTAAAATACAAGATTCTAGTTCGAAATTCTGCCTGGTTTTCCATTGATTTTTTCGACCGGTGTAAAACTCTCGTTCTATACTTTCAAAGCCCGCTGTGCAAAAATCCATTCGTTTCCTTATATTATTTTATAGTTTTCTCTTCGGGATGGAAATTCTGGCGCAGGATATCAATGGACTAAAACTCCTATTTCCAGACGCCCAAGGTCCAAGTAAAAATGGACAAGAGGAAGAAAGAAAACAAACAACTGCCCAAGTACAAAGGGGTCTAGTTCGAAAATCTGTCGATGCCATGTCCGATCGGGAGGTGGAAGACAACCTTCGTAATTTAGGACTAAATCCTTCTGGAACTATTTACACCAAAAGAGAAAGACTGAGAGAAGCCCTTGTTCCCGAAGAAGAACAGGCGTTAACTCCTGAATCCTTACTTAGTTCTCAACCAAAAAAAGGTCCTCCAATTCAAATTCAAAACGCAGCGGAAGGCCAACTTTTGAATATCGATAAAACAAAAGGAGGGGTTCTCGTCCTACGTGGGAAGGTTCGACTCAAAATTAGATCTGGAGAACTTGTAGCCGACTCCGTTTCCATAGATGCTTCCAGACAAGAAATTTATGCAGAAGGAGGAGTGGAATACAAAGACGGTAATGCCAAAGTCAATGGCGACCGGATGATTTATGATCTAAAAATCAACCAAGGTGTTGTTTATAATTCTAAACTAAGTATGTTTCCTTCTCACTTTATAGGCCAAAAACTAAAACGTTTGGATGAAAAAAGATACCTTCTGGAGATGGGATACTTCACTGCTTGTAATGCAGAACTTCCTCATGAATCCTTTCAAGCATCGAAAATCTTCATTCATGATGATAAGTCAGTCGTAGCCTATAGTGTTTCTTATAAAGTCGGAGGAACCACATTATTTTGGATTCCTGTTTTATATAATTCCGAATCAGGAAACGGTGTCACAACTCAAATTGGTAAAAACAATACACAAGGTTGGTTTTGGCAAAACTCATACCAATGGTCAGACTCTTATCCCAATAGTATCTTTCTAGCAAATGGTTATAAATTTAGATTTGATATGTATGAAAAAACGGGCCAAGCAGCTCAGTTAGAAATGTGGAAATTATCCCCGTTTTTGAATTATAATATCAATCTTGGTTACGCAAACTATAAAAACAACGCGATCACTCCTGTTTATGAAGACCGATTTAAAAACGGTGGGGTTGGGAATGTTGCCGTCACTAATAATGTGGATCGTGGAGAAATGTTTCCAAACACTGGATTGCCTTATCGTGATACAGGTGTTAACTATGATCCATGGTGGAAAACTGACATTCGTTTGAATGCTAAGTTTAATGACTTTTCACGTGACTATACAAGAAACGTTCAATTACAATACGAAAACTATAATAACCGCCAATTTGACTATGAATTTGGGAATCGTTACCAACCTTCAAACTCATTACAATCATTGTACACATATAGAGATGTTCGTTTTGGACTCATTCGGAACTTACTAAACTGGAACTTAAATTATACGGAAAACCGTGGTGACTTAAGTGTTGGATTATCGATGAGTCGAACTCTCGTTTACCAAATCCAGGCAAATCAATATTTTGCAGCCCAGGATACTCTTCCAGCAGTCACAATCAGAAACTCAAGTAATATTGGACTTATACCAGGAACCAGTAGCCCCATTTACTGGGACTTACTTTTCCAAACGAACATCAATAGAATTTATGGAGTTCCTCAACAAAGAACAAATCCTGTAACGGGGGTTGTGGATCCAAGAAGCCAATACCAAGACCTTGTTTTAAGATCTCAAACTAACGTAATCGGAGAAACAGGATTTCGTTCACCGATTGCGATGGGTGCTTATATGTCCTTTACACCATCAGTGTATATGGGTGCCACCAAACAAACTGTAGAATTTCCGGGATCAGGAAATGATTTGAACAGCCCTGATCGAGATATAAACAAAGCTTATGCGACGCTACTCAAACAACAATCTTATCAATACGTAAGACAATCCCATACAGTCCGAATGGGGATTCCTGAAATATTTTTATCGACTACCTACCGTCGTTTGGATGCAGATAAAGCAGAAGCAAAAGATCCTATCCTTGGAAACTTACGCCAACACGAAGCAGAATTTTCTTTAGAGAGTTATGCACTCAATGATTGGGATATTTCGGTAAAAACCATTCGTGATTTACGACAATTTTCATCTAGCTACAACCCTGGACTTACCAATATGCAAAGATGGTATTATACAGTGGTTAGAATTGGCGGATTTTTTGATTTTGTGGATGGATTCACAACTCGTAGACCAAGCCTACTAGAACGAAAAAGGAATTTTTATTCTGGTATATTCATAAATAATGATTATGTACACCACACTCCACAGAATCGTTCTCTTTCCAATAACCTAACTGTTTCTTATAAAATGGGTGGGTTTTCCTGGCCTATCATCCGAGCCTTCCGAAGTTTAGAATTAGGATCCACTTGGTATCATGTTTACAAAGATACTTATTTGGATAGTTACCGATTTTTCTTCAAAACCGATGTAAAGGTAACAAGGTATGCTGGATTGGAATTAGAACTCGATTCCCGAGTCACTGAGCCTTGGCGTTTGACAGCACTCGCACAAGGCCAATTCTATGCAATGAATACTAGCCCTGAATTGTATACTTCCCAAACAGGAACCAATTATGACCAAACCACCATTTGGGAAGATTTGGCAGCAGGAACGGGAGCCCAAGGGCAAACTCAAAGACAAAAAACTGTTTTTAACATCAATCGGTTTATGATGACCTTAAAACTAGATCTGCATAACTGGGAATACCGTTTGGGTTACAGTATGAACTTAAGAGCTCTGCCTGGTGGTCTCACAATGAACAACCAATTGACATTTTACGACCAGTCAGTATACTTTTCTGTGAACTTAACCAACTTTAGTTTTGGGGATTCCGCCTCGGCACAAGCAACACGGGTTCGTTTGTATAGATTCCGTAAACGCCCCCTTGATGGAACAACTACTGATTTATCGGAATAAAACGAGTTTAAAATGCTAAAAGAAAGAAGCCAATCCTTCAAACTACTTTTCCTTGTGACAGATTTCTTTATTGCTCTCGCAAGTTTTGTTTCTGCTTATGTGATTCGTTATTATTTATCACCGGATTCCGCATTTCAAATCCAAACAATTGATCCAGTAAACTATTTGATTTTAGGTATTGTGCTTGGTTTTTCCCAAGTATTATCTTTTTTATCAATCGATTTATACCATCCAAGAAGGGGATTATCATTTTCTGATGAACTCTTTGCCATCATTACAGGTGTTGTTCTAAACCTACTTGTCGTTTTATCACTTTTGTTTTTCTTTCGTGGTGAAAGTTTTTCAAGACTTGTGATTGGTTATTTTGCTATTTGTACAGTCATCCTCACTTCTTTTTCTCATTTTATTCTGAGATCCCTGATGCAATATTTACGCAGCAAAGGTTTCAATTTAAAATCTGTCCTCATCATAGGAACAGGAAAGTCTGCGATCAATTTTTCTGAGACTTTAAAAAAACATTCCATCTATGGATATACAGTAAAAGGTTTTGTCACTGGTAAAAAGGATCTATCTTCCAAAAAACTCAATACCGTTATCACAACTGCAAAACTAGAATCTTATGTTGAAAACAATAACATCGATTTGATTGTATATGCGCTGTCCCATGAAGAAGGTGATTCTTTAAAAGAAGTCATCGACATTGCAGATTTTCATGGGATCGATTTGAAGGTCATTCCTAGTTACGAAGAAATTGTTACTGCCAAAGGAAGAGTGGAGGTCTTAGACGGAATTCCGATCATTTCCATACGTAACATTCCTTTGCGATTGGGATACAACTTAGTTTTAAAAAGAAGTTTTGATATTTTATTTTCCTTGTTTTTCATTCTGCTATTTAGTCCATTTTATCTTTTCATCGCATTACTAATCAAATTAACGAGCAGAGGACCAGTTTTTTATAAACAAGAACGAGTAGGTCTGGACAATAAAGTGTTCGGGATGATTAAATTCAGATCAATGGTTGTGCAAGCCAAAGAAAAATCAGATACACTTTGGACAGTCAAAGATGACCCTCGTGTCACTTCTGTAGGTGCCGTATTACGAAAGTTATCCCTTGATGAAACTCCACAATTTTTTAATGTATTACTTGGTGATATGTCTGTTGTGGGGCCAAGACCAGAACGTCCTTTTTATGTAGAAAAATTCAGAAATGAACACCAACAATACATGAGACGTCATGCAGCAAAAGCCGGTATCACTGGTTGGGCACAAGTGCAGGGTTTTCGTGGGGACACTTCGATTGAAAAACGAATTGAAGCAGATATTTTTTACATTGAGAATTGGTCCCTCCTTCTTGATATCAAAATCATTTTACTCACACCGCTAAAAGCAATTATAGATAGAAATGCATACTGAGGAAAACTTATGGATGAAAAAGAGCTAAAAAACATTGCCAATTTGGCAAAATTGAACATTGAAGATACTGATATTTCCTCTATGTTAAATGACTTTTCTCGGATTGTTCAATACGTAGATGAAATCAAAAACCTTGATACTTCTAGTGTTGGTGATGATGAAATTTATGAACAAATTTTTTATGAACTAAGAAAGGACTTAGCAGAAAACGGTTTAAAAAGAGACGATTTAGCAAAAATTGCTCCTTCCTATGAAAATGGATATGTTGTAGTTCCAAAGGTAATTGAAACATGAAAGATTTAATATTCCTCACTTATTCCGAAATCAAATCAAAACTTAACGACGGAACATTAAAATCAAAAGACTTAGTTTCTGCCTATCTCAATCGAATTGAAACTGTTGATTCAAAAGTAAAAGCATTCCTCGAAATCAACAAAGATTCTATTTTGAAACAAGCGGAAGAAAGTGATAATCGCAGAAAATCAGGAAAATTACTTTCTGAATTTGATGGAATTCCCATTGGGATCAAAGACAATATTTGTATCACCGGCGAGATCACTTCTTGTTCCTCTCGTATTTTAGAAAACTTCCGTTCTCCATACGATGCTTCCGTAATTAAACGACTGAGAGACAATGGATTTGTTTTATTCCCAAGACTCAATATGGATGAGTTTGCAATGGGTTCTTCTACCGAAAACAGCGCTTTCCAAACCACAAAAAATCCCTTCGATACAACTCGTATCCCAGGAGGATCTAGCGGTGGTTCTGCGGCAGTTGTGGCAGGATCGATGCTTCCCGTTTCTCTTGGTTCCGATACAGGTGGATCCATTCGCCAACCAGCAGCTCTTTGTGGAATCTGGGGTTTAAAACCAACTTATGGACGAGTCTCTCGATATGGTTTGATAGCTTATGCATCAAGCCTAGATCAAATTGGCCCTTTTTCAAATGATATACAAGGGATCTCTGATCTATTAGAAATAATTTCTGGCCTTGATCCCAAGGACCAAACCACAGCCAAAGTAGATTCATTTGAAGCAAATTCCGTTTCTTCCATTGATTGGAAAGGCAAACGGATTGGTGTGATGAAATCAGAAGAATTTAATTTTTCACCTGATGTAAACAAACGTTATACGGATATTTTAAAAGAACTAGAAACTAAAGGTGCCACACTTGTTCCTCTCGATTTTTCTCTTTTAAAATATGCCATTCCCGTTTATTACTTAATTGCCACTGCAGAATGTTCTTCGAACCTCAGTCGATTTGATGGAATTCGTTACGGATTACGTAAGGAAGGCAGTGGAAAATTGGATGATTTGTATTCTGAATCTAGAACCCAAGGTTTTGGCCCTGAAGTCAAACGCCGAATTTTACTCGGAACCTTTTCCTTAAGTTCGGGATACTATGATGCTTACTACGGTAAGGCACAAAAAGCAAGAGTTCTCATTCGCAAACAATATGCAGAATTTTTTAAGTCGGTTGATATCATTTTCCAACCAACTTCACCCACAACAGCTTTTAAAGTTGGTGAAAAAACAAAAGATCCGATCCAGATGTACCAAGCAGACATCCTAACCACTTCTGTGAACCTAGCTGGTGTTCCGGCGATCAGTTGTCCGGCAGGTGTCGACTCAAATGGACTGCCTATCGGATTACAAATCACATCCTCTCATTTTGATGAATCCAAACTATTAAGTTATGCAAAATCCGTTTCCGAATTAGAAATTTCTAAATTGGCACTTCCAAACGAGATCACCTAACATGGATGAGTTAACCAAAAGAGTCATTCCTTGTTTGGATATCAAAGGAGGAAGGGTAGTCAAAGGAGTTCAATTTGTAAATCTCATTGATGCCGGAGATCCCGTCTCTTGCGCTGTGGCTTACGAAGAAAACAAAGCAGATGAACTTTGTTTTTTGGATATCACAGCTTCTTCCGACAAAAGAGATATTCTTTTAAATTTAGTAGAGCAAGTTGCGAATAAACTCTTTATCCCTTTTACGGTCGGTGGCGGAATTCGTACCATAGAAGACGTAAAGGCGGTTCTAAATAAAGGTGCGGACAAGGTTTCTATCAACACCAGTGCCTTTCAGAATCCAAAACTACTCAAAGATTCCAGCGAAATTTATGGATCACAATGTATTGTTTGTGCTATCGATGTCAAATTCCATCCCCAAAGAAAAAGATACGAAGTGTACTTAAATGGCGGGCGATTGGAAACAGGAAGAGAGGCTCTTGATTGGGGCAAGGAAGCCTTTGAAATGGGAGCCGGTGAAATTTTATTAACCTCAATGGATAAAGATGGAACCAAAGACGGATTTGATATCACACTTATGAAATCCTTCACAACAAACCTTTCCATACCTATCATTGCCTCAGGTGGAGCTGGAAATCCTGAACATATGGCAGAAGTCATTTTACGTGGAGGGGCAGATGCAGTGCTTGCCGCATCTATCTTCCACTTTGGAGAATTTTCCATCCAAGAAGCCAAACAAACAATGAAAGAGATGGGAATCAAAGTGCGACTATGATTCCATTTCACATTTTTGATACCTTACTTTTTTTATTTCCTTTCGTAGTCATCTTATTTCTTCTCCTTCGTTTTCGTTCGAAACAAAAATCCACTAAGGAATATTTCCAGGCTGAAGGAAGTTTGTCTTGGTTCGTCGCAGGCACGGCTATGGTTGCGACTACATTTGCCGCAGACACTCCTCTTGCCGTAACAGAGATCATTCGAGGCCAAGGAATTGCTGGCAATTGGATCTGGTGGTATATGTCAGTAGGTGGATTTG
Organism: Leptospira congkakensis; assembly: GCF_004770265.1. Taxonomy (NCBI): domain Bacteria; kingdom Pseudomonadati; phylum Spirochaetota; class Leptospiria; order Leptospirales; family Leptospiraceae; genus Leptospira; species Leptospira congkakensis. The sequence continues at coordinate 430,782 of NZ_RQGQ01000004.1, forward strand.
TTACCGTTTTTTTCTTTTCTAAACTTTGGAAAAGATCTGGTGCCTCTACTGATTTGGAACTTATCGGACTAAGATACAGCGGAAAAGAAGCCATTTTTTTACGTGGAATCAAAGCCTTCGTTATCGGTTTTTTACTAAACCTCGTCATCCTTGGTTGGGTCAATCTCGCGATGTTAAAAATCATTCCTGTATTCTTTCCAGAATGGACAAACTCACATATACTCATCTATTTATTGTTATTTGGCGTTTTTTACACTTCGATAGCAGGACTTCGCGGAATTTCCTATATTGATGTTTTCCAATTCTTTTTGGCTTGGATTGGTTGTATCCTATTCGCCTATTTTGCGGTCAACTTACCGACCATTGGTGGTCTTGAAGGTCTTAAGTCAAAACTGGATGGTAGTAAAATCCTATTTTTTCCTAATGGAAGTTCGGGAACACTCCCTTGGGATCACTTTTTAATTCTTCTAACAGTTCTTTGGTGGTCAAGCTGGTATCCTGGATCTGAACCAGGAGGTGGGGGATACATTGCCCAAAGAATCCTTGCCACCAAAAATGAAAATGCAGCACTCAAAGGTTCTCTTTGGTTTGTGATTGCTCATTATTTTGTTCGTCCTTGGCCTTGGATTTTAGTGGCTCTTGTTTCCGTTATCCTTTATCCAAATTTGTCAGAAGTGGATAGTGGCAAAGGTTTCCTTATGGTTTTACAAGAGGGAATGCCTAACGGAATGTTTGGACTTATGCTAAGTGCTTTTCTTGCTGCCTATCTTTCTACACTGGCAACACATTTGAATTGGGGAGCATCTTACTTAGTCAATGACCTTTGGAAACCCATCATAAAACCAGGAAAATCAGACTCCTACTATTTAAAAGTATCTTATACTGTCCAGATTGTAACAGCTGTTTGCTCTTTTTTCTTGGCTGTTTATGGAATGGAAACCATCAAAGGGGCTTGGATATTTTTACTCGAAGCATCGTCAGGGATTGGTTTTATTTTGATTGCAAGGTGGTTTTTTTGGAGGATCTCTGCTTGGACAGAAATTTTGGCCTTTATCCTCTCACCTCTATTGTATTTACTTTTTTCGGTTTATTTGAAAATAGAATTTCCTTATTCCATTCTTTACACTGCTATTTCTTCGGCTGTTTTACTCATTCTTTCCACTTATCTTTTTCCGAGTACAGATAACGCGGTTTTATTCCAATTCTATGAAAAAACAAAACCACCATATTTTTTCTGGAAGGGACTATTTCAAAAAGAAAATCAAACCCAAAACATATATCCCAATCGATTGTTAGTTTCCTTATTGGGCACTCTTTCTGGATTAGCATTTGTGTTTGGAGGATTGTATTTAATCCAATGTTTGTTGTGGAAAGAAGGGGAATTTTTGATAGGACTTCTCATTTTTATCTTAGGGCTTCTAGGACTTTATTTTTCTCTTCGATCTCTACAAAACCGTTCAGAAATATAAACCAAACCTTAATAAGGTGAATTTCTAATTTCCGTAATCACCTGTGTAAATAGATTTCGACTTTTAGTATCATTAATATCTACAGTTTGAAAAGCCATCATGGAATGATCACAATCTGCAATATTGATTTGTTTGTAAGTTAAATTTCCTAACCTTGCACTATTGACTGGAACAATTCCATCCGACTGCGTGAAACCAGCATTCGTCAAAATGGAACAACCAGTATTATAATAAAAAGTTTCTCCGACATTGCAGTTACTCATCACACCAGCAAAACTAACAAATTTACTATTTAGATTTGTATCAAGATATGACTGGTTTAGTGCGTCTAAAACCAAATTTTCTGCTCCAGATAGATTTGTCTGCCCAGCACCTTTATTGGTGTAAGCTAACTCCGAACCACCTTGGGTTCCCACAAGGTAATTGCCTAAATCATTCAAAAAAGGATTACTTCCTAAAAAACTTGAGGTCGCAAATGGAGAGCCAAACTGAGGACTGGCTAGAGTCACGACGAGCCGAACAAAAGGAAGGACTCCCACTTCTTTTGATAAAGCAACTCTTGTAACAAGACCTCCCATAGAATGGGCAACAATGTAAACTTGATCTGAATCAGAAAAATAACTACGTAAGGTAGAATGGAACTGGCGACCATTGATCAGAATACTATTTGATGTACGGTAAGTATATAGATAAAAATCAAATTCTGAATTTGCTGAATCTCGTCCTTCTTGAAAATGAACAAGGCCATTGGAAAAAGTATTTTTGATATTCTGGATTTTTTTCTCATCATTTGTAATAGGATCAGAATCTCTTTCTGCAGGATTCCATCCATGAATGAGAACTATTTTCTTTTTAGTAGATTTAGTAAAAAAATCAGAACTAAGGAATTGTGAATCAGAAAGGTTTCTAGAAAACCCCGGTAAAAATCCAAATAGTTTTTGATTGGGATTAGGAAGAAGACCAAATAAAGAAAGTAGAAGTGCCTCTTTATTCTTTTTGTCCTCCGATACAAATTCCTTTCTATAAAAATCGTAAATACAAGATTGGAATACAATCATTCCTATCAGGAATAAACCAAAACCAAACAAGGCTTTTCGCCTAACGCGAAACATTTTGCACCCGATCTAAAGTAATTCCACAAGCCACAACAACGTTCAGAGAAGTCACCGATCCAAAAAGAGGAATTCTTGCCACATAATCAGCTTCCTCTAATAACAGACGTTTGACTCCTTCCCCTTCATTCCCCATGATGACAGCCATCTGCGATGCATCTGGCAAAGTTTCCCAAATGGATTCTTCACCCTCTTCATCAGTTGCAAGGATCCAGTATTCATTTTTTTTAAGAAATTCCATCCCATGCATCAGGTTGGCAACACGGTAAATTTGTAAGTGATGAACAGCACCCGCGGAAACTTTTTCCACAACAGGAGTGATGGGAGACGTATCTCTATCAGACATTAACACGTGCTTAACGCCCATACATTCGGCTGTTCTCAAGATATTTCCTAAATTTCCTGGATCTTGGATTCGGTCCAAAATCAAAATAGGGCCAACACCTGCCTCCACATTTTGTTTGAACTGCTCAAAACCAAGTGATGCAGAGGATTTTTGTTTGGTGCGGATGATCACATAACCTTGGTGGTTTTTATCTGAGGCAATTCGATCTAGTTCCCTTGTGGATACGGTTGTGAATTTAACTGAATTAGGAATGTATCCTCGAATTCTTTGTTTTTCTTCATTTCCCATCGAGTCTTTGACGATGACTTCCCGGATGGTTTTGACTCCTCGTTCGGGAGCCATCTGTTCCAAGGACTCTAAAAATTCATAAAAATTTCGTTTTCCAAAAAGTATTTCTACTGGGCTTTTTTCCATGTGGTGTTTCCTTCTTTTGTATCAGCGAGAAGGATTCCTTTTTCTTCCAACTCTTTACGAATTCTGTCGGCGTTTACGAAATCTTTGTTTTGTTTAGCGGTCTTTCTTGCTTCTATTTGGCCAAGAATCCAATCCTCAGAAATTCCATCCAAAGTTTGGATTTGTTTTTCAAATGAAAAAACAGCAAAAAGTTCGTTAGTTTTATAAAACAATTGTAACGATTCTTTTAGAAATATCGAATCTGAAAATTCGGTATTGGAATCTAAAAACTGGTTCACAATCCGAATCAGTTCAAAAACAGAAGCCATTGCTTTCGGAACATTCAAATCATCAGCCAAAGAATTCATAAATTCTAAATTTAGTTTTTGTAATTCAGGATTAGAAAATTCAAAATTATCAAACGATTTGGGAACTTTATCCCATAAGTTACCAGCTTCTAATGCTCGGTAGATAGTATTTTGGATCCTCTCCATTGCAGTTTTTGATTCATCCAATTTGTTTAGAGAGAAATTCAGCTTACTTCTGTAATGTGCAGAAATTAAATGATATCGAATTGAGTTTGGATCATATCCTTTTTCTAAAATATCACGTAAGGTATAAAAGTTTCCCTTACTTTTAGACATTTTTTCCCCGTCCACAAGAAGGTGTTCGCAGTGAAGCCAAGTTCCTACAAATTCTTCCTCAGGATATGCCCCATAACTTTGTGCGGCTTCATTTTCATGATGAGGGAAGAGAAGGTCAATCCCGCCGGTATGAATGTCTACACCTGATCCGTAAACTTTTCGAATCATCGCCGAACATTCTAAATGCCAACCTGGTCTTCCTTTCCCGATTTTAGTATGCCAACATTTTTCTTCTTCTGACTTTTGGTTTTTCCAAAGGACAAAATCACGAACATCATCCTTTGTGTATTCATCAGCGTCGTAACGAACTCCCGCCTGCATACCCGAAACATCGATTTTTGAAAGTTCTCCGTAACGGCTAAACTTTTGGATGGAAAAATATAAATTCCCATCCTTTTCATACACGAGCCCATTTTTTTGAAGCGTTTCGACAAGTCCGACCATATCATCAATTGATTCAGTGGCTTTTGGATAATGTTCTAACTTCTGAACATGGAGAGTTTCTAAATCTTTAAAAAAGGCTTCTGTCCAAGGTTTGGTAAACTCTTCGACACTGATTTTTAATTTGATAGATTCATTGATGATTTTGTCATCAATGTCTGTGATATTCATGGATTGGTTGAGTTTATATCCTCCGAGCAGTAGAGAACGACGAAGGACATCTACAAACAAAAAGGATCTAATGTTTCCAATATGAGCAAAGTTATAAACCGTTGGCCCACAGGAGTAAATAGATACATTCAAAGGATCTTTGGGAACAAATGTTTCCTTTTTTCCCGATTTTGAATTTTGGAATACAAAGGGAACTAAACTCATAGGGCAAAAATTTCTTTTACAAATTCTAGATTTGCTTGTGGTTGTTTGTCTTTTCCTGCTTCATTTCCTTCTGTCGGATACAACTGCATCCGTTTATCGCAGTTCATATGGTTAAACAAAGCAAAAGTGGATTTTGGATGAGAGATCACATCTTCCATTCCGCAAGAGAAGAGAGCAGGGATTTTGATTTTTTTGGCAAAATTTAGCGCATCAAAATACGCCAGTTCCTTTTTATAATCAATTTTTTTAGTAGCTCTTTTTTCTAAAAAGGGAGTGAGTTCTCGAATCCAAGGATTTCCTTTTAAAGAAATTTGGTCTTTATCAATATAACAGAACGAAGGTGTTTCTAAAATAAGGCCCTTAATTCGATCGGAATAAGCTGCTCCAAATACGGAAAGAGCAGAACCGATGGACTTACCATGTAAAATGATTTGGTCACCATCAATCCCATCGGTCAAACGTAGGAACTCAATTGTACGAATCACATCCAAATATAGTTTTCGCATATAGAAATCTTCTTTTTGGTCGAGTCCATGTGCAAAATAATTCGGTGTCCAACCAATCGGTGCTTTTCCCGTGACAGGATCCACTGGTGCATGGATCATTTCTTCCCCATGACCTCGAAGGGTGATGTGAAGTTGGGCCACACCCAAATCCGAATACCCTTTTTGGATTTCTTCTGGAACGGCTAGATAATCATGAAAATAAACAACAACGGGTCTATTCCCTCTTTTTCTTGGGATGGCCAACTTTCCATGTAACACATGATTGTCGATACTTTGAAAACTAACGTCATTCAAAGATTCCCAAATGAAAGACCCTTTGAGAACCGTTTTATAAGTAGCTTTTACAGGAACTTTTTTTAATTCAGAAATTCCTTCCTTCCAAAAACTATCTAAGTCGGAAGGTTGGTCTAGTTTCGGAACTGTCTGGAAACATTCATCAAAACTAACGGTTTGAGGCATGGGAATCCAACTTAGGTGAAAATTGATTTAAAAAACTATACATGGTTTGAAGTAAAAGTACAGAGATTGTCATAGGACCAACCCCTCCTGGAACTGGTGTGTAATAAGAAGATTTATCCTTAGCTTTCGAAATTTCTATATCTCCCACATTTCCAACATTATAACCAGCATCCAAAATCACTGCACCTTCTTTGATCCAATCCGCTTGGATGAACTCCGGTTTGCCCACAGCACCAACCACAATGTCAGCTTGTTTCACAAGGTCTGGAAGATTTTTGGTTTTAGAATGGCAAAGGGTAACTGTTGCATTTAAGTTTGTCAGCATTATGGCCATTGGTTTTCCGAGAATAGGAGACCTTCCCACAACAACAGCATGTTTTCCAGAAACATCGATTCCGTATTCTTGGAGTAGGAGGACCATTCCGTACGGAGTGCACGGGTAATAGGCTTCACTATTCATCGATAATTTTCCAAAAGAAACAGTAGTGACTCCGTCCACATCTTTTTCGAGTGAAATTTCATCGAAACACAAACGTTCATCGATTTGATGAGGGACTGGGTGTTGCAAAAGGATTCCATTCACAGAAGGATCAGAATTAAGTTTGCGAATTTCGGCTAACAACTCTTCGGTGGTCGTTGCTTCTTTTAGGCGCACATATCGTGATCCCATTCCCACTTTTTCACAAGCCTTCACTTTCATATTTACATAAGTTTCGGATGCCGGGTTATCCCCAACAAGGATCGTAGCAAGGGTAGGAACTCCCTTACCTTCGGATTTAGCTTTTGCTAATGTTTCTGCGATTCGATTTCGAATTTTTTCGGAAATCGCTTTACCGTCTAATAGGATGCTAGATTTCATTCTGTAAGTTCAAAATTTCAAAGAAAATTGAACTGGCAAACAGAAAAAACCATCCATGATTCCAAGTTTAGATCCAACACAATCCCTTTCGCAAAATTCCACATCCACTCATAGTTTACAAGGCTGGGTCCAAGGACTCAGAGGCAATAACCACGTCCAATTCCTCCAACTCCGCACCGAGGGAAAAATTTTCCAAGTGGTGGCCGAAAAAGAATTTTTGGGGGAGGAACTCTTCAAAGAAATCAAGGCCCTCCCGCAAGAGACATCTCTCGTCGTTTTTGGAGTGGCAAAGGAAAATCCGAAAGCTCCCGGTGGTGAGGAATTATTCTTACATTCCTTTACCCTTGTAGGAGAATCCAAAAACTATCCCATCACCCCAAAAGAACATGGACCCGATTTTTTACACAACCATAGACATTTATGGCTACGTTCCAAAAGGCAACTGGCCATCCAAAGGGTTCGCTCCGAGTTATCTTTCGCCATCCGAGAGTTCTTTCGTAACGATGGCTATACTCTGATCGACACACCCATCCTCACCGGTTCCATCGGAGAATCAGCAGGAACCCTTTTTTCCACCGAATACTTTGATTTAGGGCAAGCCTACTTGGCCCAAACTGGCCAGCTCTATTTAGAAACAGCTGCCTTTGCCCATTCCAAGGTCTATTGTTTTGGACCGACTTTCCGGGCCGAAAAAAGCAAAACCAGGAGACACTTAACTGAGTTTTGGATGCTCGAGGCCGAAACGGCTTTCCTTGGCCAAGATGGAAATTTGGACTTACAAGAACGATTCGTAAAGACCGTTCTACGAGTTACCATAGAAAGAACTGCAGAAGACTTAAAAGCCCTAGACCGAGATCCGGCGCCCCTTCTGGAACAACTGGCAAAACCCTTCCCAAGAGTGGATTACGGCGAAGCCATCCGAATTTTGCAAACAGCTGGGGAAGAAATCACTTGGGGAGAGGACATCAATTCAGACAGAGAACAAATCCTCACCACTCATTTTGGAACTGCCATCTTCATCCAAAACTTTCCAAGGGCCATCAAAGCTTTTTACATGAAACAAAATCCAAATGACCCGAATACCGTGCTTTCTGCAGATCTAATTGCTCCTGATGGGATTGGGGAGATCATCGGCGGGTCGGAAAGAGAAGAGTCCTTTGATAAAATTGTGGAACGGTTACGAGAAGAGGGACTTCCTCCCGAAGACTATTCTTGGTATTTGGACCTTCGTAAGTATGGCTCTGTTCCTCATGCAGGCTTTGGAATGGGTCTAGAACGAGTCATCGCCTGGGTTTGTGGTTTGTCCCATATTCGTGAATGTATCCCTTATCCAAGGATGATTTATAGGCTAAGCCCTTAATTTTTCTTAAAGGAAATTTTGCACTAAGGCCGATCTTTTTAAGGAAAGAGAGGCACCTTATGGCACAGCAAGCAACCCAAGTCTTAAACACATCTATAGAACAAGAAGCTTGGGATCTTTATGAGGTAGGATCAAACGAAGATGTTGTGGTTCTAGCCAAACGTCATCCAGAGAATTTTTATATCCAACACCTTAGTTATCTAGCGTTGTATGAACTTACTGGCAGAGCAACAATTACAGCTCCCAAAGGGATTTCGAGCCTAGCTCCTCTTGTGGAGGCCATCCAAAACCATGAAATTGGTAAAAGTGATGAAGCATGTAATAGTTTAAATTTATATTTTAATACACAAACAAATCCCCTTTGTTTTTCCATCGTTCAAACTGCGATTAAAATTTATTTTAGAGCAGAAGCTTACGAAGAAGCAAAATCAGTCATTACTAAGTTTAAAAAACAATGGAACGACAATTCTTTTGTCAAAGAAGAACTCATTTGTACATATTATTTGAAACGATATGATGAAGTGATCAAAGTTTTCCGTGACAATATGAAATTGTTAAACGATTCCGATATCCATAAACTTGTGGGTATGGCACTTCTCTTTTTGGATCGTCACAAAGAAGCCAATCTCATTTTTGAAAACATTCCTAATAAATTGAATCTTCCAAGTTTTGAAGAAAAACGCAAAATGTATGATTCCGTTTATAACAAAATTGCTGAGTTAGAAGCTAAATCAAACTCTCTTGCTCATAAAGATTTAGAAGATATGGGTTTTGCTTATCTCTTTCACGGTGATTATGCAAAAGCAGAAAAAATGTTTTTATCTCTTACCGAGAAACTAAAATCAAAACTCTGCAACGTGTAAGATTCTTTCTTGTTTCTGGGTGGCTAAGAAATTTGGCCGCCTCGTCTGTAGGAATGATAAGATCCGTTTGATTTTTTCCTGCAGTTCCTAATGCCAAAACAAAGTAGGGGTTCTTTCCTACTTTAGCTTCAATTCCTTTTCCAGTTTGTTCTTCCCTGTACACAATGTACCCAGTTTCAATGGCATAAGCTTCTTTTACATAAACAGGGGAATAAATATCCAATCCACGATCGGTTTGAATTTTGGGAAACAAAGCTCGTTTGAGATTCAAGTGGCGTGCATCTACAATCAGGCCAGAAAATTCCACGGGAACCACTTCTTCACTAAATTCAGGAACAGATTCCGTTCCGTATTCAAAAGGGATATGAGCAAGGATCCCGTCTTTCCCTTTGAGCGGCAAACTTGCCTTCGCTTCCAAAACATTTTTAACAAATTGAAAATCGTATTCTTCTTTTTCGGAACCAATATAGGAATTAAGTCGAAGCCTTGCTTGTTGGTTCACTTGTGTGTATTCATAAACCGTATAATCTGCGTTAAATAAAATAGACTCTAACCTTTGGCTCAGGCGAACCCGTAGTTTTTCCCGAGCTTTTTTACGAGCCATGGAGTGAGCTTTCCCTTGGCTTGTGGCAGTGTTTTTTCCCGAAAACTCAGGGTCTTCTTCATCAAATACAATTTTAGGAATGGTTTCTTTTACAGATGAGAAAACGGAAAGCTCTGTCCAATTGACAACCGAAGAATAAATATCCTTATCCTCGATGGGTTTGGAACCTAGAGATACACTTAAGAGAAAAGCCAAAAGGAGATAAATTCGTTTCATAGTTAAGACTTCGGCAGAAGTTGGAATTTTCTTTCCAATTCGTTAAATTCCGTAATGAGGGGAACTCCCTTTGGAAGACTTTGCAAGACGTTTTTTCCGTAGGACTTTGTATGCACTCGGGGGTCTAGGATACTCACCATTCCCGTATCAGACTGAGAGCGGATGAGACGACCGAATCCTTGGCGTAAGAGCAAACAGGTTTTGGGAACTTGCATCTCCCAAAACGGACTTTTTCCCTTTCTTTCCATATCTTCCATCTTTGCTTGCAAAACAGGTTCTGTTGGCACCTGGAAAGGAAGTTTAGTCACAATTACGTTTCGAAGTTTATCACCCTTAATGTCCACACCTTGCCAAAAACTGGAGACTCCAAAAAGTACACTCTTCTCATTGGCAAGGAACTCCCGTTTGGCGGCAATCGGACCCATTTCTGTTTGGGAAAAAATAGGATAAGGAACCTGATGCCTTAACTCTTCATAGAGTTCCGACAAAAGTTTGTTGGACGTAAAAAGTACAAAGGCATCCCCTTCCGAAAGTTTGAGAAGGCGCGCAATCCAATAAGAAAGATCCGATTTATTTTTTCTCGGATCCTGAACCGGATCTGCTACTTGTTTGGGAACAAAAAGTAAGGAATGAGTGTTGTAAGCAAAAGGAGAGGCAAGTGTTTTGGTTTTGACTTCAGATGTTCCCACTTCCTTCAAAAAATACTGAAAATTTCCAGCGGTTGGTGAAAGTGTGGCCGAGGTCATTACGACAGAATCCATATTGGGGAATAGAGTATTGGCCAAAATTTCATCGGTGTTTTTCGGTTGGGAGAACAAATAATAGAACGGATCTTTTGCCGACTGCGGAGGTGGTTCAATCCAAAACACCAAATTAGGATTGGTTTTCAAACGAAAGTCATTTAAAAAGGAGGAAGCTTTCTTTAGATTTCCAGAAACCATCTCTAAACCGAGAGCCATTTCCTTTTCTTCCATATCCTCACTATCTTTTTTGTATTTAGAAAGTAGACTTTCCAATTGTGATGCTAAATCAGCTAAGGTATCTTCTAAAGCTCCATTATCGAGTTTGATCCGTTCTGTATGACGAGTGGAAAATTGATTGAATTGTAAAGGGATGGCGGAGAGCAACATACGAAAAAAATCATTCGCATAACCAATAGAAGCCTCTACCGACTTCATTATTTTTTCGCCGTTTTTCAGTTTTAAAACAAGACCTGTCCGTTTTTCAGGGAAATAAAGATAGTGGAGCAAATTCATCAACAAGTCATAACGAATTTCTGATCCAAAAGCCTTTCCTACAATTTCAGGAAATGCATGTGCTTCATCAATGACGAGTTGTGAAAATGGTGGAAGGAGTTTAAAATCACCAGCGAGATGGCTTGCCAAAAGATGGTGGTTCACAATCAGGATATTGGCTTTTTTCCATTTTTCCTTTTCTAAAAAATAATAGGAGGAACTAAAGTTGGGACAATTTCTCCCCAAACAGTTGTCAGACTCTCTAGAGACAGAATTCCAAAAGGAATTGGATAAAAATCCATCATATTCGGCCCGAATTCCTGCCGTTGTTTGTTTTTCCCAATTTACAAAGTATTGCAGGGAAGATTCCATCTCCGGGCCAAAATCGCCGCGTTCCATCACACGACCATACTTACGTTTGCAAAGATAATTACTCGCCCCAAGGGCCACCATAGCATTGATCGGGGCACCGAGTGCCTCAGAAACAAGGGGAATGTCTTTATAAAGTAATTGGTCTTGTAGTGCTTTTGTTTCTGTGGAAACAACAACAGTACAATCATTTTCTAAAGAGAAAAGAGCACTGGGGATCAAATACGCCAAAGACTTTCCGACACCTGTGCCGGCTTCAATCACCCAATTAGAACCAGTATTAAACGCTGATTCGATGGACGTTGACATATCCATTTGTTCTTTTCTAACTTCATAATCCTTCCAAAGTTTTGGAAGTTTGGTTGTGAATACGGTTTGTACGTCCAAACTAATGCCTGTTACGAAAAAGAAGGATGATGCACACAACAGTCAAACTAATCACCGAAACAAGAGATACCGTCATAATGAGTATCCCTTGCCAATTGAGTTCTTGGGGAGAAATATTCATTTGATTACCTGATTCTTTGAATGGTTGAGAGCTTTGGAAACTAATAGATAGATGAATCCATAAATGATAAAAAGACCAATCACAACCGAACGGGCAACCACCGCCTTTGTTTTGGCATCTTCAACATTTTCTCCTTTGTTTTCCGCAAGGAGACCCATCACTTCTGGATTCATTTTATCTAAATATTCCGGTAAGTTCATATAACAAAAGGACACAAAGATAAATAACAAAAACCAAGGAGTGATGTATTTCAAAACAAATCGAATGGATCTAGGAAAAGGAATGAGACTTCCTTCGTTGGCATCCTTCACACCTCGATCCACACCAATCTTAAATACAAATATAAAAATCTGGATGGATGCCAAAATATAGATCATAATGGTTCCGATATAAAAATCGGCAATGTCAAGGGCAGCAAAGTCTTTGTTGAAGTAAATGATAGGAAGGCAGAGAAAAAAGGTAAAAAGAAATAAAAGTAGGGATGACTTCCGTCTACCAACATGAAATCCCTCTTCTAAAAATAAAATTCCAGGTTGTAACATAGTAACGGAAGAGGTGATCGCAGCAAGAAACAATACTAGAAACCAGAGTCCACCAAAAAAAGCACCTCCCGGCATCATTCCAAAAACGGAAGGTAAAGCAATAAATCCCATACCAAAAGTTCCAAAAGAAGTGGCCTGCATTCCTAAAAATAAAAATGCAACTGGAATTGTGATCATTCCACCAAACACTACTTCTGCGAATTCATTCAAAGAAGCAGATGAGAGACTTGATAAAACAACATCGTCTTTTTTCTTTAAAAAACTAGAAAACACGAGAGCAATCCCAAAACCAGTGGATAAAGAAAAGAAAATTTGTCCTGCTGCGTTGATCCATACTTTAGGTTGGGTCAGTTTTGACCAATCAGGGTTCCACATTACAGCAAGGCCGGATTCAATTCCAGGAATGGTAAGTACTCGGACAAGGATGATGGTGGCACAAATTCCCATAAGGGGCATTGCAATTTTTGCAAACGCTTCTAGTCCTTTGGAAAGACCACGATAAACGAGTAAAAAGTTAAACAATACACAGAGGATAAAAAATACAATGATAGGAGACTGGAAACTGGATCCATTGGCTTCGGCTCCCGTTAGATGCATAAAAAAAGTGGAAGCTTGTTTCGTCATCTCGTCTTGCGTGGAACCATCAAGAGACATTTGCCCCGTAAGAAAGTAATAAGCATAAGCCAAACACCAGGATTCTATAAATACATAGTATACATAGATCATCACAGGAATCATCACACCGATGGTTCCCGAAAGTTTGAGAGGAAATCCTTTTAGATACTCTCGAAAGATAAAGGGAGTGCTATGTCCATGTTTACCGCCCATTCGCCCCATGGTCCATTCAGCCAAACAAACAGGGATTCCAAGAATGAGGAAACTAATGATGTAAGGAACCATAAAGGCACCCCCACCATTTTGTGCGGCTTGGCCCGGAAACCGTAAAAAATTTCCAAGTCCGATGGCACCACTAGCCACAGCCAAAATCAAACCGATACGACTGGCCCAGCCTTCTTGGTGTTCCGCTTGTCTCTTTTCCATCAGGGACTATTGAATGTAGGAGGAATTATGTGACAAAATCTTTTTGCAGAGAAGAGAGAAAAAGCTAGGGCCCGTCTTTGAGCCCAGCTTTGGTATTTTTCAAATTAGCCGAGAAATAGCTCTTTTTTTTCCATTTTCAGAACTTTGGAGACCAGATTCTTAAAATCTTCCGGTGGTTCCAAAAGTCCAAGTTCTACTTTTGACAAAAACGGAGTGGAAACCTTCAATTTCTTAGCGAAATCGTATTGTTTGATTCCTAACTCACGTCTGACAGCCCAAAGTTTGTTTTTCAATCCGTTGGAAAACTCAGGATAGATGTCTTCCACAGCGCTTTCATTGAAAAGCTTATCAACAGAGGTTTTGAGATACTTTGCACAAGACGACTTGAATTTTTCAGTCGGATCTTGGGCTCCAGTCTCAATTTTGGATAGGTAACTTGGAGAAACTCCCAGCGCCCTTGCCATATCGTACTGTTTGATACCTCTCTTCTTTCGAAGCATGTAAATGTGATTGTTCATTTATCCCCCCTAACAGTCAAAATATGTCAAATATGGCATAATTCAATAAAAAAATTTTGCCATATTGTAAAACCTACAAAAGCTATAATGTAACTTCTTTTAAACGATCTGCAGCAATGACCAAGTTGTAAGTGGTCTTTAAACCGGAAACTTTTTGCTCAATAAATGAATTCCTTTGTGCACCTTCCATTTCCGATTTGATTCGTTCACGAACAGCTGCATATGGCTTTGGAATTCGATTCTGTGGGTTTTTTGGATCTTGGTCTGCATAAGCATACAATTTTCCTGCTTCGTAAGCATCTCTCATTTGAGTTTCCGTAACGGTAACAGGGATGGCTTTGATTTCATCTTGTAGCGATTTTAACGCCAAAGAAACTTTCATTTTATCCATTTGCATCAAATATCCAATTTCTGATCCCACATCTTGTACTTCATCAGAAGTTTCTGCAATTTTTCCTTGGAGGATAGTGGATTGGAATAAATTGAGCATGTCCCAAGTTTTAGATTTTTCATCTTTGTATTCTTGTTTTAGAATATTAGGAATGGCTTCAAAATCAGCAGTCAAATCTTTCCAAGTGTAGTTTTTTCCTTCACGATTGGAATACAATGCATAGTCAGGAGTAAAAATCTTTGGATCGATATCGGTAGGGCCAGTAAAACGAGGTAAATTTACTACAGTAATTCCACTATTTTCAGTAATTCGTTTTAATTCTTTTTGGTAAAGGCCTTGTTCATACTCTTTCATTGTATGAGAAGCAAATTGATTGGCTTTATCTGCCGACTCTCCATCAGTGAAGTAGGCTACAGAAGCTTTTGTATCTGCATCGTCATGTGTTTTACCGTATTCAGTAGCTTCATTTTTGAATTCATCAAAAATAGATGTGAAATATTTTTTTAGTCTTTCTGGGTGGACTTTTTCAGTTCCAGTAGAACGAACCACATAAGCAATCCTTCCTTCGCCAGCTTTTGCATACGAAATAAATGTTCCTTTTTTTGCCTTTCTCACTTCGGTTAAAATATCTTCCAGAGGAGTTTCTGCGCAATTTGTACAAAAAGGTTCTAATTTTCCAGCAATCGGTTTTCTTGTGACATCTTCCGTTACTTTTGCAATTTCTTCGGCAATTTCTTTATTGGAAAGGGAATTTAGTTTTGTTGCTAACTCTTCTGCTTTTTTCAAATTACTTGCTTCATCTTCGCCACGAACAAGCGCTAGTTGAAGGTTTACAAATTCTAATGGTTTTTCTTTTAAACCATTTTTTACATACTCACGCATATAAACGTTTAGTTTCAAAAACTGATTCACCAATGTTTCAATTTTTTGAACATCTGCTTCTGCAACTTTTTTAGATGAGATAGCATCTTTCAGTAGGATTTTTTCTAAAGCGATACTTTCTAATATTTTTGCTTGGATATCAGCTGTGATGGGTTGTGGTTCCGTGTTGCCTCGTTTCGAAGCTTCAATCACGAAGTTCATTTCCCTGCGAGTAACAGTTCCACCATCAAAGGTTGCAAGGATTTCAGAATCCTTAGAGCAATTGAGAAGTGGTACGAGTATCAAACTGAGTATGGTAACTCGAGTCAGAAGTTTGTTTAGATTCATTGGATTTCCTTGTCTATTTTCAGTATTCTTTAATATTTGCGGACCGGTTTTTCCGGCTTTTTTGGTTCCGATACAGATGGGGGAGTTTGTACCGGTTTTTCAGAAACAATAGCAGATTTTTTGGGCAAAGGTTCTGATCTAGAAACATTCAATTTGAGGATCTCTGATTTTTGATCTTCTAATTTACTCATTTCCGATAAAAACGTTTCTTTGAGAATGGGCGAATATTCCCTATCGGAAGCCAGACGGTCGGTCAATTTTTTCAATTCGACGACATCTCGATCCACTTCTTCTAGTTTTTTGTATAAATGGGCAACAGTTACCTTCAAACACCACTCCTTCCAAAAGTTTTATTTACTTGCAATAGAGTGCAAGAATGAAATAAGAAAAATAACAAATTTTATGAGCCTAGACGATTTAGTAGTTTCCACTGAAAAAATAGATACTGTGTATGTGACCAAATTACAGGGAAATCTAAATAACTTTACTGCCGAAAAGTGCATCAAATCGATTCTCAATTCCTTAAAACATGGATCGGTCATTTTGGATCTGGAAGAGTTGAATATGGTAACTACCCAAGGAATCATCGCTTTCAAAACCATCAGCGAAGAAGCCTTCCTGCACAAACATAAAATCATCTTAATCAATCTCCCGTTAAGTGTTAGGCAAGCATTTTTAATGGCAGGGGTTCGTAATTTATTTCCCATCGCTAACAATGAAGAGGCAGCATTTAAAATGGCCTCAAGACCCAGTAGGTAAACCGTGAATTCAGGATTTAATTTTTTTCGTAAAATTTGGCATGTACTCGGGCTCATCATTCCCGTGACTCTTTTTTTTGATCCCTTTAAGGATTCCTTCGGTCTTGTCTTTGCAACTCGGGCCATCCTGGTTTCCTTACTTGGAATCCTCCTTGTTAGTTTATTAATTTTGGAATTTGTAAGACTGAATCACTCCGGTTTTGAAAATTTCTTTTACAAGTATTTTGGGTTCTTAATGAAAGAGTCTGAAAGAAAACGATTCAACGGAACCGTTCCTTATTTTTTTGCGAACTTCCTAGTTGTTTTGTTTTTCCCTGCCGAAGTTGCGATTCTTGCCATTTTGTTTTTAGTGATTGGGGATCCCTTTGCGGCTTATGTAGGAAGTAAGTATGGAAAACATAGATTTTATAATGGAAAATCACTCGAGGGAATCATAGGGTTTTTAGTTCCCGCATTTTTGTTTTCTATTCTAGCACTTTTTCTCATTACCAAATCCCAACCAGGAAGTTTCCTTGCGGTTCTTGATAACCAAGGAGCCATTCTCTGGACTCCCATTTATCTTATGTTCTTTTCTGTGGTCTCGGCTTGTGTGACTGAGTTTTTTGCAAATACAACGGCTAAGGGACTTGTGGATGATAACCTTCTCATTCCAATTGTAGGGGCAGTGGTTCTATCGGTTTTATCCTTATTGTATTTGGATTATACACCAATGGATTTTTTCTTCGACCCAAAGGCTCTTTACATTCAAAAATAAGTTCAGAATCCAATGGCTTTCCGTGATACAAAAACGGGGGCCATTCAAAACTTAAATCATCCTTTTAGCCAAAAACAAAGAAGGGTTATTTCCAGCGTAGTTCAACAGTTCTCTGTTTGGTGATCATATCCATTCCAGGAACAACCACTTTGTATTCTAAGGAAATGGGACCAAGTACTTCTAACTGAAAAGGTAACTTTTCGATTCCTTTATGACGGAACTCCTCTTTCAAAAGGGCTCCTAAATAGTGAAAGGACACAACTACATTGTTTTGGAATAAATTCCCTTCCATCCGCTCCGATGAATTTCCATATATCAAATAGGCTACGTAACCAGAACGAAAAGCCTCCTTTCCCAATCCATTATAAGGTTTGGAAAGTACCAATCGAAACCCAGGTGTTTCTCTTGCTGTAAAATACAAAAAATTTCCAAAATCTTCGTAGGAAGGATTTTCTTTTTTAAATAAATTTTTATCCAGATAAACTATATCTTTTTCTGTTTTTGGTTCTGTACAATCTAAAGGTTCATTAAAATTATCACAGAATTGAAATGGATCAGCGGTTGTCTTCGAACAGTTACAAATAGATAGTCCCAAACCCATAACTAAACTAATTACAGTGAAAATCTTAGAGGTTTGATTTACAGCCCAATTAAGATTTGAATTTATTGAATTCATAGGATTCCCTGAGGGTATTAAAAAAATAACTCACATCTCTTTCTCGGAAATAACTCTGTGTAGAATTTGGAACAACCAATTGGCCTCGAGAAAAATGGTAAACTGTTTCCGAATACACACCTTGAAACAAATAACTGCGGTGGAAATCATCCTTTGATTTCGCAATGACTATGTTATGCGAAGTTACATAACCAGGGATGAGTAACACACTCTGGTCTTTTTTTTGAAGTAAAGTTTGGAACTCTAAACATTCCTTCTTTTTTTCAACAAGTTCCTCTCTGTGAATTCTTTGTTTGAAGGAAAGAACTTTTGTAAATCGTCCCGGATAAGCAAATTCCCTTTCTGTTTCATCAGGAGTCCATTTGGGAAGTAAAACAGATTCATAGAGGATTTTAGAAAACCGTTTCTCCGCCATCGCCTTCAATTCAAAAAGAATGTCTTCTTGTTGGTAAGAAAGAATGACAAAAAACGAAGCGCCAGGAGGTCTTTCTAAAATCTCTTGCGGCATGGGTTACTCTTCAGTCACTCCCGTAATGGTAAATCCATCGAGTAACATATAAGGAACAAAGGAAGATTCGCCCAGAAGTTCTCCTTCTTTGGAGATTGCTTCGATTTGCTCTAGTGCATCAAATGCATTTCCCACAATTTGTACCTCACGGACCGGGACTTTCTCTCCATTTTCTAAAAGGTATCCCCCTTTGATCACTCCCGAAAAATCACCGGAGGCTCCATCTTTAGTTCCCGAAATTCGGTTCACAAAAAGAGTTTTTCCAGGGAGTTTAAAAAACTCATCTTTTGCGGAGGTGCCTGGTGCAATCTGGAGTTGTTTGGAACCACAACCAGGGAGACTTTGGGCTCCACCACTTGCAGATCCATTGGATTTCGGAAGGCCGGCTTTTTTAGCTTCGTAAGTATTGTAGAAGTAAGTATTTAAAACTCCCTCTGTCAGGACTGATTTTTTTGAAGTAGGAAGGCCTTCGCGGTCAAATCCAGTTGACCCCATCAAACCATTGTTTATTGGATCATCCCAAATAGATAGTAAAGAAGAAGCAACTTTTTCACCTAACTTATCCGCCATTTTGGATTTTCCTTTGCGGAGACTTGTTCCATTTAAAGAACCAATAAAAAGTCCGAGAAAAAAAGAATACACGGCATCAGGAGGAAGTAAAACCTTTCCTTGAAATCCAGAGATGGGTTTGGCATAGAGTGCCCCCATACATTTGTCTCCAAAATTCATAAAGGCTTTTTTCCATAGAGTTTGGAACTGGTTTTTGTCAAACCCACTGGCAGAATCATAATCAAAACTTCCGACTAAATCTCCATCCACACCCATTCCCATCACCGAAGCAGAAAGTTCAGCACCCAGTTCATGGGCCATCACTCCCTTGGAAGAAACGATGAGTTTGTAACCCTTGCTAAGCGAAAAATCTCCCGAGTCAATATTGACCTTGGAATACAAATCATTTCTCCAACCAAGAGCCTCTTTCGCAGAATTGACCAAATCCTCAATTCCCAATCTATCTAAGGAATCATCATATTGGTTGAAATGATTCTGAATGGATTCTGGTTCCGGAAGTCCCAAATCAAAATCTGGAGTGGATTGGCTTTTTGCCAAACTATAGGCTTCTTCAATCGACTGATAGAGGCTAGGGATATGATTGGAGATGATAAAACCTTGGTTTCCCTCAGTGATCACACGAATTCCAAACATATTTTCTTCGGTCGCCGTACAGTTGTTTAAGTCATTTTTTTCTAAACTGACATCTTCCGAATACCCGTAACTGGAATAAATTTCAACTTGGTCGATCCCGTTTGTTTTTGCTTTTTTGACTAAATTAGAAAGTAAATCTTTTTGGTCGTTTAAACGTTTTTCAATCGAATTACGATCCATTATTTACCACCTAATAATACTTTTGTGCGAACATAAGGACCACCGGCATCTACTTTAGCTGGTTGTCCTTTCCCACAATGTCCCGAACCCAAATCCCATTTGAATTCTTTGGAAACCATATCAACATTTTGTAAAACATCAAAGGCAAGACCGGAAACAGTCACACCTTTCAAAAGATCCGTGATCTTTCCATTTTGGATACGATACGCTTTTTGAACGGCAAACATAAATTCACCAGTGGCATCTGCTTGCCCATTTTTGGCGCCGTCTAGATAGTATCCATCTTTTGTATTGGCGATCATTTCTTCTAAACTGGAATCTCCAGGAACGAGGAAAGTGTTACGCATGCGAATGAGGGGAACATCTCCATACTCCCAAGCCCTTGCGGATCCCGTTGGTGCCACTCCAAATCGTTCGGCTGTTTCTCGGTTGTGGAGGTAAGAGGAAAGGATTCCGTTTTTGATAATGACGGTATTTGTCGGAATGATTCCTTCATCATCTACAGGAATGGAACCACCAGCTCCTTCGTAGTATTCTGAATATCCTGAGTCGCATAACGTCACTAAGTCGGAACCAACTCTATGTCCAATTTTTCCTTGGGCCACAGATCCGGATAAAACAAAGTCTGCCTCTACCGTATGCCCAATGGCTTCGTGAACAAGAAGGCCCACAATTGAAGGAGATAAAATCACAGTGGAGAGGCCGCCGTCAGGTAAAGAACTGGAAAGTAAATCCACAGCTGTTTTGCAGGCCTCATCCGAAATCTCTGTGGGAGATTGGGAACGAAAAAGACAATCCCATCCGCCAGTCACACCAATGGAATGAGAGCCCGATTCCATCTTTCCATCTTCTTTGGCCACAGCTGACACTCGAAATTCTGGTCTTACCATACTAAAAAAACTATCTGCTCCATCTGTGGTTACAATGGCTTTCTCTTCATAAATTTCAGAATACCCGCAACCCACGGATTGGAGTTTCGTCGATTGTTTGGCTGCCGCATTTTGGATGTCGAGGACGAGTTTTAATTTTTCTTCTACGGTTCGGTTACGAAAGTCTTCTATCCCTTTCCCTATAAAATCCCCAATGGCAAAATTCGCCTTTGGCAAATTCGGAATTTTATCTTTTCGGAGAGCTGAAGATAGGCGAGCCGCTTTTTTGGCCACTTGGATGGCATTTTGAATAGAAGATTTTGAAATTTCGCTAGTAGATGCAAAACCCCAAGTTCCCGCTTCCAAAACCCGAACCCCAATTCCCGTTCTTTTGCGAAGTGCAGTGGACTCGACTCGTCCTCTTTCGGCAAAGAAGGAACGACTTTCTTTATGATGGTATCTTAGTTCTACGAATCCGGACTCTTCGGCTAAACATTCTTTTAATAGGTTTCGCATACGTCCCTTCCTTATATTTTAATTTCTATGATTACGATTTGATTTGAGAATCAAAAAAATCGAGGAGGATCCGAGGAAGCCATCTTCCTTCTGGATTGTCCGGAGAAGGATCACTGATAAATCCAACATGTCCCCCTTTTTCCGTAAGAACGGTTTGTAATAGGGGATAGGACTTCCAACGAATTTCGTGCCAAACTTCCGAAGGAACCACAGGATCATCATCCGCATGGACTATGAGACCAGGAATTTTGATTCCACCGAGATATTTGACACTGGAACAAATATTATAGTATTCCAATACATTCGCATAACCGGAAATTGGTGCTGTGAAAAAATCATCAAAATCAAAAAATGACTTACTTCGCAAAACTCTTTCTTTCATTTTATCTGAGATTTCATAAACCCCAGAGGTTACCTTTTCTTTCATGGTATCCAAAAAATGATCGCGGTAAAAATTTCCAGCACGTGAATCAATAAAGTCACAACTTCGTTTTAAATCCAAAGGAGGGGATGTGGCCGAAAATGCCTTCGAATAATGTTCCCTTTTTTCTCCAAAAAATTTGATCACCAGATTGGCCGATAATGAAAATCCAGAAACAAATATGGATTTAGTAAAATGTTTATAAATGTATTTTAATACGGCTTCTAAATCTTCCGATTGGCCTGCATTATAAGGTTTTTTGGCAACACCAAACCCACGACCACAGTTTCGTAAATTCATACGAACTACCCCATAACCACGATTAAGCGCTTCTTTTCCAGCACTTACCATATAATGAGATTCAGAACTTCCTTCCATTCCATGAATGAGAAGTAAATAGTATCCATTCCATTTGGCGGAATTTTTTCGAACTAAAGAAAGAGGGGGGTTGTGTTCTAACCAAAGCAAATCCCCAGACCCATCGTTTGTGGGAATGAGGATACTCTCTGAATAGTACTCATCCTCAAGCGAATTGTCTGGAGGAAAAAGTACATTGTAGACAGTTTGTAAATGTCTACCTTCTAAAAATCTTCTTGGTTTGAATTCTCTGTTAGACGACGTCAATTTTGTTTACGATCTTATCTACAATCCCGTAAGCCAAAGCTTGATCGGCATCCATATAATAATCGCGATCCGTGTCTTCCACCAATTGTTCGTAGGTTTTGCCACAAGCCTCAGCTAACATTTGATTGAGTTTTTCTTTGGTTTTGACAATGTCCTGAGCATGGATGAGTAAATCCGTTGCCGGAGCTTGGATTTGTCCTCCAATAGAAGGTTGGTGGATCATCACTCGACCATTCGGCCAAATGTAACGATTTCCTTTTTTCCCGCCAATGAGAAGGATGGAACCCATTGATGCTGCCATTCCCATACATACAGTATGTACCGGTGAGGAAATCATTTGCATGGTGTCATAAACGACAAGTCCAGAGGTAACAACACCACCAGGGCTATTGATATAAAATGTAATTGGTTTTCCAGGATCTACCATTTCCAAATACATAAGTTTGGCGGTAAGTTCCTTGGAGGATTCGTCAGTGACAGGACCCCAGAGAAAGATTTTCCGTTTTTCCAGGAATTTCTTACCCATGTTTTTGTCGCTAATGAGATCTTGGATGGTTTCGGTGATTTCTTTTTCTGGTGTTTCTTCTTCTGGCATATTAATTCAGTCTTTTGTGATTAGACATAGGTTGCAAGCGTTTCAGCTTGAAGTAAACGCCTAGAATCAGGAAAACACTAAAAGAAATAAAAAAGAAACGTAATAAAAAGAGCGGTGGTTCTTTCCAATCCGCACTCAAACCCGCTGTGCGTAGCGTGGCGGGAAGCACCTTTGGTTTTTCCGCTGTGCGCGAGATCGATTCTTCAAATTTCAATACATGTGCAGTTTCAGAAAGTAGGTAATACTTCCTTGCTTCCTGTTCTAAGGCATAAGCATCATTTTTCAGGCGGCGTTCCTTTTCTTCCAACCCTTGGTTTTCCACCACAAGCCTCTCTACTTCCGCATTGAGATTTTGTAATTCTTTCTCGAGGCGCATACGTTCGGCGATCCCTGACTCGGACAAAAGTCCGAGATAGAGACCAGCGCAAATATAAGTTACGAGTAAGGAGGCTTTCGATGGTGTCATATTACTTTAAGTTGTAAAAAGTGTTTACTCCGCTATAAGTCGCATTTTTTCCAAGTTCTTCTTCGATGCGAAGGAGTTCGTTGTATTTAGCGATTCGGTCTGTTCGGCTGAGTGATCCAGTTTTGATCTGACCAGAGTTTGTTGCCACAGCGATATGAGAAATAGTAGAATCTTCGGTTTCCCCAGATCTATGAGACACAACGGCAGTGTACTGCGCTTTTTTAGCCATTTCAATGGCACTGAGGGTTTCCGTAAGAGTTCCAATTTGGTTCACTTTGATGAGAATGGAGTTACCAATCCCTTTATCGATCCCTTGGGCGAGTTTTTTGATATTGGTTACGAACAAATCATCCCCCACAAGTTGGATCTTTTTTCCCAGTTTTTCGGAAAGTTTTTTCCAGCCTGTCCAATCGTTTTCATCTAGGCCGTCTTCCATGGTAATGATCGGATACTTGGACACTAAATTTGAGTAGTATTCTACTAGTTCTTCCGCAGTCTTTTCTGGTTTTTTCTCTGCTTTGAGAACGTATTTCTTTTTCTTCTCATCATAGAACTCGGATGCTGCGCAGTCCAAACCGATTTTGATATCAAGATCTGGTTTGTACCCAGCCTTTTCAATTGCCGTAAGGATGACTTCAATGGCTTCGCTATTGCTAGTTAGGTTAGGAGCAAATCCACCTTCGTCACCCACAGCAGTATTCAGACCTTTGCCTTTCAGAACGGACTTCAAACTATGGAAAACTTCGGCACCCATCCGAAGGGCTTCGCGGAAATTGGGAGCCGATACGGGAAGGATCATAAATTCTTGGAAGTCGATATTGTTGTCTGCGTGAGCACCACCATTGATGATATTCATCATAGGGACAGGAAGTTCACGAGCAAAGGTTCCACCGATATAACGGTATAATGGAAGGCCTGTATGTGCAGCGGCTGCTTTTGCCACAGCCATAGAAACACCGAGAAGGGCATTGGCACCTAACTTAGATTTATTGGCAGTTCCATCTAGGGAAATCATAGTTCCATCAATGAGGAGTTGGTTGGTTGCCGAAAGGCCTAAGATGGATTTAGAGATTTTAGAATTTACATTTTCTACGGCTTTTAGTACACCTTTTCCGGAGTATCTTTTTTTATCACCGTCACGAAGTTCGACTGCTTCGTGTTCACCAGTTGACGCACCAGAGGGAACCGCCGCACGACCAAAGGAACCGTCTTCGAGTGTGACATCCACTTCAACGGTTGGATTTCCTCTGGAATCCATGATTTCACGGGCTTTGACGGAACGAATGCTATCTTTTTGGGACATCGGGAATTGTTTCTCCTAAGGGATAATTTCCTCCCAGTCTTAGGAATTTTAAGCCTCTGACAATAAACTTTTTCGACAAAGAGCCTAGTTCCAGGAAAATGACTTAAAAAGAAGAGGGAACCGTGAACGAACGCCAAAAATTCACCCGCAATTTTTCCATCATCGCCCATGTCGACCATGGAAAATCCACTCTGGCGGATCGTTTGCTTGAGATTGGCCTTGTCACCGACCAAAGGACAAAAAAAGACCAAATTCTCGATTCCATGGACATCGAAAGGGAACGTGGGATCACCATCAAAGCGAACAATGCGTCCTTTGATTACCATGCCAAAGATGGAAATATCTACCATTTAAATTTAATTGATACCCCGGGCCACGTGGACTTTACCTACGAAGTGTCTCGTTCCCTTGCTGCCTGCGAAGGAGTTCTTCTCATTGTGGATGCAAGCCAAGGGGTAGAAGCTCAAACTTTGGCCAATTTATACTTAGCGATGGATTTAGATCTTCGCATAATTCCCGTTATTAACAAAATAGATCTACCTTCTGCGGATATTGACAAATGTAAACTCATGATCGAGGAGTCTTTGGGCTTAAATCCCAATGAAGCCATTCCAATTTCAGCAAAAACAGGACTGAACGTACAAGATGTTTTAGAGGCTATTTCTTACCTCCTTCCACCTCCCAAAGGTGATGTGGATGCTCCACTCAAAGCACTCATTTACGATTCCTTCTTTGATACCTATATGGGTGTTGTCGCAAAAGTTCGGTTATATGATGGGAAACTTCGCAAAGGCGAAATGATCCATATGATGAACATTGGCCGCCAGTTTACTGTGACGGAAGTGGGGATCAACAGGCTTTCCATGGTTTCTTGCGAAGAATTACAAGCAGGTGACGTAGGTTATGTGGTCGCTGGTATGAAAAAGATGGGAGATGCCAAAACAGGGGATACCATCACCCATGCCAATAGACAAACGGCAGAAGATGTCAAAGGATTTAAAGACGCAAAACCAATGGTATTTGCTGGGTTATTTCCCATTAACGGGGAAGACTTTGATGCCCTTGTGGACGCCATCGAAAAACTAAAGTTAAACGATTCTGCTCTCACCTTTGAAAGAGAAAATTCCGCAGCCCTAGGATTTGGATTTCGTGTGGGTTACTTGGGACTTCTTCATATGGAGATTGTCCAAGAACGTTTGGAAAGAGAATTTAATTTAGCCCTGATCACAACGGCTCCGTCCGTTAAATTTCGAATCACAACAACGAAAGACGATGTGATCGAAGTGGATAACCCTAGCAAATGGCCTGACCCCATATTAATTGGGAAATCCGAAGAACCTTTTGTCAAAGCAACAATTATCGCTCCCGAATCTTATGTGGGAAATATCATGTCTCTTGTGATTGAAAAACGAGGAATCCATATGGATACGGTTTATCTCTCCAAAGACAAACTCCAACTCACCTATGAACTCCCTTTAGCAGAACTTATCTTTGAATTCTACGATAAACTCAAATCTTATACCAAAGGCTATGCCTCTTTGGATTACGAAGAAGTGGGGTATCGAGATTCCAAACTCGTGCGGATGGATATCCTAGTGAATGGGGAACCAGTGGATGCACTCTCCTCGATTGTCCACAAATCCAAAGCGGAAGAACGGGGGCGGGTCATCATTGAAAAATTAAAAGACCTGATCCCTCGCCATCAGTTTATGATTCCATTGCAAGCGGCTATTGGTTCCAAAGTGGTAGCCCGGGAAAGCATTTCTGCCCTTCGTAAAAACGTAACTGCCAAGTGTTATGGTGGGGATATTTCTCGTAAGAAAAAACTCCTCGAGAAACAAAAAGAAGGAAAGAAACGTATGAAACAAATTGGAAACGTAGAAATCCCACAGGAAGCCTTCTTATCCATTTTAAAAACCGGGGACTAGGGATCTAAATTCTGCCAAGGAAATTCTTGGCAGAATCAAAACGATCTTCCCCATCTATCTTATGAAAGACCCCAAACAAGGTTGATACCAAATGAATCTTGTCCCTTCCGATCCTTTCAATCACTCCCGTTTTTTCCCCGAACTTCCGACGAACATATCTGAAATCCCCTTGGCTACGACATTGGATTCATTACTACCAAAAGAGGCGAAATCCACGCGAGCTGCTCTCGGTATTCAATCAAAGCCAACACTCCATCTCATTCGTGATGACCTACTTCCTTTTGGTTTTGGAACCAAGTGGCGAAAGGCTTTTGGTATTCTCCAGTATTTGCAAAAATATCAGATTCGCAAAGTCTTCCTTTGGGGTGCCATCCATGGAAACTATTTGGCAAGTTTTACTTATATTCTTCGTCGCAGCGGAATCACCGTAGATACGATTGCCTATACAAGAGACCCCCAACTTCGGTCGTATAATGAAAGATTGGTTCGAGGACATTCTCATACTATAAGCTGTTATGCGAATCGAAAGGAAGCTCATGCGGTTTGGTTAGATAAGAAAAAAAAATACCCAGGTCTATCTTTACCGGAATTTGGAATCCACGTTGGACAAAATCTGGGACTCCGTTCTTTCTGGCAGGAACTGGAGAAAAAAATCTTTCAGTCTCTAGATCAGAAGGATGCAAATTCACCTACCAATCAAAAGATCAAAGCCATCCTACGAATGGAAATCGGATCGGGAGCGACCTTTCTTTCTGCCCTAGATTATTTTAATGAAACATCGATCCTTGTCCAAGGAGTGATGGTAGGAGAAAAAAAAGAAACCTGGATATCCAAAAGGGAAGATTTACAAAAACAATTAGGCCTCCGAACCATTGCCGCAAGAGAAGGACAGATTTTGGAAATCGTGAGAGAAAACAAATCACAAATAGAATCTGAAAAGAATCAGGTCACAAAGACAGTATCCTTTGGGAAACAAACCCAAGTCCAAAAACAGTGGATTTACGATTTTTATCGAAATACAAATATTCTCTTAGAACCCATATATAGTGGAATGACGATGAAACCCTTACTACGGGAAATATACGAAATGCAATTATCTCCGTCTTCTGTAATACAAACATCTCCTATTTTTTATCTCCACCAAGGGGGACAAATCCAACATCTAGACTTGATTTTGGAAAAAGAATCGGAATGAATCCTTTGGAAAAACCACTCGTTTCTGTCATCCTTCCCAGTTATAATCGCAAAAACATAGTGGATAGAGCCATCAATTCGGTGGTCACTCAATCCTATCCCCACTGGGAACTTCATATCGTGGATGATGGGTCGACCGATGAAACCTGGAAAGATTTACTTTCGAAATTGCCTCGATGGAAAACGCAACTTTCTTCCTTTGGAAGAAACCAGAAATCCATCCAAGTCCACCAAACAGAACATAGGGGAGTGAGTGAGGCAAGAAACTTTGGAATTCAAAAAACAAATGCAGAGTGGATTGCATTTTTAGATTCTGATGACGAATGGTATCCTGAGAAACTTTCCAAACAAATAGAGTTTCATAAATCAAATCCCGAATTTTTCTTTTCTCAAACCAAAGAGGTTTGGAACAAAAAAGGGAATTTAATGGAACCAAAAGGAAAATACAGGAAACGTTCTGGATGGTTTTTAAAAGAATCCTTAGAACTTTGTATGGTTACCTCTTCCAGTTTTTTGGCGCATAAACCAACATTGGAAACTATTGGGGGATTTCGCACCGAACTACCGGTATGCGAAGATTATGATTTATGGAACCGAATCCTTTTAGCTGGATATCCCATAGGGTTACTAGAAGAAAATCTTATGGTTCGTTACGGAGGTCATGAAGACCAACTCTCAAACCAATATCTTGCTTTAGAGAGATTTCGATTGTATTCTCTTTTATTGACGAAAGAAGAATTGCGTGAAAATGGGAAATGGGATTTGTTAGAACCACTAACAAAATCTCTTTTTCAAACTGCCATCAATTCTCGTCTGGAGACGATCCTCCACGGCCGAACCAAACGAGGAAAAGATACAGAATGGATTGAAAGTTTCATTGCCAATTTTTTATCAGAAAAACCAATTTCGAAAAAGAATTTATCCTCTTTGTTAGTTGACTCTCTATTTTGATCTGAAAAAAGTTGGGATCTATGTTCCGATTCCGATCTTTGATTTTCCTTCTACTAACAGTTTATAGTTTTTCACTCGTCTATTCAGAAGGTACGTCACCTAATGAAATTCGCTTTCGGATCGCAAAAAATAACGTTCCCTTTAAAACTGAAACCAATCCATATTATCTCAGCCATATCCTAGAATCGAGAATCTTCCAAGTTTTGAAATTAGATTTTTCACCTGAAGAAATTGTGACCTTAGTCAATTTTATTTTGACCCATGCTTCCAAGGAGAATCCGAACCAAATTGTCATTCCTGGATACGAAAAGAATTTAGAACTTGTCATTGGGTTTCGTTATATCGAAAAAGCAGGGGACACTTTATTTCTTGTTGTTACCAATTACAATATAGAAACAGAAAGTATCGATACAAGTGATCTTCAAAAACAACTAGCGACCATCTGTCAGGTTAAATCCAATCGGTTTGTATATTCTGAAGATCTGAATTCTGAGAAAAAAATTGCAGAATACAAAGAATCGGGAAATCTCCTAAGTCTTGCCAATCATTATCTTATGGATGAAGATCCTAATAACGATAGTTTGGTGAATCCAATCTTGGAATCCATCCTAGCCGATGAAAATAGAAACGAATTAGAGAAATTTTTTGCTTTTTTAACAAAAGGGCAACTAGCCCTCATCCAAAAAAATCTAAATTTAGCAGAAGAAATCAAATCCAAATCTCTTTTAAGGATTCAGAAAATCAAACCAGAAGATAAAGAAAAAGCAGAATTCATCTTAAAACTCTATTCAAAAGAATTGGAATGGATGAAAATTTTCGAAAATAAAGAAACTGACCCCTTGAAAACATAAAAACCCGACTGTTTCCAATCGGGTTTTCTCGTCATTTACCGCAAAACAGGAATCTTGCGGCAAATTTTTTTATAGAGGTTTCTATCTAAAGTTTATTTACTTAGCTAGAGATATACTCTCTATTCAATCTTGTGATAAAGTTTACCGAAATTTCTTTCGGACAAGCTGCTTCACATTCGTATTGGTTTGTACAATTTCCAAATCCTTCTTTGTCCATTGCGCTTACCATTTTACGAACTCGTTCTTTCTTTTCGACCACACCTTGTGGGAGAAGAGCTAAGTGAGATACTTTTGCTGATACAAAGAGCATCGCAGAAGCATTTTTACAAGCTGCTACACAAGCCCCGCATCCGATACAAGTAGCTGCATCCATCGCAAGGTCAGCATCTACTTTTGGAATTGGAAGTGCGTTTCCGTCTGGAGCTCCACCCGTATTGATGGATACATACCCACCTGCTTGGATGATGCGATCAAAAGCAGAACGGTCTACTAAAAGGTCTTTTACGACAGGGAAAGCTTTGGCTCTCCAAGGTTCGATATAAACCGTATCACCATCTTTGAACTTACGCATATGCAATTGGCAAGTTGTGGTTCCTTTTTCTGGACCATGGGGAACCCCATTGATCACCATGGAACATGCCCCACAAATTCCTTCGCGGCAGTCGTGGTCAAAGGCAATCGGCTCGTCACCTTTTTTGATTAGGTCATCGTTCACAACATCCAACATCTCAAGGAAAGACATATGTTCGCTGATATTGTTGGCTTCATAACTCACCATGCGACCTTTATCGTTTTTGTCTTTTTGTCGCCAAACTTTAAGGTGTAACTTCATTGTATCCATTATTTGTAGCTCCTTACGGCTAGGTGGATGTTTTCATACTCGAGTTTTTCGCGGTGTTCTACAGGAGCCTTTCCTTCACCTTTATATTCCCAAGCAGTTACGTGACAGAATTTATCATCGTTACGTTTTGCTTCACCATCTTCGGTTTGGTGTTCCTCACGGAAGTGACCACCACAGGATTCTTCTCTTGTAAGTGCATCTAAACAGAGTAGTTCACCAAACTCTAAGTAGTCGGCAACGCGACCGGCTTTTTCTAACTCTTGGTTGAGCTCAGATCCAGATCCGGCAACTTTCACGTTTTTCCAGAATTCTTCACGAAGTTCAGGAATTTTTTTCAAAGCATCTTTGAGGCCTTTTTCGTTACGTGCCATACCGCACTGATCCCACATGATTTTACCAAGGGCTCTATGGAAATCATCCGGAGTTTTTTTACCGTTGATTGCTAATAATTTATTAGTCATCTCACGAACGCGGGCTTCTGCTTCTTTGAATTCCGGTCTGTCTGTGGAGATATTTTTATGACCTTCTTTGGCAAAATAATCACCAATGGTATAAGGAATCACAAAGTATCCATCGGCAAGACCCTGCATCAGAGCAGAGGCTCCGAGTCGGTTTGCACCGTGATCAGAGAAGTTTGCTTCTCCTAGAACGTGAAGGCCAGGAATGTTAGACATTAAATTGTAATCCACCCAAAGCCCACCCATAGTGTAGTGAACCGCAGGGTAAATACGCATTGGCACTTTGTATGGGTTTTCTCCCGTAATGCGTTCATACATTTGAAAGAGGTTGTCATAACGGTCAGCAACGACAGGTTCACCCAATCGTTTGATGGAATCAGAAAAATCTAAATACACACCAAGACGTTTGTCGCCAACCTTTGGACCCACACCAAGACCGTTGTCACAAGCTTCTTTTGCAGAACGTGATGAAATGTCCCGAGGTGCTAAGTTTCCGTAAGAAGGATATTTTCTTTCGAGGTAATAATCTCTTTCGTCTTCTGGAATTTCATGAGGAGCACGAAGATCATCTTTTTTCTTAGGAACCCAAACCCGTCCGTCGTTACGGAGAGATTCAGACATAAGAGTTAGTTTGGATTGGTAATCTCCTGCTTGTGGGATACAAGTAGGGTGGATTTGCGTATAACAAGGGTTTGCAAATCCTGCACCTTTTTTATAAGCACGGTAAGTAGCAGTTACATTCGATCCTTTTGCGTTTGTAGAAAGGTAAAATACGTTTCCGTATCCACCAGATGCGAGAATGACTGCATCTCCTGCATGGGAAGAAATTTCACCAGTGACTAGATCACGAACCACGATTCCTTTGGCATGACCATCCACGAGGACTAGTTCCAACATCTCTGTTCTTGGATACATTTTGACTGCACCACGAGAGATTTGTTTTTCTAGAGCGGAGTAGGCACCAAGCAACAACTGTTGTCCGGTTTGTCCTTTGGCGTAAAAAGTACGGGATACTTGCGCTCCACCAAAAGATCTGTTGGATAGGGTTCCACCATACTCACGAGCAAAAGGAACACCTTGTGCCACACACTGGTCAATGATGTTTGTGGATTCATGAGCCAAACGATAAACGTTTGCCTCACGAGCTCGGAAGTCACCACCTTTTACAGTATCGTAGAACAAACGATAAACGGAGTCACCGTCGTTTTGGTAGTTTTTTGCCGCATTGATACCACCTTGGGCAGCAATGGAGTGAGCTCGTCTTGGACTGTCTTGGAAACAGAAAACAGAAACTTGGTATCCAAGTTCTGAGAGTGTAGCAGCAGCAGAAGCTCCCGCAAGACCAGTTCCCACGATAATGACTTTATACTTACGTTTGTTTGCCGGGTTTACAAGTTTGATGTCTTGTTTGTGTTTGTCCCATTTTTGTTCTAATGGACCCGACGGAATTTTTGCGTCTAATTTCATAACTTCTCCTAAAAACCCTTAACGAACATACCCGAGTAAAATCGAGATTGGCATGGAACAATTTCCAAGGAAAACAAGAAGACCAAGTCCTGTAGAAACTTTCTGAATGGCTGGGTTGTGTTTTGGTGCAAGGATTCCCAAAGTCTGAAACATTGATCCCAATGCATGAGAAAAATGTAGAGCAAGGAAAACCATGAATACGATATAAGTTCCGGAAATGATTGGATCTTGAAATCCTAAGATTACCATCGCATAAACATCATGAACCACATCACCGTTTTTGAGGATGTATTCAAAACTGTAATGTTCTGGGTTAGTGATTCCTAAAGTAAAATGTGCAAGGTGGTACACAAGAAACGTAAGGAGAAGGAGTCCGCTATAAGCCATTGTGCGAGAAGCTACAGAGGCTTGGATGGTAGAACCCTTAGCATAAGATACGGGCCTTGCACTAGAGTTCTCAAATTTTAGAAGGATGGCTGTGCAAACGTGACCAAAAAAAGCCACAATAAGTCCAATCCTTGCTACCCACAGTAGGGGTCCTAAATCCTTGAGAAACTTTGCATAGGTGTTTAATTTTTCTGGTCCTTGGAAAACTTGAAGGTTTCCGACCATATGAACGATCACGAATCCAAACCAGATAAATCCGGTAATGGCCATTATGATCTTCTTTCCAATTGAGGATCGAAAGAAGTCTAGACTCAACGTCATGGAAGAGCTCCTGATAGATTATAGGTGTAAATTTTTCTATTACGTCCAGTTTCAGACTGATTCCACTTCCCGTAAATTCATAAATCTTAGTGATTCAAAACTTAGGAATTTGAGTTTGTTTCTCAATAAAAGTATGTTGGAACATATCTCCTGGAAAAGGGGTTGAGCCAGGATCCAAAGCCAATGAATCTTGGAAAATCTTGCAAAGTAAACAAAGAGGGAATGTCCGGTTTCTAATCATGCGGGTTTCGACTCCCATTTTGGTTCTTTTTTGGTTCCCTCTATTGTTATGCTCCAAACCAAGTGGAAGTTTTGCTGAAAATCGTAAGGCCTATTTAAAAGAAGCTGGCCTACCGATTTTAGTGACAATCAATCCTCGTCATAAATTAAATGCAAAAGAACTACAGTTATTTATCAAAACAGAAAACCTAACAAAAGATAGTATTTCGAAGTTTCAAATTTTATTTTTTGCCAGAGACAAAGAGAACCAGATTTTGATTCCGGAAGACAAAAAAACTCCTGAGTTAATTTGTGCGATCGAAAAAAACATCCAACCTAACGTGATCATTAAATGCCATGTTGGTCCTTATGTTTATCCAAACCTTTGGTCATCCATCCAAATCCAATCCATTTCCTTTACTACTGAGAACCAAATTCGACATGTCATCAGCGAGGAAGACTTGGACGATGTGACCATCTGGTTGTAGATATTAGTCATTTTATTGCAAAAAAATTTGTTTCAAATTTAAAATTCTCACTGAACTAAAATCCAATGGGTTGACACCCATTAAATGGAATTTTAACCTTCCTAGACCATTATGTTTTCCAAACTCAAAAATGATCTTCCCGCAGGCCTAGTTGTCTTTTTAGTCGCACTTCCTCTCTGTTTGGGGGTGGCTTTAGCCAGTGGGGCACCGTTACTTTCGGGGGTAATCTCGGGAGTGATCGGTGGGGTAATTGTTGGAATTCTCAGTCATTCGAATACTAGCGTTAGTGGTCCTGCTGCCGGTCTTGTTACTTTAGTATTAGCTTCCATTGCTGGACTTGGGGATTACCGAACCTTTCTCCTTGCTGTTTTTCTTGCGGGGTTCATTCAAATCGCAATCGGATTTTTACGCGGTGGATTTATCGCTAATTACATTCCTTCCAACGTAATCCAGGGTTTACTCGCATCCATAGGAATCATCCTTATCCTCAAACAAATTCCCCATGCAGTAGGATTTGATGTGGATCCAGAAGAGGACTTTATCTTTTTCCAAAAAGATGGTGAGAACACTTTCTCCGAACTTTTTAATATTATAAACTTTTTCTCATGGGGTGCCGTCACCATTGCCATATCTTCTCTTATTTTAATGATTGGTTATGACAAAACGAAATGGAAACCTTTAAAGTTTTTACCATCACCAGTGCTAGTCATCCTTTTGGGAGTATTTCTCAACGGTATTTTTCAAAGCTTTTTTCCAGAGTTCTATCTCACCGAAAAACATTTAGTATCCATTCCCAATATCAAAAACTGGGAATCTGTTTTTTTCTTTCCTAATTTTCCAGCAATTACGCAAACCAAAGTTTGGTACTATGCCTTTACCATTGCAGCATTTGCAACTTTAGAAACTCTATTAAATTTAGATGCAGTAGAAAGAATTGATCCCCACAAAAGACTAGCTTCGCCAAACAGAGAACTGGTGGCACAAGGAGTAGGGAATTCTATATCTGGTTTGATTGGTGGTTTACCGATTACTTCTGTGATTGTCAGAAGTTCCGTAAATATTTATGCGGGAGCGGAATCTAAATTATCCACTATCTTTCATGGAATTCTATTATCTATCAGCGTAGTATTTTTTGGATCATTTTTAAATCTAATCCCTTTGTCCTCACTTGCAGTGATTTTGATTGTCACTGGTTTTAAACTCACAAATATCAACCTTTACAGATCCATTTATAAAAAAGGTTTTTATCAATTTTTACCTTTTATCGCGACTATCATAGCAATCATTTTCACTGATCTTTTGACGGGAGTTCTGATTGGACTATCCATTAGTTTTATTTTTATTCTTAAAAATAACTATAAAAACCCATTTTCAGTAGAAACAGAAACATTAAACATAGGCGAAACCATTCGTATCGAATTACCAAACCAGGTTTCATTTTTAAACAAAGCATCTATCAAAGACACTCTCTGGGCCTTACCTGAAAATTCCAAATTGATTGTGGATGCATCTAACTGTAATTTCATCGACCATGATATCTTAGAAGTATTGGAAGAATTCAAAACCGTTGTGTCCGTCGAAAAAAAGATCCAATTAAACTTGATTGGGTTAAAAGATTCTTATGAACTCAGTGACCAGGTTCAGTTTGTCAATATCTTAGATAAAGATGCCCAACAAAAACTAACACCAGATGAAATTTTGGATTTTCTAAAACGTGGAAATGAAAGGTTTGTTAAGGGAAAATGGTCTGAAAAATATTTCAAACACCAGGTAAATGCTACTGCCTTTGGTCAAAATCCGATCGCCGTGGTTTTATCTTGTATAGACTCCAGAACAAGTCCTGAGATTATTTTTGATGCAGGCCTTGGTGATATCATTTCCATTCGAATTGCCGGGAATATCGTCAATGACGACATTCTGGGAAGTTTAGAATTGTCTTGTGCCAAAATTGGAACCAAACTCATCGTAGTGCTGGGTCATTCCAATTGCGGTGCCGTTTCTAGCGCTCTTTATGCACTCCGCGAAGGTAATATTGCGAATATCACAAACAAAATTCAAAAAGCAATCGATGAATCAGAAAAAATCATCCATCCCATCCAAAAGGAAAATGAACATATTTTCAATCATGTAGTAAAAGCAAATGTGAAAAATTCAATTGGGGAAATTTTAACTCACAGCGCATTCCTTTCAGAAAAAGTGAATTCAAAAGAGATTCGAATTGTCTCTGGTTTTTATGATACTTCTTCAGGCGAAGTACAGTTTTTTGATACAATCTAAGAATGATGTAGTCAAATTACGATAAAGAAAAAAGAATTTAACATCCAGAAAAGTTCGAAAACCAATTCAAACCCAGACAAGGAATCAAAACATTCCAATTGTCTGGGATATGAATTAATTACAAAATTTATTTGTAAACAGCAACAAACAGTGGTTTGTATGCATTACGATTCACGTAGGCAATAAACGCATTGGCAACCACTACAAAAATTCCAACAGGAATTCCTTCCGGTGCAATAGTTAGGTGAACAAGTAAAATATTGATGGCTACTGGAGCAATGACAACGGCAGCTAAAGGAACAAACTTGCCCGAAATAAAGGCAATCGCCACAACAAGTTCTGTTACTTTAATCAATGTCATTAAATAACCAGAAGCTTTGATTCCGTCATTAAATACCTTTAAATCTCCGGTAGTTTCTGGCTGCGGAACCAAGTTAAAGAGAACTACGACCGAAGAAAACAAGAATAATGCACCAAGCAAAACCCTAACAATTAAATAAGCAATTTTCATACCATTTTCCTTTAGATGACTGTATTTCTAATCTAGGTTTTACTAGAACCATCCTAGATTTGGAGAAGTATGAACCAAAGAAATAGAAAGTCATCTCGTTTTCTAGAAACTGCCTAAATCCCCACAAAAGCAAAATTAAACAAAATTAGGGATTTTACCGCGTCCATTTGCAATAAACTCGTTGTTTGGTGGCATTATTAAGTAGGCCATACTTATGAAATTTAGATTTGTATCAATCCTTAGTTTTGTTATTTTGATCTCAAACTGTTTGGCCACGCACCAAACGGATTCATCCGAAATCGAAAGACCAGAAAAATCACTACAACTTCAATATGCAGAAGAACTGGAAACCAAAGTACTAAAAGTGGGACCCGCACAAGAAATCACCATCGGACAATTAGCACTCAAATCCTTTTCAAATACAAGTTCTCGTCTATTTTCCATCAACTCGGTTTCTCCACTCAAAACAAATGATCCAATTGAACCAGGTGCCATCGTTTTAAGGAAAGTTCAGGTGGACCGGTCTTTAGAGTTTGAAGAAGGAACAACGAAGTTTCATCATGCAACCTTTGCATCCATTGTTGAATTTCTGGTCGTCAGTCCAACTGGGGAACAAAAACGAATTCTAGGACATTCGGAACAAATCACATCTCGCACCATTCCATTTAGTGCAGAAGATACGGAATCAAAAGACAAAATCGCAACAAGCATCCAATCGGCAATCGAAGAAGGACTCAGCCAAATCATTTCACTTAAGGATTTCCGTTTACTATACAAAAGCCAGAATATGTTTCAAAGGTAATTGACTTATCCCATCCTAGTCGATGAGTAAGAAATCCATCTTTACCATAACAAAACTGTAAAGGATGTACGATTACACTCAAAAAACGCGCATCCGTAATGAGACATAATACTAATTATGGGAAGTTGCATATTGGATCAGTTACAGAAAAAACCTGGTTTGCCTTTCTCCTTTTATTAAGAGAAATTAGGACAATACTTTTTTACCACTATTTGATATCTATATTTAAAGATATTCTTTTCAGAACTAAAAGAAACACATATTGTGAATAAAAACAAAAAGATCAGCACTGTAACCTTAGTATCACTTATTACGCTAATCCCAGATTTTGTTTTATACTCATATATCGGATTATCACATTATTTTTTTGACCAACTTTTAAAAAATGAATTTTATGAAATCTTATTTGGATATGTTTATTTATTCAAAATGGGAATTCCATTTTATATTGCCTTAACGTTAGGTCAATTTTTTGGAAGTGGGAACATTGCGAGCATAATATGTTATACTCTCAGGATATTAGTTGCTTTAGAAACGGGGTTCGTTGCATTTTATTTTAAAAAGGATAAACCGATTTCTCTTTCAACTTTATATTCTCTGATTATTAATTATCTATTATCTATAATATTTATAATTTTAACATTTTTAAATTTTAATTTTGGTCCCCCCGATTAATGATTAGAGATTTTTCATCTGATAGCAAGCGTACTTTCACTTGATTTTATTGCCTTTTTTTAAAATATTTTCCGAGAATTACGCCTAACAACCCTTAGTTAAATACCCCCTGAACCAACCTACCCGTTGTTCAGCGACTGATTTTCTAGAATCAGTATGATTCCAATTATAAATTTACTTTTACCTTTTTTATCACATTTATGTTTTTTTTATTGCAAACGTTTTTTAATCCGATGTCATTCTCTCCATTGAGGGAATTCGGAACAATGTTCTTAATAGAAAGTTTCTAGAATTTCAAGAATGAGGAAACATATGACAACAGCAATACTTAGAAATCCTTCCGTTGTGGTGATTGGTGCTGGAATGACCGGTATCCTTCTTGCCATTGAATTGGAAAAAGCAGGGATCACAGACATTACAATACTCGAGAAAAAAAATGATCTTGGTGGGACTTGGAGAGAGAACACTTACCCTGGTGTTGCCTGTGATATCCCCGCTCATATGTACACATATAGTTTTGAGCCAAACCCAGAGTGGAGCAATCGTTTTGCCCATGGAAATGAAATTCAAGCCTACTTCAAACATGTGAGTGAAAAATATAAGGTCACTCCCAAAATCCATTTCAATGAAGCTGTTTCAGAAGCATCATATAACAATGGAAAGTGGACAACCAAAACCAACCAAGGAAAAACATACGTATCTGATTTTCTAATTTCTGCAACTGGGATTTTGCACCACCCTGCTCGCCCCAACATTCCGGGACTAGATTCCTTTCAAGGAAATTGTTTTCATACTGCCGAATGGGATCATTCGATTGATTTAAAAGGAAAACGAATTGGAATCATTGGAACTGGTTCCACTGCAGCACAGGTCATCCCAGAGATGATCAAACTGGGAA
Source organism: Leptospira congkakensis (assembly GCF_004770265.1). Lineage (NCBI taxonomy): Bacteria > Pseudomonadati > Spirochaetota > Leptospiria > Leptospirales > Leptospiraceae > Leptospira > Leptospira congkakensis. The sequence continues at coordinate 469,383 of NZ_RQGQ01000004.1, forward strand.
AAAAAGTTTCTGTATTCCAAAGGACACCACAGTGGATTGTAAAGGTTCCCGATACCAATTATACTGAAAAGGACAAAGAACGTTGGAGAAAAGACAATCACATTCTCAAACGATTTCATAAGTGGTATACCTTTGCCGTAGAACAAACATTTTCAAAAGCTGTAATTGGTAAAAAACTCCCCCATATGCTCATGAGTTTTCTTTGCAAACGTAACTTACGTAATTCGGTGAAAGATCCAGTCCTTCGCGCTAAACTAACACCTAACTATAGAGTAGGATGCAAACGTGTGATTGTAAATGGAACCTTTTACGAAGCCATCCAAAAACCAAATGCTGATTTGGTCACAGAAGGAATTCAAAAAATCACTGAAAAAGGAGTGGTTACCAATGATGGAAAACTACATGAACTTGATGTTCTCATCCTTGCTACCGGATTTCACCCTTTTAACTTTATGCGCCCAATGAACCTAACAGGAAAAGATGGGGTTTCCATTGAAACTGTCTGGAAGAAAAAAGTGCAAGCCTATCGTTCCCTATTCATCCCGCATTTTCCAAACTTTGTGCTCATGCTCGGTCCAAACACTCCGATTGGAAACTTTTCTGTCATCGCAATGAGTGAAGTACAAACCAAGTATGTTCTGAAAATCATCAAGGATTGGAGAAATCGTAAATTTGATGCGATTGAAACCACAGAAGATGCTTTAAAACGATTTGCCGCTTACCTGAAAGCCGGTATGGGAAATACGGTTTGGCTTGGTGGTTGTCAAAGTTGGTATTTGGATCCAGATGGTGACCCTGCGATGTGGCCTTATACATGGAGTCGATGGGAAAAAGAAATGAAAACGCCTGACTACAAAGACTTTGTTATGAAATCCTTTTAACTAAAATTTCAATTCCTAAACAACATATTTTGCCGGTATTGGAAATCCATACCGGTTTTTTTTGCAATTTTTTTACAAAACAAATCAATCAAATACAAAAAGATTCGGTTCTTATTTTTTCTTTTTACGCCTCGCAATTCAATTCAATCGCGATCATTTAAACTTTAAGCGATCCCGCTCTTCGTTCCAATCTTTGCATTCGCAAAGGATTTCCACTGCGATCGGTGGCATGGAAAAGTATCCTTAATCCAAAATTTGGATTAAAATATTAGGTTTTTTATTACCATCTAACACGGAAACTAAAGTCTCTAAAACTTCTTTGGAAACACCCACACAACCGGAAGTTGGTTTGTCCTCATTCCAAACATGAAGAAAGATCATACTTCCCAAACCAGGGATAGCTGGATTTGTATTATGTTCGATGACAAAAAATAATTCATAAATATAAGAATCCCAAAGAGAAATGGCACCTTTCTCCTTATGTTTGGTCAGTTGGTTATAATTTTTAGACTTAGGATTGTCATTCCAATGGTAGTTTTTTCGAACTTCAGTGTATTCTAAATTTCTAATTTCTTTTTTACTTTTACCAAGAATCCTTTTGATGGGAAAAATACCTGAAGGAGTGTGTCCATCCCCTTCTCGTTTCTCAAATCCTTGAATGAGTCCATTTCGTCCCAGACGTACGGGGATTTTTTCGATCACAGAAATCCATTCCCCATCGGATAAGGTGTAAAAATCTAAACTTCCAATGGTTTCGCCGGCTCTCGCAGTAACAAAAAGAATCTGTTCTGGATTTTGGATAGGCGATTCTTTCAGTGGATTTCCTTCGCTAGCAAGAGGCCAGAAGCAAAAAAAGGAGAGGAAAATAAAAAGAACAGCGGTAAATTTGATTTTATGGCACTGAAATTGCTTGGTTTTTAGGGAGAAGCCTAGAAAGTGGAGAAAGGTTGTTAGGGATTTCGGAGAGTCGATGGATGTAAAACTCTGGGACAATTCGATCTGCTCCCCCTGCTGGGCTCGAACCAGCGACCCAATGATTAACAGTCATTTGCTCTACCGACTGAGCTAAAGGGGAATCTCGAATCTGTGACCATGCTACGTAGGAAGGTCGCTAGGTCAACGAAAAAAAATATTAAGAGCCAACAGAAATTTTGCAAAAATTCTAAAAATTCAGGAGACCAAAGCTTAAAAAATGGATGTTTCCAACTAAAGACACCTTCATTGTGACATAATCCTCTCCGCTCCTGGTAGGGGAAAAAAAATAGAAATTGTATATGTTGTTGTAGATGGGGTCTGCATGAAAATTGAGAGGCATTTTACCAAAGGGAATAAGGGTCTTTACCCGAATTTAACTTGGGTCCGTAAGGATTCTAAAATTACGAATACTGACGGGTCAGTTGTATTTGAGGCCAACGGAGTGGAAGTTCCGGATTTTTGGTCACAGGTAGCAACGGATATCCTCGCGCAGAAATACTTTCGCCGGAAAGGTGTTCCCAAATATTTAAAGAAAGTGGCGGAAAAAGGAATTCCGGAATGGTTACAACGTTCGGTTCCGGATGATGAAAAACTTTCCGCTCTCAATCCTGAAGACAGATTTGTTGGAGAATCGGATTCCAAACAAGTATTCCAACGCCTTGCGGGATGTTGGACGTATTGGGGTTATAAATACGGATATTTTACTGATGAAGACAGTGCCCGTGTTTTCTATGAAGAAGTTATTTTTATGCTCGCAAGCCAAATGGCTGCACCCAATTCCCCACAGTGGTTCAATACAGGACTCCACTGGGCCTATGGAATTGATGGAAAGTCACAAGGACATTACTATGTAGATCCTAAGTCTGGGAAACTTGTAAGATCAGCCTCTTCTTACGAACACCCACAACCCCATGCTTGTTTCATCCAATCTGTGGATGATGACTTAGTCAATGAAGGGGGAATCATGGACCTTTGGGTTCGTGAAGCTCGTCTTTTCAAATACGGTTCAGGAACAGGAACAAATTTCTCCAATCTACGTGCAGCCAATGAATCTCTTTCTGGTGGTGGAAAAAGTTCTGGGCTTATGTCCTTTCTTAAAATTGGAGATAGAGCCGCAGGAGCCATCAAATCGGGAGGAACCACTCGTCGTGCAGCGAAGATGGTTTGTCTTGATATGGACCACCCAGACATCGAAGAGTTCATCGATTGGAAAGTGCAAGAAGAGAAAAAAGTGGCTTCCCTTGTTACGGGATCCATTCTCAACAACCGCCTTCTCAATGATATTATGAGTGCTTGTTCTTCCGCCAAACAAACACTTGGTGAAGAAGCAGCTTACGACCCAGCTGCCAATTTAGATCTGAAAAAAGCGATCCAAAAAGCAAGGAAAGCATTTGTTCCAGACAATTACATCAAACGAGTCATCGACCTTTCCAAACAAGGTTACAAAGACCTACTCTTTGAAGAATTAACTACCGACTGGCAATCAGAAGCTTACAACACAGTTTCAGGACAAAATTCCAATAACTCCGTGCGAATCACAAATGAGTTTATGGAAGCTGTGGAAAAAGATCTCCCTTTCCATCTTTACAATAGAACCGAAAGAGAAAAAGCAAAGGCTGGGAACAGAGAAGCAAAACCTGCAAAAACACTTCGGGCTCGTGATCTCTGGGAAAGAATTGCGAATGCTGCATGGAACTCTGCAGATCCAGGAACACAATACCATAGCACCATTAATGAATGGCATACTTGTCCAGAAGACGGTGCCATCAATGCATCGAACCCATGTTCAGAGTATATGTTCCTCGACAATACTGCCTGTAACTTGGCTTCTGCAAACCTTGTAAAATTTTTAAAAGAAGATGGGTCTTTTGATGTAGAAGGATACCGTTACTTAAACAAAGTTTGGACCATTATCTTAGAAGTATCTGTCCTTATGGCGCAGTTCCCTTCCAAAGAAATTGCGGAACTATCTTACAAGTTTAGAACACTCGGACTCGGATACGCAAACCTTGGTTCACTTCTTATGGTCATGGGAATTCCTTATGATTCACAAGAAGCGATGGCTGTGACTGGTGCGATTTCTTCCATCATGCATATGACTTCTTATGCAACCTCAGCAGAGATGGCAAAAGAACTCGGACCATTTGCCGGATACGAAAAAAACAAAAACCACATGCTTCGTGTGATTCGTAACCATAGACGTGCCGCTTACAATGCACCGAAAGAAGAATACGAAGGCCTTACCATCACTCCAGTAGGAATCAATCCGTCTTTTCTTCCTTCTTACCTTTTGGAAGCTGCAAAAGAAGATTCAGACAGAGCCTTGGAACTTGGTGAATTGTATGGGTACCGCAACGCACAGGTGACTGTGATTGCGCCAACAGGAACCATTGGTCTAGTGATGGACTGTGACACTACAGGAATTGAACCAGACTTTGCTCTAGTGAAATACAAAAAATTAGCTGGTGGTGGATATTTCAAAATCATCAACCAATCAGTTCCAGTAGCACTTAAAAAACTTGGGTATAGCCAAGCAGAACAAGATGCCATTGTAAACTACTGTAAAGGCCATGCTACTTTTAACGGAGCACCTGGAGTCAACACTGCTCGTTTGAAAGAAAAAGGTTTTACAGAAGATGTATTGGAAAAACTCGAAAAACAACTTCCATTTGTTTTTGATATTCAATTTGCATTCAACAAATTCACGCTAGGTGAAGATTTCCTATCTAAAACCTTAGGAATCGATGCAAATGTTTATAACTCTATGAGTTTTAACCTTCTAGAGACACTCGGTTTTTCTGCAGATGAAATTTCTCAAGCAAATGATTATGTTTGTGGAACCATGACCATCGAAAACGCTCCTTTCATCAAAGAGAAGGATCTAGCTGTTTTTGATTGTGCAAACAAATGTGGAAAATACGGAAAACGTTTCTTATCTTATCAATCACATATCCGAATTATGGCTGCGGCACAACCATTCATTTCGGGTGCGATCTCCAAAACGATCAACCTTCCCGAGGAGGCAACCATCGAGGATGTGAAAAATGCATACCTCATGTCTTGGAAAGTGATGATCAAAGCAAACGCTCTTTACCGTGATGGATCTAAACTTTCACAACCACTTAACTCCGTATTCCAGTTGTTAAGTGCTGTGGGAGAGGAAGAGGAAGAACTTCAAACTTCTTCTGCTCCAAAAACGGTTACAGAAGTTGCAGAAAAACTTGTTTATAAATACATTGCGGAAAGAAGAAAACTTCCACACCGCCGTGCAGGTTATACACAAAAAGCAATGGTTGGTGGTCACAAAGTATATCTCCGCACAGGAGAATACGAAGACGGCCAACTAGGTGAAATCTTTATCGATATGCATAAAGAAGGAGCGGCTTTCCGTTCCCTTACAAATGCGTTTGCGATCGCAGTTTCTCTTGGTTTACAACATGGAGTTCCACTAGAAGAATTTGTAGAAGCATTCACTTTCTTCAAGTTTGAGCCAAACGGTATGGTTTCCGGCAACCCTCATATTAAGATGTCAACTTCTGTGATCGATTACATCTTTAGAGAACTTGCCATTACCTACCTAGGAAGATACGACTTGGCACAAGTATCTCCCGAGGATCTAAGAACAGATGAAGTAGGAAGAAAAGCAGATCCAACAAAGGATCTAGTGGGAAAGCAGGAAAGTAGCGGACTCCGTGTTCCGCTACAAGTTTCTCCCATTTCCATGAAGTCTGTTTTGGAAGAAAAACCGGAAGTTGTGGCAGTGGCTACTGGAACACAACCAACAGCAGCACAATCGGCAGCGGCAACTCTGAAAATCATTGGGGAAGCTAGAACCAAAGGATACACAGGAGATTCCTGTACTGAATGTGGTTCCTTCCAAATGGTTCGTAACGGAGCTTGCCTCAAGTGTATCTCTTGTGGATCCACAACTGGTTGTTCTTAAAAACAAACACCACTAAACTCTAATCTTAAAGGTTAGAGTTTAGAATTAATTAGAAAAAAGATCTCGAGGAATCATCCTTGAGATTTTTTTTTATCTCCTAAATCAACTACAGTTCGCATTGAATTTAAGATACCTGTGAAATCTTAGCTGTTGGTAATGAGAGATGAATTTAGAATCATCGGGATTTAAGCTAGATTCACCGGTAAGTGATGTCCGGAAAAATCTAGAAAGATTTAAAGAGCAGAGACAATTCCCTTAGCGAAAGCATCACAAAGACAGTTTTTTCGCCAAATCAAATCATTTTGATCAAACTAAGCGATAAGCGAGACTTAAGGAACTGGAGCCGGTTCTATAGAAGTATCTTCTGCTTTGGGAGCGCCACCGCCACCTAACTGATTCAAGTTGGGTAGATCGACCTTGGGAGCAGAAAAAGTACCACGAATCGGAATACAGGTTTTTCCACCTTCTTGAGGGAGAAGTGCCACCATTCCAACAAGGTCCTGGCGTTCCTGAGCGAACTTTTCCGTCAAAGTAAAACAAACTTTAAGATCCAATTGTGAAAAGGAGAAAGTATCCGATAAACGCACCACACCTTGGAATTGAAATTTGGCAAGAGACGATTCCAAACTTCCCCGTTCGATCAGTAACTTTCCGGAACGAATTTTAAATAAAACATTCGCCTTACGGATATCAGTTCCTTTCAAACTACCCAAAAACGGGATCTCTGCTGATTCTTTGATCTTTCCACCGGATAAATCGATTTCCCCTTCTCCATTCCATTTTGTAATTTTATCATCGATAGGAGAAAGGCGAAGGGGAATTTCCAGAGTTTGGATACTCATAGCCCATTCACTCCCTTCAAAATTAAAATATCCAATATTGGCATCACCGTCTAACCTCGACTGTAAAAGCCCCAGAAGAGAAATCCCTAAACTAACTTCTTCTGCTTTGATCGAAGTTCCTGTTGGAAAACTGGCAACAAAACTATCAAAAGATTTTCTTCCAATCATTGGGAAATGGATTTCTTTGGCATCCATAAAGATACCGGTTTCTTTTCCGGTTTTGATTAGAACAGAACGAACAATTTCATTTAACGGAAAAATAAAAAGAGTAAATACAAAAAAAGAAACAATGGCAATGGTTACCAAACTCAGAATTTGTTTGCGATTTACTTTGGAATGTTCTTCATCCCCATCTTCATCAAACAAATCACCATCGTCTTCTAAAAGACTTTCCTGAATCTCTTGGTCTTCTTCGTTAAGGAAATCTTCTTCCAATTCATTTTCTTTTGGCATATTATTTCCCTTTAGACAAACGACTGTAAGAAGAAACCTTTAAGTTAACATCGTAGATTTCTTTTTCAGCAAATGGTTTGCGAAAACTCAGTAAGTCCACTTTGGCTTGAATTTGTTTGTTTTTTTCTATATCGTAAACAAGTTTGATGATGTCTTGTAAAAGTACAGACCGAAAGGATACGTCGATTGTGATTTTGTTATAATCCTTTTGGATGACATTACTTGTATCCTTCATGGTTTGAACTTTGTCTTTGAGATTGTAACGAACTAGGATTTGATCTAGTTTCGAATACATCACACTCACATCTTCTTCACTTCCACCGGACTGCAAACCACGTAAATAGTTATATTCCCGAATCACTCGATCAAGTTCGCTAGCTTGAGATCTGGTTTCGAAAATTTCTTCCGTAAGACTATTCCTTAAATCAGAAAATAAAGTGATGATAGTATATATTCCAAGGAGGGCCACAAAACTAATGAGTCCTGTGACTAAAACACGTTCTCTATCATTTAGGCGATCAAACATTATGGTTCATCCTTAGGAGTCACAACATCCATTTTGATTTTAAAACTGACTTTGAATTTATTGACCCCAGTGATCAGTCTTTTGTTTTGAATTTGTATATTGGTAAATTTTTCAGATTTTTCTAAAGCAGATTGGATGGTTCCAATTTCCCCAAATTCATTCACCCGACCATAAATTTGGATTTCCTTTTCTTCGAAATTAAACTGATCCAAAATAAAAGGCAAAACTTCAGGAGATGGAAATTGTTCTGTGGCTTCATTCAAAACATCCAAAACACTTTCTTGCGAGAGAAACAAACGGTAAATTTCCGTTTTCTTTCGTTCTGCTTTTAGTTTTTTGTTGGCCTCTGCCAGAGGATCTTCTTCTTCCCCAAGTTCTCCACCAATTCCGTTTTTATACTTTTCAAATAATACACGTTTGTTGGCGGAAATTTTTCGTTTATCTAAAACAATTCCGATTAAAAATACCCCAAATAACAATATCAAAGAGATACTAACAAGAATTAGATGCGGCTTAAAAGCCGATAACTTAAACCTGTTGGTATGAATTCTTTTTGCAAACCCAGTTTCTAAAAAATTGACGCGGTTACGAGATTCAAAATGTGTTCCAGTGGCAACAGCTGTCACAAAACTAGGATCACTAATTCCTAAAAATTCATAACGACCTGTTCTGATTCCTAATTTTTCTTCTAAATATGCGGTAAGTCCTGGATATAAACTCGCCCCACCAGACAATAAAATAAGACTTGGTCTCTCCGTTTCGGGAAGAGAAAAAATACTATTTTCCACTTCATGGATGAGTTGGTCTAGTTTTGCTAAAATAAACTTACGAAGAGATTTCCATTGAGTAAAAGAAATATGAAAACGAGATAAGAAATTTGTTTCTTCCAATTTTTCAATCGTATCAAAAAGAAAACCAATAGGTAAAGATTCCTTGATAACCCGTGCATCTTCCAATTCGATTTTAAGTAAGTTTGCGATCTCTGAACTCACTTCTTCACCACCAATATAAATTTGGCGGGTATGGCGAAGTTTTCCTTCAAAGAGTACATTCAAAATGCTATACCTTCCACCCAAATCAAGTTGCAAAATAGTTTGTTCTGCAAGTAAAAGAGGATAGTTTTTGGTGACTAGTGATGAAAGGGCAAAGGAATCGAGAGATAAACATGATAAGGAAAGATCACCCTTTGCAAAAGGTTTTAGGGCTCGAAGTAATTCCGAATGATGAACGTTGAAAGAAATAACATCAGAGTTTTCTTTATTTCCTCTCCAAGTTTTACCAATGACTTCTAGTTCTTCCATAGGGTAAGGAACAAGATTTTCTACCTCAAAGGGCAAAACTTCCTGAATTGCTTTTTCGGAAACCAAAGGAATTGTAAGGTCACGGACAAACAAATTGTGGATTCCTAAGTTTAATAGGAATCTATTTTCTTCTGGAAAAAAACTTTGAATGAAACGAATGATATTGTATTCGAACGGATCCCCTTCCGAATCATCTAGTTCCACTACAGGAAGACTTTCTGTCCGAAGGATGACAACTTTCCCAAGAACCTTTTTAAAAAGGACTCCTTTTAGAAACGTAGAACCATAATCGATAGCTAGGTATTGGTCAAATGATAACATAATTAATCTTCAGTATAGTATAACATTTGGTTGTTGGTAAGGTCAAAAAGACCAGATACCTTACGAACCACTTTATCCTTTATAATCCCAACCCCTGTGATTTTATAAACTTCGCCTTTGGTTTTGATTCGCCCACCAGAAACATCCGTTCCCTCTCCCGCAAGTTCCTTATACAGAGTGAGATCCCCTGTTGTTTTGACTTGGAATTCTGGTTCGGTCTCCAGATCTTTCAATTCTTTAATATAGCCTCCTTTCTGCAACTTGAGTTTCAAAATTTTCATGGCGGCCTGTTTGGTCATAAAGTCGGAAAGGGAAATCAGGACAAAATACGGTGCCGTGTTGATATTGATCCGGTCATCATAAGAATCACCCGCAGGCAAATAGGCGGTAACATTATTGGAGAGCACATAATCTTTATCGGAACGAAGGGCTCTTTCCTCCTCTGTCATAAAGTCTTTGGAGTTATTTTTATCATAATCTTTGGGTTTTAAACTTTCATAAACCACAGAACGATCGAATCCTTTGACATTCAAAAGCTCTGAAAGGGAATAAAAGGGGGCATTTTTGATTTTCCGCGGTGGAGTAAGCCTGTTGTAGTAATACTGCTCGGCGCCTCCCCCCGTTTCCTGGTGGTTCTCATCAATCCAGTCCAAAATGGGGGAAATCATTTCTCGTTTTAATCCAAATTGGTAAAAAAGACGGGTCACCATTTCAATCGTTCTTTGGTTGGGTTGGTCATCATATATCTTCACGAGAGAGTTAATATTAATCTTTCCATCTTCAGGACTCATGGTGTAATAGATGACACCTCCACCAAGCGGGATCGGAGGTGGATCCATGGCAAGGCCTGACTGGTATAAAACTTCCTCGGGAATTTTTTTGAGTGCTCCGACTGCCCCCATAAACCCTGCTTTGGCGAGCATATGAGCCCGAAATCCATCAGCCTGGGAACGTGCCACACGGTATTCAGTTGCGGCGTCTTCAAAGAATTTTGAAGCGGTAAACAAAGATGCCGTACCTATGGCCATCACAAGGAGATAGACCATAAATCCTTTTTTCGCGTTTTTATTTGTAGAGGATAACCGGATGCGCCAGCGATTCATATTTAACAAATGCATTCCCCACAAGTGATATAATTTCAAACCGAATCAGTCTTGGAATTTTTTTTGTCGTACGGGAATTCCAATCATCAACCCATTTGTCTCCACGTTCCGAAAACTTCATTTGGAAACTTTTAACATTTTCAAGTAATACATGTTCGACTCCGCCTTGGGTAGGAAAGGTATCAATCATTTCATCTTCTCGTCGAATGAGATAAGACAATCCTTCCATTTTTGGATTTGGCATCTTACGTAAATAAAAAGAAACTTCACGAACCGATGCCTGGCCTTCTTCTTCTGAATTGGGATTGGCGGAGGCAAATACGACACGATCATTTCTAGAACCAGTGACTCCATCTTGTTTACCTACAAACAAAATTCGTTTTTGGTTATCGATAAAATAAGTTCGAGTCAGAGTTCCTCGAATATTCTCCATTGCATAAAGTATGTCTTTACGATTTGCGCCTTTATTTGAGGCACCTTTTTTAGAAATTTTATTCGCTGTATAAAATACAGAAAATATTCCCGTAAAAATTACCGCCATAATCATCACTACGATGGAAATCTCCACAAGAGTAAATCCACGTTTACGGCGATAAACGAACATTAGTATTTCGTACTCCTAAATGTTTCTACACTATAGGTTTCTTTTTTGTTTCCATCCATAAAAAAAATGGAAACTTTCACTCGAAATACTTTTAATACCCCACCAGTTTCAAAACTTTTTTTCTGGCCCCTTTTTTTCATGAGGTCACTAAAACCGACATCTTTATCACCTAACATATCTTTTGGTGCTTTATTACGAAGGGCTTCTGCATTTGGTCCACCGGCAAGTTTCAGTAGATCCATTTCTTCTTCTTTGATTTCTGTTTCGAATGTATATCCTGGAAATGCTTCGATGGAACCACGAGAGGTATCCGTTTGCATAGTTGTGGAAGAATCCACTTGGGCCATTTTGATTTTTGCTAAATGAACTGCATTGGCAAGTAATACGGCCTTCTTTTGATACGAAATTCCTTCCGCAATCAGTGAATAAGTATAAGTCATTACCATAGCGGCCATTGCCATTGCGATCGTGACTTCAAAAAGAGTGAAGGCAGAACGAATTTGATTATTTAGGAGGGGTTTTTGCATTGGAATCAACCTGTTCATCTCGTTCATCTAACCCATAGGAAATTTTTTGAATTTGGTTTGTTTCGGGTTCAGGAAAATATTCTGTTTTATGGATTTTGATTTTTCCACCATACCTATAAATTTGAATGGTTCTTTTGATTTCAGTATCTGAACCTACATACAAAAATAAATCGGTAGTAGTTCCTTGCGGTGTGAACACAATTCTAATTTTCCCTTCTGATTTGGGTTTGCCACCAATGTCCCGTACGCTGACAATTTTTGAGTAAAAAGGAAGGGTCACTTTTTTTAATATTGCTTCTTCCTCTAATCCACCTTCCTCTCTTTTTAAGAGAAAAAATTGGTATTCCCTTTTTTCAAACTCATATTGAAATAAAACGGCTTGGTTGGTGAGTTGGGCTTTGTTGTATCCGAATTTAAAAGATTCCTGTAACTTAACAGCGATATCTTCAGTAGAAGGAATGATGAGATTGCGGAGGGTTCCTCCCACAATCACCATAATCAATCCAAGAATGGAAATTACAACGGCGATCTCAATCAGAGTGAGACCATCGCGTAACTTCCGCTTGGTTTTCAAAACCGATATTTTATCGGAAAGCTGCTGGATAATCATCCGGTGAAAGGATATTAAAATCTTTGTTTTTTCCTTCTCCACCTTCTTTTTTGTCTTCACCCAAAGTAAGAATTTGAGGAACAGCTCCTTCAAACTTCAAAACATATGCCGTTTTCCATGGATCTTTTAGAACTGCCTTTTCACGAATGATTGGTTCGTAATCATCACCAATTTTGTCGTCATCTGGTTTTTCGATCAAAGCCTGTAAACCTTGTTCTTCTGAAGGATATTTATCATACACTTCTAAGTAACGTTCCAGTGCCGTTTTGAGAACAGCGCTATCATTTTTAAGTTTCAGTTTTTTTTCGCCTTCACCCCGGTTTCCGATACTGGAGTAAAGAATCGCCATAAGTGAACCTAAAATCAGCATTACCACGGTAATCTCAATCAAGGTAAGTCCCTCGCGAATCTTTCTGTGTTTCCCTTTAGTTTTCATAAACCCTACATCCCCTGGATTTCTTGAGTTAGTTTGTACATTGGCGTCATAATGGCCGCCATGATAGTAAAAATAATTCCACCCATTACAATGATCATCATTGGTTCTAATGATTGGGTCAAAGATTTTATTGCCGTATCCACCTCGGATTCATAGATTTCCGAGAGTTTATTCATCATTTCGGGGACTTTATCAGAGGCTTCCCCTGCACTTAACATCCCGAGAACCATTTGCGGAAGGACTTGTGATCCTTGTAAAGAATCAGAAAGTTTTCCCCCTTCCTTTATTTTGACTATGGCTGATTCAATTTCTTCCTTAAAAACAGTGTGTCCTACGACGTCAGAAACAATGTTCAAAGAAACAATGAGGGGGACTCTGTTCAAAAGCAAAATGGATAGATTCCTAGCAAAATTGGAAACCAGGATTTTGCGAAGTAAGGTGCCAATCACTGGTAATCTTAAAAGAAATTTGTCCCAAGTTTTTTTTCCTTCACCGCCACTTTTCCATTTCAGAAATCCGAGAAATCCACCGGCAATGGCTCCCAAAATAAAAAACCAGTAATTGGTTAAAACATAAGATAAGAAGATCACACTTCTTGTGAGTAGCGGAAGTTTGGCATCAAAGGAAGCAAACAACTGTTCAATTTGTGGGATCACGACAACAAGAAGGAAAATGGATACACCAAGAGAAAGTAAACCCATAATCATGGGGTAAATCATGGCAACTTGCACTTTGGATTTTAACTCAGAGGATTTTTCCTCGAGTTCTGCTAACCGGTGCAAGGTGTTCTCATAATTCCCCGTTGATTCACCCACGGAAATCAAACTAGGATATTGGTCAGGAAAAACAGTTTTGTGTTTTTTCATGGACTCAGAAAGGCTCATCCCTTCCGTGATGTCCGCTCGCATTTCAATCAAAACTTTTTTGAAGTAGATGTTTTCGACTTGGTCAATGATAGAAAGCAAACATTTATCAAGAGGTATGCCGGCTCCAAGTAATGTTCCCAATTGTTTACAAAATAGTCCGACTTCTTTTCTTGGGATTCGGTATAATAACTTCGATAAAAATGGGAAAAGTTCTCTCTCTTCTTTTTCACGGTCTTCTTGGATGGAGCGAACATACAGACCCTTCGCCTTTAGTTTGTTACGCGCCGCCTGAAGATTAGGGGCATCGATGATATTTTTTTCTTCTTTGCCTTTTCTGTTGAATGCAACGTACGTAAATAATGGCATAAAAATTAAGATACCCGAAGGACTTCTTCTGGGGTTGTGACACCCTCAATTACCTTATATTTGCCGTAATCTTGCAAAGTAGAAAGACCATTTTTCAAAGCGATTTCTTTAATGCGATTAGCATCAGCACCCTGCAAAATGGCACGTTTGATTTCATCGTTCATGGTGAGAAGTTCATACAAACCAGTTCGTCCTTTGTACCCAGAATTTAGACAGGAAGAACATCCTTTCCCACGATACAAAACACCATTTTTTAGTTCCTTTCTTTGGATTCCAAGACCCGCTAAATCTTTGTCAGTGGGTTTGTAACTGGTTTTACAATCCTTACAAATCACTCGCACCAGTCGTTGTGCCATAAAACCTAACACGGAACTTGTGATAAGATAAGGTTCGATTCCCATATCCACAAGCCTTGTCACGGCTGAGGATGCATCATTGGTGTGGAGAGTTGAAAATACTAAGTGACCAGTGAGGGATGCTTGGATGGCAATTCTTGCCGTTTCCTCATCGCGGATCTCCCCTACCATTACCACATCCGGATCTTGACGAAGGATGGAACGTAAACCCGCTGCAAACGTTAAGCCAATTTTTTCGTTCATTTGCATCTGCGAAATTCCATCCATTTGGTATTCCACCGGATCTTCGCAAGTGATGATATTTCGTTCTTCTGTATTAATTTCGGAAAGTGCGGAATAGAGAGTTGTCGATTTACCAGATCCAGTAGGACCTGTGACTAAAATAATTCCATAGGGTTTATAAATTAAGTTTTTGAAGTCATTTAAGATTTCTTTATTAAAACCCATGGTTTCGATAGAATACTTTTGGTCTGTTTTGTTTAGGATACGCATTACAATACGTTCCCCAAATTGACATGGAATGATGGAAACCCGGACATCCACGTCCTTTCCAGCCAACCTGAGTTTGATCCTACCATCTTGTGGTAAACGGTTTTCCGCAATGTTCAAATTCGACATGATTTTGATACGAGTGGAAATTCCCGCCAAATAGGATTTAGGTGGATTTAATACTTTTTGTAAAACCCCATCCACACGATACCGAACCACAACTGATTTTTCGAATGGCTCGACGTGAATATCGGATGCTCTTTCAGAGACAGCTTGAGATAAAATAACGTTTACCATCTTAATGATGGGGGCTTCGTTTGATAGATCTAAAGCATCGGATTCAAAGGCATCAGAGAGATCACCAAAACTCCCATCCATCTCATCCATCATCTCTTTGGCTTCGGCGGTGGTTTTGTCGAACTGAGAGTGGATGATTCTCATAATTTCGTTTTCGGTAGCGAGAACGAATTGGATTTCATATCCTTTGAGAAAGGACCTCATATCATCCATGGGATGGAGGTCCGTTGGGTCAGAAGTGGCAACTACTACTTTTTTGCCTTTGACTGAGACGGGAACAATTTTGGATCGTTGGACAAGTTTTAAGGGGATTTTCCCAAAAACATCTTCACTGGCAACAAACTCAAGTTTGTCGATAAACTCCATTCGATGAAGTTTTGCCAATGCTTTGAGAATGTCTGTTTCGGAAGCGAGACCTTTTTTTTGGATGATATGAGTGATGGGAAGATTGGTTTTTTCCTGTTGTTTGGAAATATCTTCGAGATCCTTTACTGTAAGGATCCCATCTTCTAATAGAATTTGTCCTAAACTCTTTCTCATCGTAATTTCTTTTCTCGTTCGTCGACCATCCTTTCTTGTTCATTTTTCTTTTGGATGGTGATACGGTCTGACTTATCTCGGTCGTCTAGAATGTGCGGAGTTAAAAATACCATCAAATTTGTTTTACGATTTTGATTTGTGGTTCTACGGAATAAGGTTCCGAGTAACGGAATCTCCCCTAAAATTGGGATCTTTTGGACTTTCTTTTGTTTGTCATTGGAAAGTAATCCCCCAATCACAATGGTTTGGATATTGTCTACAACGATGGTTGTTTTGATATCTCGTTTGTTAAATGTCGGGTTTCCCCCCGTAGCTTCCGAAGAAATCCCTGCTACGTTTTTAATCTCCTGGTAAAGATCCAGAGTGATGCGGTTATTTTTATTGATATGCGGTGTGAATTTGAGTTTAATCCCTGTTGGGCGGTATTCAAAGTTGGCAACGGTAACAGCGTTGTCCCCACCAAGACCAGCATTACGGTTTTGGGTTCTAACGGGAACGTCTTGCCCCACATTGATTTCTGCTTCCTGGTTGTCCAAAGTCAAAATCTGAGGAGCAGACAATACATTAAAATTTTCATTGGTTGAGTTTGCGTTTAAAATACCAATGATCTGTTGGCCCCCACGGCGAATGAACCCGAGGGAAAATCCAGAGAGTGTGTTTACATTTGTGGGCCGACCATTTTTATCAATCACCCCACCTGTAGCCGCAAGACCAGTGTTAAACTGTCCATAAGCCAACTCCTGGTAACGCCAATCGATACCAAAGTCGTTGAGGTCAGTAGAACTTAACTCAACAATCAGAACCTCAAGTAACACTTGTTTTCTGGCAGTATCTAAAATTTTTATGATTTTTTTGATTTCTTCCCATTCTTGGGGAGTAGCCGTCACAATGAGTGAGTTGGATTCTTTATGAGCCACCGCTTTGATTTTATCTTGTTTGCCAGGAATTTTGGCTGCTTGCGCCACTGGTTGTTGTGGTTGCGGAGGTTTGCCATCGGGACCAGGTTCCCCTGGTGGTCCTTGTGCAGGTGCCACTGGCGCATCAGGCATATCCAACTTTACTAAAATGGCAGCCAGCTTTTCTGCTTCATTGTATTCTAAAGTATAAATATGAATATCACCCGCAGAGGAAATGGAACCTGGGCCATCAGCTCGAACATCCAAATTATCAACTAACTTGAGTAACTTGTTAATATCAGATGTAGATCCTGAAAAAATCAAAGTGTTTTGGTTTTTGGGAATGATGATATCTGTGTCTTGTGAGGTAACTCGTTTTAAAATGGGTTCCAATTCAATGGCATTCGAAAATTCTAAGGGAACAATTTGAGTGATTGTTTTATTCAGTGATACTTCTGATTCAGAGACAGGTTCTTTTCCAATACGAACCACCGGTGACTTGGCAAGTGCATCTTTGATTTTAACTACTTTGATGAGATCATTTTCTTCAATCAGACCAAACCCTTGTGTTTCCAAAACGGATTTCATAAATCCGTAAGCATCTTCGATCTTGACTCGTTTCTGAGAAATGATAGTGATTTTTTTTCCTTTCACCGCATCATCAATGAGAATGTTTCTTTTGATGATAGCACTCATCCCCATTAAAAAATCTTTGAGTTCTGTATCGCGCCAATCAGCAGTAAAACTAGCTGGTTCTGGGGAAGATTTAGCTTTGGGTTGTTTCCCTTTCTCTTGGGAAAAGCCAGGTGTCGCAAATACATAAAGGCAAATACTGAGTACAACTAAAGGAAGACGATTTCTCATTTTAATTCCGAATGATAAATTCATATGTGATTATTTTGCCTTGTCTCTCTAAATCCACTGTAATTTTCGGAGCTTGTTTGATCGAACCCCAAATTTCCAACATTTTCTCTGTTTCGTTCAGCGGCATACCATTGACACGTTTGATGATATCCCCACCGCGAGCACCGAGGGAATAAAACACATGGTCTTTAGCCACCTGATAGATCTTGTAACCCTCGATCTTTCCGTCTACCAAATGAGGGCCAAACCTTGCATTTTTATAGATAGTATTCGGGTCTTTCAATTTGCGATTCACGTCCTCACGGGAAAGAACTTTTTGAACCGTTTGGCTGGATGGTCCTAAATTAGAAATGGCTGCGGCATCTTTCGGCCGAATCCTTTCCTTCGCTTGGGCCGGAGTTTCGCCAATATTCACTCGTAGGCTAAGACCACCCTTTTTTAGAACCACATAATGTTGTTCGATGGCCTGGACTTTATAACCGCCGACCATCTCGCCCGTTCCATATTCTTCGGAATCGTTGTTTTGTTTTTCGCGGATGGTAGCCCGAGCAAAAGACCAGTGTCCAGACAATGTCCCAGTCAATAACATTTGGTCATCGTCGCCATTGTCCTGAGCAATTTCTGGGTCGAGCGGTGTCCCATCTGCCCCACGTTTGGTGGCATCGTTAGGGTCATAAACCTGACCACGAATGAGATTTCCTGTAACGACATCTTCATAAGTGCTAACGGCCAAGATTACTTCTTGGCGCATTTGTTTGGGACGAGTGTTACTAGCAACGCTGATTCCAGTTTCTGTGGAAAACAAAAGTAAAAGTACTAACTTTAATAGGTAAGCAAGAGAAAAGGAAAAGAGTAAAACTGCCGGAATCAACGTCAAAAACTGACTCGACTGGATTCTTTGAAGGATTAAATTCATGCTCTCCACAAACCGGAGATAGGCTCCGATTACATTCCGGCTACTTCAGATTTAGGAAGTCGGGTGACTTGTTTTTCCGTGATGCTAAGAGCCGATTCAGGATTCATAATTTTCCCGTTTCGAAACACTTCAAAATGCAGATGTGCTCCTGTTGCTGTTCCTGTCCTTCCGACAAGGGCAACCACACGACCCATCTTCACCGTTTCCCCAACCTCAACTAAAATCTGTGAACAATGGGCGTAAACTGTTTTATAACCATTTTTATGTTGGATGGTGACCGAATTTCCATACCCACCATTACGACCCGTAAAAACAACTTCCCCATCTGCCGACGAAAGGACAGGAGCCCCAACTTTTGCCGCAAGATCAAGACCCGTATGATACACTCGATTGTATTTATTAAAAGGATCCACACGTCGACCATACCTTGAGGTAACACGACTTTGTGGGACAGGCAGAATAAAAATCTTTTTCAAAACAACTCTCGAAGAAGAAGCATTCTTAACTTGGACTGGAACTTCCAAAACTTGGCCAATTTTTAATTGGTCATTGGAAAGCCCATTGTGTTTTTTTAATTTAGCCAATTCGATCGAAAAGGAACGGGCAATCTTTGATAGATTGTCTTTTTTTTGGACTATATATTTTTTTAAGATGATACCGGATTCGTGGACGACTGTATTACTCACAACAGGAGAAACATCGATGTATTTTGGTAAGTCGAGGGAAGCAAGTTCGACTTCTTCCTCTTCACCAGAGGTATTGACACCCACAGAAAACAATTTGTGGATTTCCGCATCTTGCGTTTGGGAACCAAATAGGCGAAACATTCCGGATTCGCCACCAGGAAGAGATTCATTGATTTCTGAATGTATTTTTTGAAATGGATTGGCCGTTAGAGTGGTCCCAAAAAGAACCAAAAGAGAAATTGTTGCCAATCGGGAAATCTTCACAAATAAAATATCGGGTTTCGAGGGGAAGAATCTTGAACCAGAAACAAAGAAAGAATGAAAACGAACTACTTGCGACAAGACAACATCCCTAACCTTTATTTCTTTTTTTTGACACTGGACTCAACAAGAGTGAATTTTTTACCAACCCACTCTTCTATATCTTCCAAGTCATACTGCCTTTTCTTCACATCATCATTGATGATGTAGGCTGCTAACTTCCCAAGAGAAGACTCTCGAGACTCAGCTACAGGATAAACCTTTAATTTCAAAAGAGATGGTGTCGATTCTATATAAATCTTAACCAGAGTCCCTTTCTTCCAAACTTCCGTTTGGGAAAATTTGATATCCTCTTGTGTCGAATAAGTCTTTGCATCATAGTATTCATTGATTTCTCTTAGTTTTTCTTTTTTGATCAACCGCTGGGAACAATGACTGAACGCAAGGAGAAGAACGAGGGGAATTACACGAATGATACTACAATTCAAAGCAAACTCTGAGGAAAAGTCACCATGATGCCTTAATTATGAAAAGCCTTTTTTATTTTTTGGCCCAAAAGAAGGATATTCAGACCAAACTTAATTGTGATCCCCAAACGCGCAGAAGTTGGAAGTTTATTATACGAATGGAATGGAGCCAAAGAAATCCAAGTGGAAGTGGGAATTCGAAGAGGTCTTCCTCAGTTCCAAATTTTAGGCTGTGCCTCTCTATCCACAAAGGAGTCCAAAGATCGCATTCGTTTGGCTCTAGAGGCGTCTGGTTATCAATTCCCATTGGAAACCATCATTATCAATTTAAAACCTGCGCATATCCCGAAACGAATGGTTTCTTTGGATTTGGCAATGGCTGCCGGTATCCTTCTCGCAACCGACCAAATCCCAGACCCACCCTATCCCATCCGGTTTCTAGGAGGCCTTGGTTTGGATGGAAGGATTCTAGGAGGCAAAGAACTTCTTCCTTATCTTTGGCAAAGTCCCGAATCTTCCGAACATTCGATTTGTATACCGGCAACTTTGGAGAAAGAGTCTCTTCCCAAAGGGCGATACCAATTTTTAAACCACTTGGAAGATTTAAAAAACCTACCCATTACAACTCCTAGTGCTAGGGAGGTGGAAGTTCCTTCGACCACTTCCCTGGATTGGGATACAGTCTACTTAGATCCATACCAAATGAAAGTGTTTCAAGGACTCCTCTATTCGCTTCTAGGAAACCACCATAGCCTAGTTTTAGGAAGTCCAGGGTCAGGAAAAACAATGCTACACCGGATGCTCGAATCCATACTTCCACCGAAAAAGAATAGAGATACATCCAACCAAGGAGTATGGACAGTAGAGGGTGAATTTGAAGTCCCATCGGAAAAACGCCCCTTTCGTTCCCCCCACCATTCTGCCACGGAAGTAGGACTTGTGGGTGGAGGTCTACCCTTCCAACCAGGAGAAATATCCAAAGCCTACGGAGGAATCCTTTATCTAGATGAAGCTTTAGAATTTAAGGATCGTATTTTGGATAGTTTGCGAATGCCTATGGAAGATTCCTATTTGGAAATTGTCAGGTTGAACGAAACTACAAAACTAAAAACAGATTTTACCCTGATGCTTTCTGCAAACCCTTGCCCTTGTGGAAATTACCATAGTCACCAAACCTGCCATTGTTCTTTACAAAAGATTCGTTTGTATTTACAAAAAATCAGCGGAGCGTTTTTGGATCGGATCACCATCTTTCAGACGTTATTCGAAACTACGAATGACAGGTGTATCAAACTAGAAGAATTAAAAATGAGACAATTCATTTTGGATCGTTTTGTTTTTCGAAATACCAGATCCATTCCCTTAGATGAAGAAAACAAAATTCAAAAAATTTTAGACACGGAACTCCAAACCAAACAACTATCGTTAAGAAAGAAAAAACAGATTATTTCTCTTTCCCGTACGATAGCAGATTGGAACCTCTCCTCCCGAACGAAGGAAGTACACATCTGGGAGGCTGTAGAGTATTGTATCGGATACCAGTGGATTTATAGTTTGGGTTAATTACTTCGAAATAAAATGCGAAATTTCCATCGCGATTTTATTAATCGCATAATCCATGTAAGCTGGATCATCGATCTTTTTCTTGTAATTTTCGAATTTTTTCTGAATGGTAGATGCCATTCCCCTTTTCCGGAGTAATACCGGATCTGGCCCAAATTCGTCGGTTTCTGCTAAATTCCCAAAAATAGTAAATTGACTCATGCGGTTACTTCCTTGTAACAATCAAACTCTCATCCTTGAGAGCGTTTTCCCTTATGGGATACATGTTCAATCGGTCTGGTACAAAAATCCCTTGATGAAGTATTTAGAAGATTGACGAATAAAAAAGAACTTCCTTTTTTTCAGTGATATGGATCAAATTAAACGAAGGTGTTAGGTGGTAAAAGGCAGGAATCTCTTTTAATAAATAGTAATATACCTTCCGCATTCTCCTGCGTTTTGTCTCATGAAAACATTCTAAAGGGTGAAATCCGCTACTTTCGTTCCAAAACTTCACCTCTGAACAATGTAGAAAATCATTCGAAATACTAATTATGTCTAATTCGCCAAAGGCCTTTCGGTAGTTTTGAAAAAGGATCAGATGCCCCTGGAATTCCAAATAAGCTGCGGCAATTTCCTCACCGAGCCGTCCTCGTTTTGTTTTTTCACGCATTTTCGGAAACGTTTGAAAATAAAATCGAATCGATTTACTTTTAATAAATCTGAGAAAAGGGAATGGCTTGTTGGATATAGAGATTTAGATCCTTCATCAGATCCACAAATTCTAAATGTTTTAGGCGTTTTCCTTCCGCATCTTTTGTGACTCGAATGACGGGACGAAGGGGTTTGTCTTTATTGGATTCAATGACCATACCCATTCTGAGGTCAGAAAGAATGACTCCGGACCCCACAGGGAACATAGAAAGTTTATTTAAAAATAGTCTTACCATTTTTAAATCAAAACGGTTCACGTTTTCGCTGATCATAATCTTCATTGCTTCATAAGGAAGAATGGCCTGTCTATAGGGCCTTGGGTGGATCATGGCAGCAAATTGATCGGCAATCATAAATACTTTTGTGAGTTCTTCAATTTGGTTGGCTAAAATTCTCTGAGGATAACCAGAACCATCCACAGCTTCATGATGTTGTAAGGCAACAATAGCGAGTGAGTTTTTTAACTTCAATCTTTGGGTGAGGATTTGGTAACCGGTCACTGGATGGCGTTTGATGGTTTTGAGATCCAGTTCGGAAAGAGCACCTTTTTTTTCAGATACTTCTTCAGGAACCGTCACCATTCCAATGTCGGCAAAAAGAGAGGCTAATGCCAAATCAATCAGTTTGGGTCGAGAAAACTCTAAAAAGTTTCCAAGCATGACGGAAAAAAATGTCGCATAACAGATGTGAGTGTATAAAAAATAACCTGAGTGGGAATGGGACAAAAGTAAAATGGGAATTTGTGCGTTTGCTTTGGTATGGTCTGCAATCCTTTCTGCAATTTCCCGAAACTCTCGAATCTCCGTATAACGACCTTCAGATGCTGACTTGTAAGTTTTTTGAACCAAATCAAAACAATCTTTAAAAACAGCATTGAATTCCACTTTGGTGGTATTTGCTTTTTCTAATAAATATTTATATCGTGTGGAATTTTCATCATCCTGGTAAAAAGGAAGGTTGGTATCGAAGTACCCAGGCCCTGTACCTGCTGAGGTTTTGTCCCCTCCATCGGCCATCAACCTTTCCCCGTCCGTTAGAACAAAGGTAATGCCAAATTGAACCAATCGGTCTAAGTCTTGTTGTGTGATGGGTTGATCAGCACCGACAAAAACAGTATCCTTATCCAGATAAATTGACTTAGTATACTTGGATCCAGGTTCTAAGTCACGTATAGAGATTTTCCGCATAATTGCGTAAATCCTAGTAAGAAGCGTAGAAACTTCAATTGTTTTTCTTTTGTCTCTCTAAAACAAGGATTCGAAAGACTGCAGCCACTGCTTCATACAAATCCCTGGGAATTTCTTTCCCATTAGGGAGATGATCTAAGGTTTGTATCATCACTTCATCTTGAATGATAAGAACTCCCGACTCACGTGCGATGCGAATCAAATTCTCTGCAAGTCTTCCTTCTGCTTTCGCCACAAGTTTCGGTGCCGCATGACGGATCGGATCATAAGCAAGGGCTGCCATTTTTTGTTTCATCTATAATCTCCGTTAAAGGATTCTTCCTTCCAAGTTTCCATTTGCACCGAACGAATTTGGGGAAAGTCCCGAATCAGACCCACAAATGACTTTGTGAAGTCCTCTCCTTGGAAAGATCTTTCTGTAGTGAGTTGTACGAGGATTGGTTTTTCTTTTTCAGGATCATAATGGAACTGGATTCCCATAGCACCAGTCTCTTTGGATTCCCAAAATACATAAAGAACCAAACCTTTGTTTTTCGGTTCGACAACCATTTGTAATGATTCTTTCGCATCCGGATCAATGTAAGAAATAAGGTCAGAAAATCCTGTTTCTCCTAGCAGATAATTCCAAAGGGGTTTTAGATCCGAAACCTCAAGCGTTTTGGAATCTGATTGTGCCGCCATCCACTGGGCCCAACGCAAACGATTCACTACTTTCCCTGGATTGGTTTGGACTTCCTGATCGATTCCTTTTGTTTGGAGAGAGATAGAATGATTAGGATCCTGTGATTGCGAAGCACTAGTTTTGGACTTGGAACGATTGCCTTCCAAAGGGAGGAGTCCTAGTTGTGAGGTGCTAGTTTCTTTTGAGAAAAACTGATCCTTTCTCTGGTGGGCCAGTTTTCCCATAGAGAAAAACAAAGGCAGAGGGCTAAGATTAGAAAAGAGTGGGCTCACTCCCATCATGTCGGAGAAATTTACAAAAACTCAACCTGTGTATGGGAGAAATTCCCAGTTTCATAAGGGCCTCTCTATGTTCTTCGGTTCCATACCCTTTGTGTTTGGCAAACCCATAACCTGGGTATTTTACATCCATTTTTTCCATATATTCGTCCCGATAGGTTTTAGCAAGGATGGAGGCCGCAGAAATGGAAGGGATCAAATCATCTCCTTTCGGAAGAGAGAAATAACCTTCGATGGGTTTTGTGATCTTTAGTTTATAATTTCCATCAGCGAGGAGATAAGGTCGACTGATTAACAATTTGTCTTCATTGCGATTTGTCTTTTCTTCATTAGTAGAAGCGGACAAATTCAATTTTTCATTCATCTTTCTGTTTGGTTCGAATGGTTCTGGGTTTGTCGGCAAACACCGGTTCATCCCATAAAAAATAGCCTGATTGATATTGAACTGATCAATGAACTTTGCACTCACAAAGGTCACACGAAAATAAGAAACATACTTTAGAATTTCTGTACGGAGTTCCATTCGTTTGGGTTCAGGAATTTTTTTGGAATCGCGAAGTCCTTTTAGGATTTCACCGTTTTTGATTTTTTCTAAGGTGGAAAGGGAGAAGGAAACACAACCCACGGATACTGGGCCGGCGAGCGTACCACGACCTGCTTCATCCAGTGAAAAACAGGTCAGGTGAGGGATTTGAAATTCAGGAAAGAACGGTCGCGTAACGACCGTTTCAAGAGAAATTATGCGCTAGGTGCTTCTGCTTCTGCAGCTTTTGCTTGAGCAAGAGCAGCTTTAGAAGCCTCATCTTGTCTCTTTTTATCTCTAGCAACGATCGCTTGACCGCCTTTTCTTTCTTTGATACGTCCCGCTTTTCCTTTTTTATCACGGAGATAGAAAAGTTTTGCACGACGAACAGATCCTTTACGAACGAGCTCAATCTTTGCAATTCTTGGGCTATGAAGTGGGAAAATTCTTTCCACTCCGATATCATAAGAAACTCGTCTTACAGTAAACGTTTTGCTTTGTGATTTGTTTGCAATGGAGATCACAACGCCTTCGTAAACCTGAACCCGCTCTTTACCAGATTCAACGATTTTGTAGTGAACTTTTACAGTATCACCAATTTCGAAATTAAGTTCGTTCTTTGCTTCGCCTGCGAGTGCTGTTTCTAGAATCTGATTCATGACTTCCTCTAAGAATGATTTCTTGTTTTGCGGTTTTTTTGCCGCCATTTCCGGATCTCTTCATGATGTCCACCGAGGAGCACATCTGGAACAGTCCAACCCATAAAATCATAGGGTTTTGTATACTGGGGGTATTCTAATTCTTCCGTTTCGTTGTGCGATTCTTCGAGAAGGCTTTCTTCTTTTCCTAAAAACCCCGGAACAAACCGAGAAAGGCAATCGGCAACAACGAGAGCAGCTAAATCCCCCGATGAAATAACATAGTTTCCAATGGCCACTTCCCTGTCAATTAAATGCTCCGCGACACGATGGTCGACCCCTTCGTAATACCCAGAAATTAAGGTAATGGTTTCTGAGGACTCGTAAATCTCTCGAGCGAGGGTTTGGTTGAAAAGTTCCCCCGAAGGGCTAAGGAGGATGACCTTCCCTTTATCTTCGCCAAGGGATTCTAAGGCCCTGTAAATCGGACCCACTTGCAAAAGCATGCCCGGGCCACCCCCATAGATGGTGTCATCCACCTTTTGGTGTTTGTTGTCTGCGAAGTCACGGAGATGGACGGTATTGATCTCGACCACCCCTTGTTTCACCGCTTTCCCGGGGATTCCGGTATCAAAATAGGAGGTGATTTTTTCTGGGAAAAGAGTGATGAAATTAAACTTCAATCCACTGCTCCCAGCCTATGATTTCTAAAGTTTTGGTTTCCAAGTTCCAATCACCGACAAACCGATTGAGGAAAGGAATGAGGACAGTTTCCCCTTCGCCGTTTTTTGGTTTTAGTTCCAAAATGGGATGAGCGGGATTGTCAATGACTTGGGTCACAACATAATCCAGAGAAAGATTTGTTTCTTTGGAGATGGCAAGTAGTCCCACTAGATCTTCAGTGTAGATTTCACCATCAGTCGGTTTAGGAAGTTCGTCTCTTTTCCATAACAAAGAAAATCCACGGTATTTGATCACAGTTTCCGGTGTTTCAAAACCCTTTAGTTTTAAAAGGTAATGATTTCCATTCAGTTTGATCTCGTCGATTTGAATGGTGGACTGGTTCCCACGAGGATCCTCTACAGTGCAGATGATTGGAGGTTTTACGGAATTTAGGGTGTCACCTTCTGTAAAAAGTTTGATGAACCCTTTGATTCCATGTGAGGATCCGATGACCCCCACTTTCACTAAACTTGGTTTAGTCGACAATTTCTAAGGTATAGTTTTTGCCTTGTTTGGTTCCGGCTGCCTGTAATACAGTTCGTAAAGATTTTGCAATCCTTCCGTTTTTTCCGATCACCTTACCTAGGTCTTTCGCTGCTACCCGAAGTTCGATCACTGTTTCTTCCTCTCCGGGGACTTGGTTGACAGCCACTTGTTCTGGTTGGTCAACGAGAGATGTAACGATATAACGAACTAAGGATTCCATGTATCAATTAACCTTTGAACTTTGACCAAACGTCGTCTTTTTTCAAAAGAGCAAGAACTGTATCAGTAGGTTGAGCACCTTTTTTAAGCCAAGAAAGAGTTTTTTCTTCATTGAAAGTTGCTTTTTTAACAGAGGAAGTGGATGGGTGAAAATGCCCAATCGCTTCAATGAACTTTCCGTCACGCGGAGCACGGATATCAGCTGCTACGATGCGATAGTGCGGGTCTGCTTTTGTTCCCGTTCTTTGTAATCTTAATTTAACCAAGGAAAAATACCCCTTTTATAGCGAGTTTTTTGAATAGGGACGATATGTCAAGAGCGAGTTCTAGCACTTGCAGCGAGATCCTTTAATTTTTTGCCCTGTGCGTTTGGATCCCCTGTTTTATAGAGTCCAGAACCCACAACCGTGATGTCCACACCGAGTTTTGCCAATTCTTCCATATTGGCTTCGTTCACGCCACCATCCACTTCCAATTCAATATTGTAAGGCTTAGTGAGTTTCCGAACGGCAGCAATTTTTTCGAATCCTGATTTCACAAAGGACTGCCCGTAAAATCCAGGATCCACAGTCATGAGTAACACAAGATCCAAATAAGGAAGGATTTGGGAGATGGATTCTGGAGGTGTTTGTGGGTTGAGAGAAACCCCCACTTTGATTCCTGCTTTTCGGATCTCTTCTGCAAGTCTCACAGAGAAGTTCGTAGTTTCAATATGAAAGGTAATACAATAGGGATTTAGGTCAAAGTATTTAGGAACATGGAGCTCAGGATTACTCACCATAAGGTGCACATCTAAAGGAATATTCGTATGGGATTTGACTTCTTTGGTAAAAGCCTCTCCAAAGGAAATTTGTGGGACAAAGTTTCCGTCCATCACATCGATATGAATGAGATCGATATTTTCTTTTTTGTAAGTGGGAAGCTCCTGAGAGAGTCCCGTAAGTTTTGCTGCGAGGATTGATGCAGAAATTTTCATATTAATAAGTTCCCTTTAATTTCCAAACCTTTGCCACACCGGTTTCTTTACCGATTAAAGTGATTTTTACATTGCCTGCTCTATGGATGAGAAAACGAACCGGCTCATCTTCTTTTAGTTTTTGGTTGGTTAAAATTTCTTTTTCGATCTCTGTATCTTCCCCAGGTTTTGTATAACTTACTTTGGCTGAGTAGAGATCGTCATCATCTACTTCATACTCAAGAAATTCATAATCTTGAACGAGAGACTCGGATGGTTTTAAAAAGAAAGCACCCACTTCTGCACCTGTTGGTTTTAATTCAAAAGAAGAAACAAGACCATGTGAATCACGAAACTCTGGTTTGGTGGCTTCTTTCAAACGGTAAGGGATCTTTTTTCTTTGTAAAAAATCGACAACAAACGGAACCGGAGTTCCCACAAACTTTGTGGAATCCAATGGATCATTTGCTGACTGGTTGGATTTTTTTTCTGTATTGGGTTCTGTTACGAGTAAGTAGATTTTTTCGCCGGAATGTGTTTCTTTCCCAGGACCAGGAATTTGGTCAACGATGGTGTCGGCAGGTTCATCACCCACTGCTGGCACATAAGTGATCCCACCAATTTGTAAAGGAACGTAGACTTCACCAGAAAGTACTTTTTCTAAAATAGCCTTGGCTCTTTTTAAATCTTGGCCTTTCACGTCAGGGATAGTGACTCGATCAAATCCAATATTCACAGTGAGATAGAGTTTGGATCCTGCTTCCACTTCCTTACCTGGATCAATGGATTGTGCGAGAATGATTCCATCAGTTTTTTCTGGAATTCTTTGGGTTTCTAAACGGACTTTGAGTTGGAGTCTTTGTAATTCGTTATGGACCTCAATGTAGTTTTTACCAATCACATAAGGCATCATCACCTTTTGTTCTTCTTTGGTTCGCACCACTACTACCATAAAAGCTGCCACAAAAAAAACAAGGAGCCCTAAACCAACAAATAGAACATAACCACTGTAAGGTAGGATTTTTAGAAACTTTTCTTTCACGTAAATGATTCTCCGGCTAAAACCCGCGCCCCATTGAAAAACTCAAATCCTTTCATGGGTTTTTTCCCTTCGGGTTGTAAGGTATCTATACCAAGCAGGTTTCCGTCTCCACAGAGGCAGAAAAGCCTTTTTTTCTGGTATAGAAAAAAGGAACCAGGACTTAGATCCAAAGGGATAGGAACCGGTTCCTCATCCTCTTTTAAAAGAAAGGATGAAATCAGGATCAATTTTTTCCCCCGAAATTCAGTCACGGCCAATGGATCTGGATAGAGGGCTCGGATCCGGTTGTTGATGTTTTTGGCAGGTTCCGACCATTGGATGGGGCGGTCACTCGCGGTGATTTTTTTGCAGTGGGTCGCTTCGGTTGCATTCTGCGGTTTTGCCACCCAAGGAGATTCTTTGGATTCTAATTCTCGCAAAAGCCGAATGAGTTCGGCTCCCCCTTCCTTGGTAATCGACTGCAAAAGAGATGCGGTGGTTTCTGAATCTGTCACCTTCCAAGATTTTTGAGAAATGATATCTCCTGAGTCGACTTCCTTCGCTAAAAATTGAATCGTAAATCCTGAACTCTCCTCTCCACTCAAAAGAAAACTTTGGACAGGGGAAGCGCCGCGGTATTTTGGGAGCAAACTTCCATGCAGGTTGATGCTTCCGAATTTCGGATCTTGGAACACAATTTCAGGAACAATCGATCCGTAAGCATACACAATATGAACAGGAGAACCGTATGATAAAATTTGTTTTTGGGCTTCCTCATCGGTTCGGAGTTTCGGCGATTGGATGACTGGAATGCCTTTCGCGATCGCAAGTTCCTTGACGGGAGTTGGTGTGATGATTTGTTTTCTTCCCACAGGTTTGTCGATGTTGGTCACAACAAAGTCTACTGTAAATCCAGCATCAAGTAAGATAGAGAGTAATTCCTTGGAATGTTCTGGGGATCCAAAGTATCCAATTGAAAGTTTCATAAATTTTTCCTATTAAACAAGTTCCAGAGGATCCAAATCATATTCAATATAACATTTGGAATCTGTTTTAAATTTGGTTTTGGTTTCACGTAAAAGATTGCGAAGTGAGGTAATGGATTTCGATTTTAACAAGATATGGTATCTAAAGTTATTATCAATCTTATAAAAAGGACATTGGCTTGGTCCAAGCAGGGTGATGGATGCATCCATATTTTCTTTTAAAAGTTCAGAATAAAGAACAGATTGTTTGTTTGCAATTTCTTCATATTTAGACCGAAAGACAAGTCTCGCCAAACGAGAAAAAGGTGGATAGGATAAATCTCTTCTAAAAACAAGTTCCCATTCAAAAAAAGCAGGATAGTTTTGTTCCATTGCCATCTTGAGAACAGGGTGTTCGGGATCATTGGATTGGATGATTACTTCGCCTTTTTTCTCTCCCCGTCCTGCCCTTCCCGCCACCTGCGAAATGAGAGAATAAGTTCTTTCGCTACTGCGAAAATCAGGAACACCCAGACCATGGTTGGCATTTAAAATTCCGACAAGAGTGACGTTTGCATAATCAAGTCCTTTAGCAATCATTTGCGTTCCGGTAAGGATGTCTAAATTTCCTTCGCCTAACTTTTCTAGGACATCGCGGGTGACTTCTTTGTTTTTGGAACTGTCTTGGTCTAAACGTTCGATCCTTGCTTTCGGAAAATGAGAAAGTAAATACTCTTCTAATTTTTGTGTTCCAGCTCCAAACAAATCCAAATCATCTCCGTGAATCTGTTTTAAATTATGTAAGGTAGACTTGTACCCACAAAGATGGCAGCGAACGGTTTTATCTGAATGGTAACAAAGAGTTGCTGTACATTTCGGACAATGGACAAATTCTTTTGTGGTTGTGGAATAAATAAAAGGGTTATAACCCCGACGATTGAGAAGAATGATGGTTTGTTCTTCTTTTTTCAATCGATCCGCCACTTTAAATTGTAAGTCCCCCGAAAGAAGTTCGTTATCTTCTTTTTTCTCTGTAATTTCCACAGTAGGCAACTTGGCATGAGGATTGGCACGATCCTTTAGTTCAGAATATCCAATCTGACCTGCTTTTGCTAAATAATAAATTTCTAAACTCGGTGTTGCGGAACCTAACAACAATTTACCGTTAGTTTTCAAGATTCTTTGTAAAGCCACTTGCCTGACATGATACCGCGGAGAGCCATGTTCTTTGTAAGAACCATCATGTTCTTCATCTAAAATGATAAGTGCAATGTTGGACAAAGGAGCAAATACAGCGGAACGAGTTCCGATACAAATTCGTTTTTTTCCTTCTTTTAAATCCAAATAGTTTTGGAACTTTTCTGAAGTTCTTAAATGTGAATGTAAAACCGCCACTTGGCCAGGAAAGATCCTTTCAATCCTTGTGATGGTGGGATAAGTTAGAGAAATTTCAGGAACAAGAAAAATTACGGATCCTTTGGGTTTTCGGAGTATCTCTGCCATCAGATGCAGATACACTTCCGTTTTCCCGCTTCCTGTAATTCCGTATAACAAATGAGTGTTGGATTTCCCATTTGCATTAATTTCATCCAAGGCTTTTTTCTGCGAAGCGTTTAACGGATGTAACAGATCTGATTGGATTTGGACGGGAGTCGGTTTTTCCTTTTTTCGTTTTTTCCCTTTGGGAACCATTAAAAACAAGGCTTCCCCGAGTGAGGATAAATAACTGTCTGCCATCCAATGAGCTAGTTCCAATTGTTCTTCAGTAAGAACAGGATCTAAATCAATTTGTTTTAAAATGGAAAGAGTTTCATAATTTGGCTCATTCGAATGAATCTCGATCACCACCCCTTCCCATTCTTTTCCATTTAAAGGAACAAGGACGCGGACTCCCCTTGGCAGAGTTTTTATTTCTTGTGGAATTTCATAAGTGAGAGTTCGACTTTCCCAAGATAGATTGAGGGCCACTTCCGCATATTGGATCATACTAAAGATAAGGTTTTAAAAGAGATAAATGGGAAATAAAACTTTCTTCCAATTCTTGTTTTTCTTTTCCGTATTGAAATAGATTTGTTTCAGAATCAGCTTTTTTTGCCTTTTCACCAAGGAAAACAAGAGCTTCAGGAGACCTTGTTGTGACAATGGGAATGGAGAGTCCGGATAAATCCCACTTGGTTTCTTTACCCAGAAACTCTTTTGCTTTATCGGCACCAAACAAAAGCTTGGCGGATGAACCCAAAATCACAATGGACTTGATCCCATATTCTTCTACAGTATCTTTTACATGGAATTTACAATTTTCCACTCTGGTTTGCCAATCTGTTTCCTTGGAATCAGTATTGGAAAAATTACAAGCTGGATATTCTTGGTAATAAAACTCTTCAAAAGAAAACCCAAATACTTTTTGGATTAGATCGTTCCAGCTACTTTCGGTTAGTTTGTCTTTAAAAATCTGATTGGGTTTTGTTTTTGTAAATGGTTTTTCTTTGGGACTGGTTGCCCCAGAATAATGGAGAACAAGAACAGGTTTCCTTCCTTTATGTAGGAACTGGCGTACACCACTCAGTTTTCCTTGGCAAAGGGTACAAGAAAAATTAACAAGATCCTTGTTTTTTCTTTGGTTTTCTTTTTGTTGTTTCTTCTGGATTTCAATAGATTCTGGAACTTTGGATTTCCATGGAAATACAATGTCATTCGGATCTTGTTCTTCCTGGAAGCGGTAAACAGAAACCGATTTGTTTTGGATTAAAAATTTTGTTTCTGTTAGAATGTCGGCAAAACGCCCTAATATTGATTTTTGATCCATACTAACCTTCGTTCAACTGTTCCACTGATATATTTAAGGAACGTAATTTTCTATACAAATGGGTTCTTTCAATGCCTAATGCCTTGGAGGTTCTTGTCACATTCCCCTCACAAATTTGTAGGGTTTTGATGATGTATTGGCGTTCGAACTCTTCTTTGGCATGTTTCAAATCCCCACGAGCCACCATTTCATTGGCTTTTTTAAATCCATGTAGAGCTTCCTTTACATCCTTGGCGCGGATGGTATCTCCTGGAACCAGAATACTCAACCGTTCTAAAATATTTCCGAGTTCTCGTACATTTCCTGGCCAAAAATGAGTGGTGAGAGCATCAAGACCATCTCGATCAATGGTTTTCGGAGAAAGTTTATTTTCCGAAATAGACTTTTTCAAATAATATTCGGCAAGTAAAGGAATGTCCAAATTCCTTTCGCGTAACGGCGGTAATTCTAATGGAATCACACTCAAAGCATAGTATAAATCTTCGCGAAACCGTCCTTCCTTGATGGCTTCTTCCACATTGGAATTGGTCGCGGCAATGATACGAACATCCACAGATATTGGATCCTTTCCGCCAACACGATCTAGTTTTTGTTCGAGAATTACCTTTAAAACCTTTGATTGGATGGAAAGTGGCAGATCACAAACCTCATCCAAAAACAAAGTTCCGTTCCCAGCTGCTTCCCATTTTCCCATTTTGATTTCGGATTTGGTTTGGGTTCCATGAACTTCATACCCAAATAACTCTTGTTCTAAGGTCTCTTCCGGAATGGCAGCACAATTGAATTCGATGTATGGTTCTGATTTTCTTTTAGAATTTTGGTGGATCGCCCTTGCCGTTAATTCTTTTCCCGTTCCATTTTCACCAAAGATAAAAACTCGGGCATTGGTTTGTGCTGCTTGGAATATAGCAAACTTCACTCGTTTGATGGAAGCTGATTCTCCTAAAATTTCATCCACTTCCAGCTGGAACTCGGGAATCTCATGATCTTTGGTTTTTTCTAATGCTGATTCAATGGTTTGGATTACTTTTTCAATCGAAAGAGGTTTTTCTAAAAAGTCAACTGCCCCTTTTTTAGTAGCATTGACTGCAAGCTCAATCGTTCCGTGTCCAGAAATCATAACAATTGGCAAACTAGAATAGAGTTTTTTACATTCATCTAAAATGGTAAGTCCATCTTCTTTACCAACCCAAACATCTAGTAAAACAAGTGAAGGTCTTTCCTTTGCAAGTGCTTTTAATAAAGCTTTCCCATTTGCAAAATCTTCCACCGTATAATCTTCATCTTCCAAAATCACCCGTAATGATTTTCGAATTTCCTTTTCATCATCTAGAATATATATGAGTTTTTGCATTAGTGATTATCCAAAGGAAGTTCAATTCTAAATTTACAACCACCTAACTTAGAATTTTCTACAACAATATGACCATGATGATCGATTATGGTTTTTTGAACAATGGCAAGCCCGATACCCGATCCATGATTTTCCTTGGTTGAAAAATAAGGTTCAAATATTTTTTCTTTCCATTCCTCTTTTAGTCCGGGACCTGAATCATCGATTTCGATCACAATCGACTTTCGAAGAGCCTTTTTTTGCAACTTGGACATGATTCTAATTTTTTTTCGTTTGAGACTTAAAATGTCCATTTCTTCTTTGGAATTTTCTGCAGATTGGATTGCCTCAACTGCATTTTTGATAAGGTTATTGATCACTCCGAGAAACAATCTTTTGTCCAGAAATACTTCCGGTAAATTTTCTGCTAACTTTAGTTCGAATTCAATATCCGTTGTATCTCGAAACAAAGCAAAAGCTTCTTCCAAAATGGGATTTAATTTTTGGTTGATCAGCACAGGTACTGGCATCCGTGCAAATTCACTAAACTCTTTTACAAGATGTTCTAACACTCGCACTTGCCCAATGATGGTTTCAGTGGCATCAAAAATAACGGATTCTAAATTTTCAGATTTTGGATTTTGGAATTTTCTTTGGATCCTTTGTGCAGACAATTGGATGGGAGTAAGTGGGTTTTTAATTTCATGGGCCATACGCTGCGCAACTTCTTTCCAAGCTGCAATCCGTTGGGTATGCATTAACTCTTCAGACTTCGCATCCAAGTCACTCACCATTTGATTGAAACTATCAATCAGGATTCCCATTTCGCCTTCTTCTGTTTTTTCCAACCGAATGTCTGAATCACCTAACGAAACTTTTTTGGTGGCATTGGCTAAGTTGATGATAGGGCGGGAAATTCTTCTCGCAAATAAAAAAGAAAACAAAATGGCAATGAGAAACATCGCAAATGAAAAAGAAGCAATCGTAATCCGAACACTAAAGGGGATTTTTTCTTTCCAAAGGCTTACCTTTTCATAGGTAGAGGTCGCGTTCACGATATTTAAAACATCGGCTTCCATCCCTTTATGAATCCTTTGACCAACATAAACCTCCCGACTTTCATCCAAAAAAAACTTACAAAACAAATAAGATTTGTCGTTCGTATACAAACGAGAGGTATAAATTCCAGGCCGATTTGATTCTAAAAATTCCAAACCCAAAATGTATCGATAAATACCTTTTGATTCAAAATTCAGAGTTCCTGATGTTACAAATCCCAAATAATATTCATTTTTTTCAAACAGTCCATTTTCGATACCTTTTTGAAAAACTGTGAAACCGTCGGATTTTTGTCCTTTCAAACGAGAACGTAAAATATTTACTTTTTCGATAAATTCAGATTCAATTTCCTTTTCTTCATTTTGAATGATAAGATTTGCAGACCTGAGTGCATTGGAAATATCAACACGGTAAAAACCTTCAATCAACCTTCCTGTTAGGTTGGAGGAAAGAATGAATATTGGCAAAGAAGGAACAAGAGCCACAAACAAAAAAGCAAGCGTTAGGCGATACCGAATGGAACTACGTATTTTTCCCGTTTCCCTGTTACGTCGATTCCGATAAACGTAACTGAGAATCAAAGATAAAATAAAAAATGGGATTAGAATGAATACATAAGTATCCACCTTAGAAAAAAAGGAAATGTCTTCCTCTTGTCTAAAAAAAACTAACTCAGAAAAACCGACAGAAATCCCTAAGGTAAGGAAAAAAATAAAAATATCACGTAGATAATATCTGTTTTCGTCAGAGAGACGTGGGATGAGTTTGAATAACCTAATTGGCATTGGTTTCAAAATTACGACTAACCAAAGCTTCTAAAGCAAGAAGAGCCTCCTCTTCTCTTTTCCCATCAGCCTTTACAGAAAACTCCGTTCCAGGTCCAAGTGCTAACATCATTAACCCCATAATGGATTTACCGTTTACTTCAATATCATCTTTGAGGACAAAAATTTCACATGGGAAACTAGCTGCCATCTTTACAAATAAAGAGGCAGGTCTCGCATGAAGCCCCGAACTATCTTCTCTAATCTTTAACTGGATTTGTTTCAATGGAATTCTGTTGGATATAGGTATTTAGTTTATTCGAAAATTCTTTAGCGCTGTTTTTCCCCATTTTACGCAGACGTTGGTTCATCGCAGCCGTTTCTACAATGATTGGAATGTTTCTTCCTGGTTTGACGGGTATTTCAATATACGGAACAGAAACACCTAAAATTTCTTCCATACTTTGTTCGATTCCCGTTCGTTCATAATCACCAGAAGTTTGTTCTTCCCATTCTTTTAAGTTAATGATTAGTTCAATGAGTTTATGATCTCTTACCGATCCAACACCAAACAGATCTTTGATGTTTAAAATTCCAAGGCCACGAATCTCCATATGGTGACGAAGTAAATCGGAACAAGATCCTATGAGATAACTTTCACTCAGACGGCGAATCTCCACCATATCATCGGCCACAAGTCTATGACCACGTTCAATCAGTTCAAGGGCAGTTTCACTTTTACCCACACCCGAACGACCGGTAAGCAAAGTTCCAATTCCAAAAACCTCAATGAGTACTCCATGGCGCATTGTTCTTGGCGCAAGGGCACGATCTAAAATTTGAGAGATTAAAGTGATGAATCTATGCGTAGCAATTTCTGTTTTAAAAAGAGGAATCCCTTTGGTTTTGGCTCTTTCGACAAAGGGAATTTGTGGTTCATTCCCATGTGTATAAATAATACAATTCAAATGGAATTCAAAAAACTTCTCCGTAATTTCATGGAGTTTGTCTTCTGATAAAGAATTGAGATAAGCCCATTCCCCTTTACCTAAAATCTGAATGCGATCATTGGCAAAAAAATCAAAAAATCCTGTGAGCGATAATCCGGGACGATTGATTTCAGCATTGTTGATTCGATTTGATAACCCGGCTTCTCCCGTGATCAAATTCAATTGTAGATCCTCATGATCTCTTAAAATTGTATCAACTGTGATCCCTGGAACTGGCATTGAATTACCCCTTTAGAGAACTGATCCTCTTCCTTTCATTCGAAGGAAGGATTCTTAAGACCTTTCTATATTTTGCCACCGTACGTCGGGCAATTTCAATTCCTTTTTTCTCCATAAGTTCAACGATATCCTGATCTGAGAGAGGATTGTTTTCATCTTCATCCTTCACTAGATTCCGAATGATTTCATGAATTTTTTTAGAACTTTCTTTTCCACCTTCGGTAGACTTAACCCCGGACGAAAAAAACCATTTGAGTTCAAATATTCCCCAGGTAGTTTGAATATATTTATTTGTTGTTATGCGAGAAATTGTAGATTCATGTAAATTTAACTTTTCTGCCACTTCCTTTAGAGTTAAAGGTTTGATAAAACCAATTCCGCCTCTAAAAAAGTCGACTTGAAAATCAATGATACAACTCACAACCCGTTGTAAAGTTTGTCTTCTTTGTTGGATGGAACGAATGAGCCACTGCGCTGAGCTAAATTTTGTTTGGAAATATTCCTTTTCTTTGGGTGGTAATTTGTGATTTAAAAGTTCTTTATATTCTTCCTGGATCGAAAGTTTAGGCAACCACTCATCGTTTATAAAGATATTAAACTCGTTTCCTACTGCTTTTACAACTACGTCCGCAACTACATAATCAATTTTTCTTCCTTGGTAGGTAGTCGCAGGATAAGGTTCTAATTTTTTAATCAACCTTGCTAAACTTAAAATTTCCTCTTCTGTAATTTTAAGATTTTTTGCTATTTTTTTATAATCAACTTTTTCTAGGTCTGATAAAAATTCACCAATCAACTGGTGCAAAAGGATATTATCGGGGAAAAGAATTTTTCCTTGGATGAGAAGGGTTTCCTGCATATCCCTGGCACCAATCCCAATAGGATCAAGTTCATTTACAACCTGCAACACCCGCCGTAACTTTGTTTCAGGATACCCCATTTCTTTCGAAACAACTGCTAAATCGTCGGTGATAAATCCTTTATCATCAATCATACTGATAAGGACTTCACCAATTTCAAACTCCAATTTTGTCAGTTTGATGAGTCTTAGTTGGTTTAACAAATGTTCTTCGAGAGTTTCGCCGCGTGTAGAGGATTCAATGTACTTTTGGTTTCTGTCACTAGCTTCCGTATCATAAGAACGCGGGCCTTCTAAGGAATAAGAATCTTGCCAATTGACATCCGTACTCTTTTCATGATTTAATTTTTCTAATCGTTTTACTTCATCGATAGAAAAAAGTTCCGGCATTTTTGTTTTTTCATCTGCACCCACTTCATCTAAAAGTGGATTTTCCAAAAGTTCGTTTTGAATTTTATCAGAAAGCTCTAAGGTAGATAAAGATAATAATTCGATGGACTGACGTAAGTCCTGGGTCATCACTAATTTTTGCGTTTGGCGTTGTGAAAGTGAAGCCCCGAGTTTCATTTATAGTTTAAAATCCTCACCTAAATAAATTCTTCTAGTTTCAGGATCGTTTATCAAATCATCAGCAGTTCCAGAAATCAAAATTCGTCCACTGTACATGATATAGGCTCTATCTGTAATTTTTAAAGTTTCTCTTACGTTATGGTCTGTAATCAAAATCCCTAGTCCTCTATCCTTTAGAGATTGGATAACGTTTTGAATGTCTTTGACGGCAATCGGATCCACACCAGCAAATGGTTCATCAAGTAAGATAAAATCTGGATTGGTGACAAGGGCTCTTGCAATTTCACAACGTCTTCTTTCACCACCGGACAAAGTGTATCCTTTTTGGTTAGCCACCCGCATGATCTGTAGTTCCATAAGGAGTTCGTCCCTGCGACGAATGATTTCATCACCTGGCAAATTCATAGTTTCCAAAATGGCTTCTAAATTTTCAGCAACTGTCAGTTTGCGGAAAATACTCGCTTCCTGAGCCAAATACCCCACACCCATTCTTGCTCGGATATGCATGGGTGCAGTCGTAAGGTCTTCGTTGTCGATAAATACATGCCCTTCATCAGGAGTCACAAAACCAACACTCATATAAAAACTGGTGGTTTTTCCGGCACCGTTTGGACCAAGAAGACCAACAATTTCGCCTTTTCTGATATAAAAACTAACACCATCTACAACCTTACGTTTGTTATAGATTTTTACTAAATTTTCCATCCGGAATGTTTTTACATTCGGATCCATTTCTTTTTGAATCGTTTGGATTTTACTTTTTTTCGCCATTCGGTATTACCTTAAGCCCATCCGTGAGGAAGGCTTTGTCCGATTTTGGAAAGAGAACTATCTTTCCTGCAGAGACTTTGGTGTTATCTTTTACAAGAGTCGGATTCCCTTCCAACACCAACTCGTCCCGTTTTTCATAATAAGTTGCATATTCCCCGGTTGCAGTTGCCGTTTGTGTTTCTACCTGAACATTACCTCGAGCAACAACTTCAAAACGTTCATCAAACCTTTCTAAAAAAACTGCCGTTAACTGGCCTCGTTCACTAAGTTCTTTTTTGTCCAAAAAAACGATCCGAGGAGATTCTGTTAAATAGGAGTAACCTTTGTCTTTGTCATAGGAAAGTAATCCCCCTTCCATTCGATATCCATTTTCACGATCCAAATAACTGACATTTCCAGTGGCTTTGATATCTTTATTATTACGACGGCTTTCCAATAAGTTGGCTTTAAATTCAGAACTAGTTCGATACATAAAGGCGTC
Organism: Leptospira congkakensis; assembly: GCF_004770265.1. Lineage (NCBI taxonomy): Bacteria > Pseudomonadati > Spirochaetota > Leptospiria > Leptospirales > Leptospiraceae > Leptospira > Leptospira congkakensis. The sequence goes on from NZ_RQGQ01000004.1 coordinate 508,714, forward strand.
ACCATTCATGGATGTAATGGTTTCTTTTCCTTTGTTCTGGTGCGTTAGAGTTTTACCTGTAAACAAAGTGACAACACGTTCTTTGGTTGTGGTATCTTTTTCTTTGTCTTTTTTATTTTCGTAAGATACTTGGTAAATGGTAGCATCCCCATCCAATTGAATACTCCCTTCTTTTACAAAACAAGAGAGTGTTTTACCGATCAGGAATCGATTTTCCGAAAACAGAAATGGTTCCCCCGCTAGATCAATCCGATCTTCTTTTTCAGAAAACACGGCATCCTCACCAAACACCTGAAATTCGTCGGAGGTTACTACTACTTTTCCAGCCAAGTTCGTTTTCGCTTCTTCCAAATACCGAACAATGGATTGGCATTGGATTTTGACAACCTTGCCATCTTTTTTTTGATTTAGGACTGGATTATTTTCTAAACTAACCGTCCCAGCCATTTTATCGTAAACGCCTTTTGATGCGGTTAAAGTAACACCATTTTGAAAGTCTTCAACAATCACTTGTCCTTTCAAATTTCCAATGAGTGCATCTTCTCCAATGATTTCGATCTCTCTTGCACTCAGTTTGATACTTTTATGCATGATATAAGCACCGCCACCTAACACAAACACTTTTACAGGGAATCCATTGATGGTTCGTTCTTCTTGGGTAAGACTACTCCCACCCCAAATCACAGGAATTTTATCCTTTTTATCTTTCTTTTTTTCTGGAGAGAATTGATTGTTTTCTTTTTTTAAAAGATCTTCCGATCCGTACAAGACGGGTATTGGTGATGGATTGGCATGAAGGATTGAAACAAAAAAACAAAACAATACTATATGTTTTTTCATTGTTTTTCCTTCAAGGGATTACTTCCACCCACAGTCACAGCTTTAGGTTTGATAATCGTAAATTTATTTAAACTTTTATCTGCCCGAAGCCCTTTCCCACGAATCGTGGTTCCATCTGAATAAACGAGAACATCCTCTTCTGAAGATAATGTTTTTTCATCTAAGTTATAGGTTAGTGACTCTGATTCTATGAATTTTCCATCATTTGTTTTTAATCTCACCTTACCGCTTAGGACAACAGTTTTTGTAGAATGGTTGATTTCCCCTCGGTCCCCTAACATTGCAGAAGTCACGTTTCCCTTTTCAAATTGTTTGAACTCAAATCCATAAACAATGGTTTTGTTCTCTTTAGGGAAAATATAGGATTCAGCACCTTTCAACACCCACTCCAATTCCCCCGATTCTTTATAAGAAGAACGAGAAAAGTTTCTCATAGAAACCATTGAGCCCGATTCTTTTTCTGCATCAATGCGAATGTATTCCTTATCCTTGCAACTAACAATTGCTAAGAGCAAGAATAGGATCAAAAACCTTCGCATCATAAAAGAAAGTTTAATCCTCTAAAAACTTGGTTTTTACCAAACGATCTAATTCCAAAAGTTGTGTTAAAAGATTTTTTGCCTTCGCTAATGGAAACTGTGTGGTCGCATCCGATAATGCCTTTTCTGGATCAGGATGTACTTCCATAAAAAGTCCTTCTACTCCAACAGAAACAGCACCACGCACCATATGAGGAATGAATTCACGAACCCCACCAGTGATATTTCCTGCAGCTCCTGGAAGTTGTGCAGAATGAGTGGCATCAAAAACAATGGGAATTCCATGTTTGTGCATCATGGGAATTCCACGAAGGTCAAACACCAAGTTTCCATATCCGAAACTGGCTCCTCTTTCGGTTACCATATACTTCTCAGATCCAGACTCTTGGATTTTTGTTTTGATATGACGAGTGTCATCTGGAGCCATAAACTGGCCTTTTTTTACATTCACCCATTTTCCAGTTTCCGCTGCCTTTGCGATTAGATCGGTTTGGCGGCTAAGAAAAGCTGGAATTTGAAAGATATCAACCGTGTCTTTTAAAGGCTCCACTTGGTTTGTTTCATGGATGTCAGTGAGTACAGGAACATTGTATTTGTTTTTGATAAAATCAAGAAGTTTCCTTCCTTCTTCTAGCCCCGGTCCCCTGTAAGAATTGATGGAAGATCTATTTGCTTTATCAAAGGAGGATTTAAAAATATAAACAATCCCCAAGTCATCACAAATGGCTTTCATCTCGCCGCAAACTCTATCGAGTAAATCTTTGTTTTCCATGACACAAGGTCCGGAAATTAAAAAGAAGGGATTACGACCCCCGATTTTTTTACCGAAAAATTCTCTTTCTTCAATTAAATCGTACATCTTAATCCTCCGTTTTTTTAGCTAGTTTGGATGCTGCTCGAATGAATCCGGCAAAAAGTGGATGCGGATCTGTTGGTTTGGATTGAAATTCCGGATGGAACTGCACTCCCACAAACCATGGATGGTTAGCCACTTCCACTATCTCCGCCAAACTTCCATCAGGTGAAAATCCAGCTAAATTCATTCCTTTTTTCTCAAATTCATCTTTGTAACGCAAAGTGAATTCAAATCTATGTCTATGTCTTTCCGAAATTCGTTCTGCCTTGTATTCAGAATAAGCAAGACTTCCCTTTTTTACGATACAAGGATAAGCCCCAAGTCGCATGGTCCCACCCATACGTTCGATTTCTTTTTGTTCTTCGATCATAGAAATCACAGGATGATCTACATTGGGTTTAAATTCAGTAGAGTTAGCATCCTTATAACCCAGAACATTTCTTGCAAATTCAATTACCGCACATTGCATCCCTAGACAAATTCCGAAAAATGGAATTTGTTTGGTTCTTGCATATTGAATGGCAGCAATTTTTCCTTCGATTCCGCGTTCGCCAAAACCACCAGGAACCAAAATTCCATGAACACCTTTTAAATGTTCTTTGATATTCTTTGCATCAATATCTTCTGGATTGATTTTGATCACATTCACTTCAACATCGTTAGCAATCCCACCATGAGCTAGAGATTCATAAACAGAACGATAGGCATCTTGCAAAGAAATGTATTTCCCAATTAACGCAACTTTTACGGTCTTTTTCGTATTACGAATTTTTTTTACCATATTTTCCCACTGGGAAAAATTGAGTTTTCGAAGGTCCATACCGAGAGCATTTAAAACCACTTCATCCAATTTATCTTCCCGATACATAAGAGGAATTTCGTAGATCGAAGTATCAATATCAACAGCAGAGATTACGTTTTGTTCTTTTACGTTACAAAAGAGAGAAATTTTATTTTTCATCTCCTTGGACATTGGTTTGTTAATTCTACAAATTAAAATATCAGGTTGGATACCAAGGGCCAACAACTCTTTTACAGAATGTTGTGTCGGTTTGGTTTTGGCTTCGCCGGCTGCCGTAATGGTTGGAACAAGAGTTAGATGCAAAAACAACACTTGGTTTGCACCGTGTTCGTAACGCATTTGTCTAATGGCTTCCAGAAAAGGAACTGACTCAATGTCACCCACAGTGCCACCAATTTCCACAATCACAAAGTCTGTTTCCTGATCGCGTGTTAGGTTGTAAATTCGATTACGAATTTCATTGGTGATATGTGGTACAACCTGTACAGTTCTTCCTAAATAATCACCTTTTCTTTCTCTTTCAATCACCGCGTGATAAATTTGCCCCGTGGATACGGAATTTTTTCTAGAAAATTTAGATTTTGTAAATCGTTCGTAATATCCTAAATCTAAATCTGTTTCAGCTCCGTCTTCGGTTACATACACTTCCCCATGTTGGTACGGACTCATTGTACCTGGGTCAATGTTGATATAGGGATCCATTTTTTGTAAAGAGACGGTATAACCCCTGGCTTCTAACAAACAACCGAGAGCTGCAACGGTAACGCCTTTTCCTAAAGAAGAGGAAACACCACCGGTAATAAAAATATATCTGGTCTTGGACAAAATGGACCTCAAAAAAGAATGTTTTTTACAGAGTGGTGGGATTTGGGTCCAAAATCAATACGTTTAGGAAGGAGATTTGGCTTTTTCTAAAATCTTGGTTGTCGATTTTCCTGAGACAAAGGGTAAAATTTGAATATCCGCTCCCATCTCTTTTAAAATTTGGTATTCCGGAAGGGTTTCCACTTGGTAGTCTCCACCTTTGGAATGGACGGATGGTTTTACCTTTTTTAGGATTTCGAGAGGGGTATCTTCAGCAAAAGAGGAAACAAAATCCACAGAGGAAAGAGCCGCAAGTACAGTCATTCTGTCTTCACAAGAATTGATGGGGCGAGTCTCCCCTTTTAGTCGCCTAACACTGGCATCTTCATTGACTCCAATCCATAGTAAATCCCCTAAATCACGAGCCTGTGCCAAATAACTCACGTGACCAGGGTGTAAAATATCAAAGCACCCATTGGTAAATACAATGCGTTTTCCTTCTAAAGCCTTTCTTTTGGATTCAATTTGATCGGAGGAAATGATTTTCGAATTTAAATTTTCGTAAAAACTCATGTTGTTCCTTCCAAATATCCCAATGTTTGTAAGGCTTCTTCAATTTCGGTTTGTGTGACAGTAGCAGCACCTAACTTACCAACAACGATTCCTGCACTCACATTGGAAATAAGAGCTGCATCCGCAATAGACATTCCCGTAGCAACAAAGGCAGTGTATGTAGTAATCACTGTATCTCCCGCGCCCGTCACATCAAAAACTTCCTTGGCAACTGTCGGAATGTGGTAAAAGGAATCTGTCTTTCTTTCATAAATGGACATTCCTTTTTCCCCACGAGTGATCATCATCGCATCGGGCGTGAGTTTTTCAGAGATCTCCCGACAAGCGATTTCGATTTCAGAATCAGTCATTAGTTTTCTCGACAAAGCTTTACCCGCTTCGTGGTGGTTCGGGGTCATGATATGTATATTTTGATATAAGAAAAAATGGCTGACTTGTGGGTCCACCGTCACGATTTTTTTCTCTCGGTTGCAGATGGCAATCACCGACTGAATGAGGGAAGGAGTCAGATACCCTTTATCGTAATCCGATAAAATGACAGCAGAACATTCTTTTATTTTTGATTCAAATTGTTTGAGAACAGAACTTTCTTCTTCTTTTGTCAGAGGAACTACTTCCTCTCTGTCCACCCGACAAATCTGTTGGTGGGAGGCAATGATCCTTGTTTTTAAGATAGTAGGTAGAGTTTTGGATTTTAATAATACTAAATCTTCTTTAGAAACCGAACTTGCGAGGAGTAAACCTTCTAAAGAATCACCAGCTTTATCGGTTCCAATCCTTCCAAAAACGGCACCTGCAACACCGAGGGATGATAAATTCTGTACTACATTGCCTGATCCACCTAAGGATTGTTTTTCGTTTCGAACCCATACCACAGGAACCGGTGCTTCGGGAGAAATCCTATCGACAGAGCCAATCAAATACTCATCCAAAATCAAATCTCCGATCACAAGCACTTTGATTTTGCCTAAATCCTCGAAAGATTTACGAAGTGAAGTTTTCTTTATTTTCAACAAAGCCAGATCCTTGAATTGGTTTACAACTAAACAGAGAATCTAAAACCTTTCTCTGTGTCAACCTTCCCCTTACCTCTCTTCCCCCTACCAGATGTATTTCTGTTTCCGGGAATGTTTTTGCCTCTCCATATCTTTGAACCTAGGTATCGGATGATGCTCGATTTTTGTATGGAAAATGGTGGGGAACTGGGAATGGCTCCTTATCCTAAAAATTGGATTGGAGCGGGGCTCCCTCCCATCCCAGAAGTTGTGGGGTATGGACATATCATCCAAAAGGAATCCTTACCTGATGGGAGATCCAATATCATTTTGGAGGGAATTGGAACCGCTGAGATTGTAAGTTTGGATTCTACAGAACCATTTTATATTGCACAAATTGTACGTAGGGAACATGAAAGAAATAAAAATGTACCTGAGGTTTTGCGAGAAAAAATTGAAGAGTTGCTTGTTCTCACCAAACGAATCTTACTTGCAGAAGGTGCCGAAGAAGATTTAATCCTAAAAATGAATCAAATTTTGGTTCATCCTTTTCCGGTCGATTTTATAGCCTCACTCATTTACTTCGATTTTAAAACCAAACAAACCATTTTGGAAACCACACATTTAGAAACCAAAGCGGATCTTCTCAAAACAGTTTTGCTTGGTCTTAATTTAAGTGAGTAGAAGGTTTTGTTTTTAACTCAGCGACTAAAAATAAAAACTCTGGCAAATCTGTTGGATTTTCCCGAAAAAATACTCTTGGATTGGATTCCTTAGAATTCAAATACAAATAACTCGAGTTTTCTTTCCTGATATAAGCTCTTTCTAAATAATGATTGGCCTGAGAATAATGTAAAAAATCTTTCATCAGATCACTAATCGCAATGTCACCTTCACTTTGTTTGTTTGTGGCTGAAAAGAAAACCGATGTTGTGTCTTTCTCTTCTCTTTCCCAATGGAATTCGCTAGTCCAGTGCCCTTTCCCACCAAACGCTAACGTAGGTTCTAAAGAATCAGAAACCAAATTCGGAATGAATTCTTGGGATTCCCAAGGAATTCCTTTCCCTAAAAAATTCACTTTGGCAAGATATGTTTTCCAATTTTTGGAAAGTCCCTTTACTTGGAGTTTTGGCAAAGACAAACTTTCTCGTAAAAAACCTCGTAAGGTCAAAAATCCTAAAAATCCCAGGTTCACCTGAGTTACGGATTGGAAGTCCCAAACTTCTTCCTGTTTCAAGTGCGATAAAAACAAGGAATCCATCGCATAAAAGTCCTGGTGTTGGTAGGGGTAAAAAACGCCTGTAGATGAGGAAACTAAAGATCCGTCCGATCGATTCACAATAAGAATATCGACGGGAGGTGAAAAAGAGAAGAGTAAAAACCGCCCGTGAACCAGGCGGCTTAAAATTAAATTTACTTAATCAGCAGCATACAAAGCTGTAATTTTGTCTTTGTATTTTTCAGTGATCAAGTGGCGTTTCATCTTAAACAAGTTTGTCAATTCATCACCCACTTCAAATTGTTTAGTAATGAGAATGAACGGAGTCACTTGCTCAAAAGACTTAAATCCAGTTTTGGTATTGTTGAGAGCTTTGATTTCCTTTTTGTAGAAATCAAGAACCTTCGGATTTTCAATGAGTTTCTGTTTGTCAGTCTCGGAAATTCCGTTTTCTTTTGCCCATTCCGTCAATTTATCAAAATCAGGAATCACAAGAGCACCTAAGTTCTTTTGGTCTTGTCCAATCACCATCACTTGTGCAATGAAAGGAGATTCAGTGAGTTTGTCCTCAATCGGAACCGGCTCAACGTTTTCCCCACCAAGTAGAACTACAGTATCCTTCGCACGGCCAGTGATGGTAAGGGTCTTTTTGAAATTGAACATTCCAATATCTCCAGTATCCATCCAACCATCTTTCAGAACTTTTGCTGTTGTTTCTGGATTTTTATAATAACCTTTCATCACTTGCGGTCCACGGATGTGGATGACCCCACGAGCTCCGTATTTTCCAGAAATGAGTTTTTGGTTGGCATCCACATGTGTGAGAACCTTTCCCAAATCATCTCGGATTTGCACCGATGTTTCAGGAGTGATCACTCCAACAGAACCTTGGACTAACTTTTTGAAAGTTCTTACAGAAATTACCGGAGAAGTTTCCGTCATTCCATATCCTTCCAAAACATTGATTCCAATATCATTGAAGAAAGCATCCACATGTCTTTGGAGAGCTCCACCACCGGAAACGGAAGCTTTTAGTTCTCCACCAGTAGCCTCTCTGATTTTGGAAAGCACCACTAAATCCAATAGGAAATAAGGAACAGCCAAAACGATAGCAACTGTTAAGTAGTAGAACCCTTTGAAAAGAGAAACAATGGGATTTCTTCCAACGTAATCCACTTGGTTCCCTTTTAAAAACCTTGTGGCTGCATTGAAATGTTTTGAGAAAAAATAAGCCATGTTGAACAAACCACGACGGATCGCAGGAGTTTGTTTTGGATCATTGATTCTAGTATAAATTCCGTTGTAGATACTTTCCCAAAGTCTTGGAGCAGATGCCATAAAAGTCGGTTTTGACTTTTTCATGTCATCGCGAAGGTCACGAACATTGGTATAGTATGTGGCACAACCAGCAGCAATCGCTAAGTATTCAAATACTCTTTCGAATACGTGCCAAACAGGAAGAATGGATAACATTCTTTCATCTTGTTTGATTTCGATCATACTTCCTAAAATGACAGATGTTTGGTGGATCATGTTGCTGTGTTTCAACATAACACCTTTTGGCATACCAGTAGTTCCAGAAGTATAAATGATAGTAAAAAGGTCATCCGGAGCGATTGCTTTCATCCGCTCTTCCGCTTTTTTAGAACCCTTCGCACGAAGTTCCTTACCTTTTTCGATAAGTTCGTAAAGTTTTAAAACACCTGTTGCAGTAGACTTGTTGTCCATTACGATCAGAGTTTTTGCAAATTCCAATTGTGAGCGGTTCTTTTGGAATTTCTCGAGCATTTTATCATTCTCAAGAAACACAACTTTCGCTTCACAGTGATTTAGAATATAAGCAATTTCTGAATCGGTAATGTCCGTTCCTCTCGGAACATCACAAGCACCACTCATTAGAATTCCATAATCGGAAACGATCCACTCCAATCGGTTATCTGCAAGCAAGGCAACATTTTCTTTTGCAGAGACACCCAAATCAATGAGAGCTTCTGCTAAGTTGATACCAAGATCATATACTTCTTTAAAAGTGACGGGTTTATAGGACTTAGATTCGTCTTTACTGACGAACGCGGGGCGGTTCCCAAATTTTTCAGCACTCTGCTGGAAGAGTTCGGGCAAATTGGCTGGCATTATTCTGACTCCTTTCTCAAAAGAAAACGTAAAAAGGTATCTTTAAGGGACTTTTTTAACGAACATGAGTCAAGACATTTTCAATCTTGTCATTGAAATCAATAGAAAATCAAATTGTTGTTTCGCATTGCACAATTATGGCAGTTCCGTCGCCGCCCATACATGTGAGCGTATCACAAGCCCTGAAAGGTCTGATTCAATAATTCCATACTGCCTATATACGATTTTACCCGAACGATCAAAGACAAGAAGGCATGGGATTCCCTCGACATGATAAAAATCAGTCATTTTCCAGTCTTTGTCCAGTAAGGTGGGGTAACTCATTTTCAGTCGTTCCATATCTTTTTTAATTTTTTCTAAAGGTTCCGTAGTGTCAGTGTTAATCCCTCGGAATACAAAATCCTTTTCGGATACGGAAGACTTCCATTTGTTGATGGTGGGGACTGCTTTGGCACAGGGTTCACACCAAGTAGCCCAAAAATCCAAAACCACGACTTTGCCCTTAAAATCTTCTAAACTTTCCGTTTTCCCAAGAACAGTGGGAAGTGGTTCTGTATAAAAATCACTAGTGGGCCCTTCTGGTTTACAAAAAAAGAGAGAAAGGATAAAGATAAGATAAAACCTGGATTTAGACTGTCTGAAAATTTTGGTGATCATTTTTGAATTCATTGATTTATAATTACTTCTCCAACTTAGACGAATGGAATGATTACGTAAAGGGAAACTGGAAGGGAAATGGAATTTCTATGATTCCTTCCTCGGTGCAACCCTATGAAACGGGAGATGAAACAACCGTTATCTGGAAATCCAATTCCAAAGAAACCAAGGCTCATTTCAAACGTGGAAAACAAAATTTTGAATTTGTTTGGCTTATAGGATCTGAAGTTCTTTGTGATAGAATCAAATTAACCGCAGTAGACGCAGATTGGGAATGTGAAATTCAGGCAATGACAAGAGACCGGTTTCATCTGCATGTCCAACCAAAATCCGATAAATCCAAAATTCTTTATTCGGGAGTGGTCACAAAAAAAACTGGTTTATTCTCCTTCCTCTAAAACCTTTCTAAAAACTTCTTCCGTAATCTTTGCTGCATTTTCCCAAGTAAACTCGGAGATGGAAACTTCTGGTGGACTTGGTTTCTCAAAGAATTTTTTGATTGTTTCCGCCCAGACCTTTGCATCTTCCTTGGTTTGGTAAGGAAGATAAGTCACACCATCCTTTCCAATTTCATGAAATGTGGGAATGTCTGAAACCACACAATTCAAACCATGAAAAATGGCTTCCACCATAGGAATTCCAAATCCTTCGTATTTACTCGCAAAGGCAAATAATCCAGCTCTTTTGTAGAGATGTTGTAATTCAGAATCAGAAACAGAATCTAAAATATGAATGTCTTTAAATAGAGCACGTTCTTGTCTTAACTCCTCAATGAATTCAGAAGACTCCCAACCAATTTTTCCAACTATCACCCAAGGTCTGTAATGGTGTGGTTCTGCTTTACGATATTCACGAAAAACTTCGAGTAAAAAAGGATAGTTTTTTCTTGGTTCGATAGTAGATACAGAAAGTAAATAATCAGTTCCTAAATCCTTTACTCGTAAAGATGGTTCAGTCTCTAAAAGTTTTGCCATCTCCTTTGGATTCACACCTGGATAGGATACACCTGTTTGGTCCACGGGATAATCAAATTTGCGACACATATCATCGCTAGTTTGTTTGGAAATGGAAAGGATAAAACTAGACCGCCTAACTGAATAACTTTGAAACATTCTTTGTTGGACTTTTGCAATCCACCGCATCGTTTCTGGGTATAAATACAAAACCAAATCACAATAGGTTAGAACTGCAGATAAAGTTTTTGGTAAAAAAGGAGGTAAAACTTGTTGGGAACCCCAAAACAAATCCAATCTATTTTTTAATAAATAAAACGGGATGAAAAGATTGTAATACAATCCCCCTTTCCATTTCAAAAACCCACCACCATTCACCCAAGTTACATTAGGTAAATCCAAAACTGCTTTGTGGTCTTCATGGATTGGTAGATGGGAAAATAAAAAGAAATCATATTCTTCTTTATGAGGAAATGCTTTGAGAGTTTCCGCAATCAACCTTCCCACTCCAGAAACTCGTGTGGATAAAGGTCTGGCATCAAGACCAATACGTTTGGTAGGTTTTACCATCGTTCCTTAACCTTGAGGGACAATTGGTGGAAATCAATTTTTGATTCCAAATAAGAAACAGCTGCTTTTTTACCAGCAACAAGTCCAAAGGAAAGGGTCTGAGCTTGGTTGAATTTATATCCTTTGTCTTTCAAAGGAAAACATGTAAAATTCTCTTCATCTAAAAGAGCAATCCCACCACAAATATCCCATTCGTTTTTTGGTTTTAAAGAAACAATAAGATCAATGAACCCGGCTGATAACAAACCTAACTTATAAGCAATACTTCCCATGGATCGGATATCAAAGTCTTCCTGCCAAAAGGAATCAGAAAATAAACCTTCCTTCATTTCCGATAGAGAAACTAGTAAAATTGGTTTTTTGGCAACAGGTTCTGCTTCCCCAAGTGGTTCTAAGACAGATCCACTTTCCACAACAATCGTCCTAAAATTTTCTTCCGTAGCAAAGGGTGGTTGTAACTTAGCAAAAAAAGTAGTTCTATTTTTAGAAAAAAACTCACCTGTCGAAGGATTAAAAATCACACCCCAAATGGCTTCTCCATTACGAACGAGTCCTAAACTGAGTGCAAACTGATCATTTTTTTTGACAAATTCGCGAGTGCCGTCAATGGGATCTAAAATCCAAACCCATTCCTTATCCAAACGGGTGTTTGTATCGACTTTTTCTTCCGACAAAAATCCATGAGTCGGAAATTGTTTCGAAATTTTTTCATACAAAAATTCACTCGCGAACAAATCAGCTTCCGTTACCGGATCGTTGCCACCTTTGTCTCGAATTTGAAAATCAGATTTATAAATGGAAAGAATTGAATCTCCAACTGATAATACCCACCGCCAAACTTCTTGAAAATCGTTTTCTTCCATTCCGTCCTTATTGGAAAATTAATTCTTCTTTTCTTCTTTATGTGCGCCCGCGCCAAGATCCAAACCTTCCGGTTTCTCTAAAACAATCTCTTCCGAAGGAGAGGTTACATAAGTTTCTGGATCAACTGGGAATTGGTATTGAAAATAATATTGTTTGTATTTAACAAAAAAAGTATTGGTTCCTTCCGAACGTTCTGCCTGTAAATCCTGAAATTTGAGATCTTTTAAATCCTTTTTTGGATTGGATAGTTTTTTGGAAAGTGTACTCCGAACAGAACTTACCATATTGGTTTCAAAGTTTTTCTTTTTCTGTTCTTCCGTTAATTTTGGATTTCTAAGATAATCTTCGAGTTTTGTAAACTCCTCCGCCAAACCGGAGTTCTGTTGTGAATAAACAAATGTCACCGGAAAAAATAAAACAATACAAAAAATCCAAACTCGTTTCATAACCAATCCTCTTCTAGTTCATGATATTATCTCTAATGGTGTGTATGCCAATAAGAATTTTTTATCCAAATGAGATCCAAATCTGACCTCTACCTTACGATTGTCTCCTGAACCGGAAACGGATAAAATCCGACCTTCGCCGTAGACTTTATGACGCACCTTCGTTCCCACTTGGTAGTCTCCATCACCCGTTTTGGCAAGCACCGTTTCAAATTTTTCTTCTGATTTTTGGAATCTTTCGGCTCTCGGCGTAAACTCTGGTCTTCGCACCCCGTAGCGACTTTCCGTAAATTCACCATCAATAAACTGAGATGGGAGTTCTTCCAAAAATTGGGAAGGAAGTCTCGCCTCAATATCTCCGAATTTACGAGTAAACCTAGAGAAACTAATTTCTAAATTTTTCCTAGCCCTAGTGATGGCCACGTATGCAAGCCTTCGTTCTTCTTCCAAGCCATCAGGAGAATCTATCGATAAAAAATGAGGAAAGGTTCCCTCTTCCATTCCGGCCATAAACACATGTTGGAATTCCAATCCTTTGGCATTATGAACCGTCATTAAGATTACATAGTCTGGTAAATCTTTGGTATTGTCCTCACTGGTGATGAGTGAGATATTTCCCAGATATTCTTCCAAAGTTGCTTCTGGATTTGTTTCTTCAAATTCCTTCAGCGCATTGACAAATTCATTTAAATTGGAAAGTTTAGAAAAGGATTCTTCTGTTCCCTCATTTTCCAAAAATTCTCGGTAACCAGAATGTTCCAAAACCTCATAGGCGATTTCGGAAGGAGTTTTTTTTCCCAAATCTTCCATAGCAGAATCAAACATTCGATGTAAAGAAGCTAACTTTTGCAAGGTTCCCTTTTTGACATCAGGAACTGATCTGCCCAAACATTCAAATAAAGAAAGACCTTCGCTCACCGAATAGGATAACAAACGACTCACAGTTGTATCACCGATTCCTCTCGGAGGAGAGTTAATGATCCGAAGCAGGGAAGTAGAGTCCACCGGATTCACGACAACAGAAAGGTATGCAATTAAATCCTTAACTTCCTTTCTGTCAAAAAACCGAAATCCACCAAAAATTTTATACGGGATGGCTTTTTTCCGTAAAGCCTCTTCAAAGTATCGGGACTGGGAATTCGTTCTATAAAATACTGCGAAATTCGAATACTTCTGCCCCCTTCTCACACCCATTTGGATTTTTTGTACAATCCCCTCTGATTCTTCCATTTCATTCTGGTAAGAACTGAGTTTGATTTTATCCCCCATGGGATTTTCAGTGCGAAGGGTCTTATTGGTTCTTTGTTTGTTATTAGAAATTAAAGCAGCGGCAGTTTCGATAATGGTTTTTGTAGATCGATAATTTTCTTCCAACTTAACAACTACAGCATCTGGATAATCTTTTTTGAAATTTAGAATATTCGAAATATCTGCACCACGCCAAGAATAAATGGACTGGTCATCATCACCAACTACACATAAATTTTTATGAAAAGAAGAAAGGGACTGAACTAAATGGTATTGGATTTTGTTCGTATCTTGGTATTCGTCTACCATGATGTATTTCCAAAGTCTTTGGTATTTCTCCAAAATCACAGGAAAATCACGAAACAAAATTACCGTTTTTAAAATTAAATCCCCAAAATCGAGTGCATTTCGTAAATCCTTTCGTTTTTCATATTCTAGAAAAACAGAAGCAATCGTCTTTGTATAAGAGTCGTCGGCTTTCTTTTTCGCATATTCTTCTGCAGTCATAAAAGAATCTTTAGCTGCAGAGAATGTATTCGCGAGAGCAGATGGTCGAAACTCCTTCGTATCCATATCTTTGGATTTTAAAATTTCTTTGATGAGTGACTCTTGCATGTCACTGTCGTATACGGTAAAATTATTCCCTATGCCAAGAGCTTGACCTTCCCTACGAAGTAGATACAAACAAAGGGAGTGAAACGTCCTTACAAGTGGTTCCCCATTCCCCTCAGGAATCAAACTCCTACAACGAGTTCGCATTTCTTCGGCAGCTTTATTCGTAAATGTTACAGCGAGGATTTGATTGGGATAAACTTTGTGATTTAAAATTAGGTTCGCAATTCGGTAAGTAATGACTCGTGTTTTTCCAGACCCAGCTCCTGCCAAAATGAGGAGTGGACCTTCTACCGCTTCAACAGCTTTTTTTTGTTCTGAATTGAGTCCAACTAACTCCACTTAGAATCGCATATCCCCAATACCAAAAACAAACTGAAAGCTGTTATTGTCTGGATAAAGTCCAAAAGGTCTGTCTTCCACTCCCGTATAACGAATTCTTTGTGCAAAATACAAACGAAGCGGTAATACTGGAATTTGAATTCTAAGACCGAACCCCCAAGAAAAACGGAAATTCGACATAGAAAGGTTTTTACTAGATAAAACTAAATTCCCTGGATCATTCACAACAAGAGGAGACTCAGGTAATTTTTGACCATAGGAATTGTAATTTTCGTAGAGGTATGTTTCCACCGGTTCTTTTTCCCGCTGCGCACGAACCAAAGCATCATAATTTCGGAAGAACTCTTTTCTTTCTCCAACAGCTCTGTTAATTTGTTCATACATCGCACCGGCATCGAAGAAAATAACAAACCAAAGCAAGGAAGGCTCAATGGGAAACCGTAACTCCGAAGTAAATAAAACCCTGCTCGAAGCCCCATCCTTCCATTCATCTGGATAGTATTTATCATCAAAAAACCATCCACGAAGAGATTCATATCCCCCGAGGAAAAGTCGATCTTGTACTTGGATGTAAGGAATTCTTTCTTTGTCCTGATTTTTATACTTAGGTGTTCTTTCGAAAGTGAACACGGATGAAGTTCGGAACTGTTGCACCACGCGCCATCGCCTAAGTGCGTTTTTGCGAATGAGTCCAAAAAATGTATAATCAAACCAAGTGTGGTAGTATTCCAAAATAGGGCTAAACTGGTCAAAATGACTTTCTCCACCAAGGAACTGACCTACGTTATCCACAGAAAAAATTAAATTAAAACCCTGGGTTGAATTGAATACGTTATCACGGCTATCGTAAGCAATACCATTTGTTAGTTGAGAACGAAATTGCCATCCACGATCAACTTCCGCCAAAACCTGATCAGACACAAGGGAAGTGGGTCTGGTTGATGCAAAGAAAGACGGCGAATAACGATGGAAGTGGGTCCAGTTGATGAGAAACCTATGACCAAGTCCCGCACTCACACCCACACCCGAACGTTCGTAAGACGCAACTTCCTTAATCCCTTGGTTGTTGTTCTCCGTAATGGAAGTAGCACCCACGTATAGAGTTCTAGAAGAATAAAAAGCAGAAAGAGTGAGAGACCAAGGTTTATCCATAAACCAAGGTTCTGTCCAAGAAATTTGTAAATAACGGCGGATCGGACCAAACTCCACCCTACCGGTGATTTGTTGTCCAGAACCATTTAGGTTATTTTCACCTAACTGCGTAAAGATGGAGAAACCGGTAATGGTTCCGTATCCACCCCCCATCGAAACAGTTCCAGTGGGTTGTTCTACAAGTTCGATGATAAGGTTCATTTTCGTTTCATCGGAACCGGGTCTCATATTAAAGTTTACTTCTTTGAAGTAACCTAAGTTAAAGATACGTTCACGAGAACGGTTTACCAGTGTGGAGTTAAAAAGATCACCTGGTTTGAAAAGAAGTTCTCTACGGATTACGCGGTCTTGGGTTTTTTTATTACCCTTGATGATCACATTTTCAATAAAAGCTAAGTTATTTTCACGAATAGTAAAATCTACGTGAATGAATTTTTTCCCTCTAAGTTTTGGTTCCTCTTCGTAAACCTTTCTTAATTTAGCAACGTTTAACCTTCCGTATTCCTCATTACAATCAGCGACAGCATCACTACTCCCACGTTTATCGCAATTTTCATACCTTGAAAGTGAACCATCACTTAACTCAATCACCTTTCTACGAGGGATTACTTGTGCAAACAAATACCCTTTCGCTGAATAGGCTTCGTTGATAGAAGCTCTATCTTTTTGAAATTTGCTTTCATCGAATACCTCGCCGACATCAGCAGGTGCAAATTCAAATTGATCTTCTAAAAATTTTACAGGATAAACAGGAGCCCACTCTTCTTTAGGAGTTCCGATAGGGTTGTTTTCTTTGTTTAAAAATTGCGGCATCCCATTGGGAGCAATGGTCATATCATGACTTGTCGAATAACCATTATAGAAGTATTGTTCTCCTTCTATAATTTTAAAATTAACGATCACAACACGTTTATCTTTTTTAAGTGGGTTTTCCCAACGAATTTCCCAATTGGTTCCTTCGTTACTAAGTTCCGCGTCTACATATCCTCGCGATTTCAAATAACCTGCGATTTTTTGTTTATCAGATTCAAAAGCAGATTCCTTAAAAACACCTGATTCAATAATCCCACTTTCTTTTAAATCCATGATCCCTTGCAGATCATAGGTATCGATTTCGTTATTACCAAAAATATTGATTTTACTAACGGGAATTTCTTCCCCTTCATCAATGATGAATTTCACCTTGACCGTGTTAGTTTCAGGGTTAACGGGCTCTGTTTCAAAACGAACATAGGCTAGAAAAAATCCTTCATCTCGGTATTTTTTCAAAATCACTTCTTTGGAAAGAGTCACTTTTTTGGGAGTGATGACTTCGTTTTCTTTTAATGGGATTTTATCACGTAAGTCAGATGGAAAAACTTCATCGGCACCGATAAAATCAATGTCCTTCACACGAGGTCTTTCTTTGACAATCACAAGGATTTTGACCCCATCCCCATCTGCTTCCCCTTGGATATCAATATGGTAAAAGAATCCAGAAACAAAAAGAGCGCGCATATCTGCGTTCAAAATACCTTGTGATAATTGTATCCCAGGACGCATGTCCATTAATTCCAAAATATCATCCGAGGAAGTATTGATATTTCCTTTAAACTCTATTTTGGTAATGACTTTATCTATAAATACAGATTTGTTCGACCAAAGGGAAACCCACTCTGCCGAAACTAGTAAAAGGAGAGATAATACAAAAAGACTAAAGAATTTTATTTTTTTTCGAATATTCAAAAAATCACTTAGATGTGCCTTTTACCATTGCTAGGTTAAAGCGACTAACACCCGCAGCATTGACTGCATCGATTACCTTAACCACAACTTGGTAGGACGCACCACCATCTCCACGAATAATGACTTTGTTTTTTTTAGGGTCCCTTTCTTTTTCTGGACCGAGAAACCCATTGATTTTTTCGGTGAGACCTTCCAAAGCAACAGGGTCAGGATTTTGGTCCAAATAAATTTTACCTTGTTTGTCTACAGTGATTACAAGTTCATCTTTCTGTTTTTCTTTGGCAACACTCGATGAACGTGGCAACTCAACCTTAAGAGCTGTGTTTTTTTCCAAAGTTGCATTCATCAAAAAATAAATCACTATAAAGGAAATAACATCAATCAGAGGAGCAAGTTCGATGTTATTAAATGATTTTTGCGTTTTGCGAAATTTCATTTAATTCTATCGTTTGTTAAGGTGAGGTAACACCAAATCTGTTACGTTTTCCATTTCCGTAATTCTTTCCTCTTTCATTCGAGAAAAAAGATTATAAAAAATGTAAGCAGGAATCGCAATCGCAAGGCCCATAGCAGTAGTAATCAAAGCTTCTGAAATACCAACTTCCGCACCTTGAGTTCCCGCACCTTCAGCAAAGGAACGAACAATCCCGATAACAGTTCCAAGAACCCCAAGTAATGGACCAATCGTAGCAATCGTTCCAAGTCCAGTTAGGTAACGTTCCATCAAATAAATTTGTCGAAAACCCTCTTGGCGAATATCCTCTTCCCAGAACTGAACTCCACGACGTTTGAGATCAAATGCCATACGAAGGAGAACTGCGGCAGGAGACTGAACATCATGGCCGAGTACATCTTTTGCTTCATCCCATTTTTGTTCCCGAGCCAGTTCTCGAACACGACGAAAATGATCTTGTGGGATGGCCTTTAATCGGAAGTAATACACAAGTCGTTCTACAATGATGGTAAAACCAACAATAGAAACAAAGATGATTAAAATAGGAATGGTTTGTGGAGGAACCGAGGATATGATTGAATCTGATTTAGCGAAAGGAAAAAACATGAATGGGACCCCATTGAAGGATTACGAATAGAGTTTTCAGTCTTCCCTTTTTCGCCAAATACTATTTTTAAATGACTAACCTGCTTTTTTCATCAGTAGGTCTGTGGCTGCTTTTAACACCGCAGAAGTCACTTGTTTGCCACCAATCATCCTTGCCAACTCCCGTTTTCGTTCTTCAAAGTCAAGAACCGAAGCCTGTGATACGGTTCTACCGCCTTCCTGCCGTTTTTCGATCTTGATTTGGTGGTCTCCCGCGGCAGCAACTTGTTGGGTATGCGTGATCAGGAGAATTTGCGAGTTTCTTGCTAGTTTTTTAAGCTTTGTCGCCATAGCTTCGGCAGCCTCACCTCCAAGACCCGTGTCCACCTCATCCAGAACCAACATTTGCGGGGATGGAGCCTGTTTTCCGAGTACGCTGCGAAGGGCAAGCATCACCCGAGACAATTCCCCTCCAGAAGCCACTTTGCGGAGTGGACGCGGTTTTTCTCCCGGATTGGCACTAAAATAGAACTCAATTTGGTCCAAGCCCGATTCGGAAAGGAAATAGGATTTGGAGCCTTCTTCCACTTCGCCTTCAGGATTTTCTTCCCAACGAAGAACCACTTGGAGTTTTCCACCCTCAAGCCCTAAATCGGCCATTTCCTTTTGGACATCTTCCTCAAACTGGGAAATGACATTGCGGCGCAATTTGGACAATTGAAATCCGAGTTCCTTCATCTCGCTAAGGCATTGGTCTTTTTTGATTCGTAAAAAATCTTCATCACCTGCTTGTTCATTCCAACGTTCCAGTTCTGATTTTTTCTCCTCTAACAAAAGATTGATCTCGGTTAAACTGACATTGTATTTTTTCTTTAATTTTTTGATATCTTGGAGTCTGGACTGAACCATATCCAATCTTTCAGGACTAAAAAATAATTCCTCTTCCTCTTCTCTGATGATCGACTTTAGAGATTTTAACCTGTCGTAAACCTCTTCCCATTCTTCCAACATTTCCTTTTTTTCAGGAATTAAAATGGAAACCTTTTGGATGGCATGAATGAGTGTGGGAAATACTTTTAGAATTGAATTTTCCTTTTCCGTTAATTCCTCTAATACCAAACGGTAGTTTTCTGCTAGTTTTTCCCCATTTGCCAAAAGGGATTCTTCTGAAGACAAACTTTCATCTTCTCCTTCTTTCGGAGAAATGGATTCGATCTCTTCAATTTCATACTCGAGGATTTCTTTTCGTTTGAGCATACTCCGTCTTGTTTCTTCAAAATCATTTAGTTTTTGTTTCCAATGGCGGTATTGTTGTAATGCAGATTTGAATTTAAATTTTAAGGATTCCAAATTGCCGAACCGGTCAAGAAACTCCAATTGGTTGGACTTTTCGAGTAGAAAGAGTTGTTCGTTTTGGGAATGGATCTCCGCCATAGTTTTTCCCAGTTCCCGCAAATGGGTGGTGGATGCCAAACTCTCCCCAATTTTCACCCGTGCCTTTCCATCTTTCATGAGTTCTTTAGTGATGATGATCTCATCCCCCGTATAACGGAAACCCTGCTCCATCAAATAGTCTTTGGCTAAGTTTTGTCCGGTTAAAGAAAGGACAGCTTGTAAGGAATACCTTTCCTTACCTTGCCTAATATTGGCAGTGGAGCAACGTCCCCCAAACAAGGAAGCCAATGCATCGAAAATTAAGGATTTTCCAGCACCGGACTCGCCAGTAAAGACAGAGAGACCATCCGCAAGGGAAAGTTCCAGGGATTCAAAGAGTGCAAAATCTTTAATTTTCAAATGTGTAATCATATAGACTCCTGTTTGCTAAACATACAATTACTACTTAACAAACAAGTAGTCAATGAAATTTTTTAGATTTGGACAAAAAACGAAATTCTCTCTTTTTCCCATCTGAAACACTGGTGGAAAAGGTCCCTTATGAAAGATTTAGAAGGAAAAATCCACCTTGTATCCAGTTTGCCCCTATTCCGAAGTTTGTCTCGGAAGGAAAAGGTTTGGGTGGCCGAATCGGTCCATATCGTAGAATCAGAAAGGGAAGAAACCCTATTCACGGCAGGAGACTCGGATAGAAGTTTATATCTAATTCTTTCGGGCGGAATCAAATTGTTCCTTCCTAAAAAAGGAGAGGGCAAGCGAGAAGAAGAAGTCCAATACCTCAAAAAAGGGGAGTATTTTGGAATCCAATCCCTACTCACTGGAGAAAAACATAGCCATACGGCTGTTACAGTTTCCGAATCTAGATTCCTTGTTCTTTCCCAATCGGGATTCCAAAAATTAATCCAAAAAATTCCTTATTTATCTCTTACATTTTCTAAAATGCTCACCAAGTCACTCCGGGGAGAACTTTTAGGTGGGAGAGAATACTTTCGTAACTCTGTGGTTTGTTTGGTGCATTCCGATCCAATTGCGAGAGAAACTTTGGCCAAAGAACTTGTAAGTTCCATAGAAGAAGAATCCGGAAAAAAATCTGTAATTTTACATTTTGGACCAAATGGGCAAACCGAGAATCCTTATTTAAAATCGTATAAGTTTAAGGATTCGGACCGTATCAAAGAAACCCTTGGCAAACATTATGCCAGCCATTCTTTTATTTTTTTGGAAGTGTTTCCAGAAACAGATGAAGAACTCAAACGTCTGTTAATTGACGAAGCTGACCATATAGAAAACTATATTTCTTTGAATCAAAAAATCAATCTTTGTGATTCCATCACAAGTGAATCCAAAGAAAATGAAATTCTTTACCATGAAACCAATATCAGGGATTTAATCGAACATGGGAAATGGGAAATCCATATCAGACGAAAGGCAAGAGAACTTTCTGGAGTCCAAATTGGTGTAGCTCTCGGTGGTGGTGCTGCCCTTGGCCTTGCGCAGGTTGGAATCATGAAGGTGATGGAAGAGGAAGGTTTTGTTCCCGATATGATTGCAGGAACTAGTATTGGCGCTGTCATTGGCGCCTTCTGGGCGAGTGGTCTTGGATACAAAGGGATCTTACCTCTCCTTGCGGAAATTGATAGTATCTTCAAAATGTTCAAACTGGTGGATTTATCCTTTCCGGGACAAGGGCTTTTGCATGGCAAACATGTCCGTTCCCTCCTTGAAAAGTATTTGGGAGATTTATATTTTGAAGACCTTCCGATCAAACTGAGACTCATTAGTTGTGATATCTCAACGAGACAAGAAATTGTTCTTTCCGAAGGAAAGGTTTTGGATGCGGTGATGTCTAGTATTTCGATCCCGGGAGTTTTTGTTCCCCAACCTCAAGAGAATGGAAAAACTTATGTGGACGGAGGGATTGTCAACCCCCTTCCCGTTTCTGCCCTAAGTCATGAAGGTGTTGGGAAAATCATCGCCATCAATTCCATGCCGAGTTCCAAAGATGAAATGAAAACAAACAAACTTTTGAATTTGAATGTATTGGACATCATTGTGAATAGTTTGTATTCTTTGCAATACCGGATTGGAAAGTACAGTGCGCAAGAAGCAGATGTTTATTTAAACCCCATCCTTCCTAACTCCAATTGGTTTGAATTTTGGCGGAGTGCTGAATTCATTCAACTCGGGGAAACCGTTGTCAAAAGTTCCCTCGAGGAAATCAAACAGTTGTTTAGCGAAAAAAACTAATCCCTATCGGGAGAAAGGATCACTATGTTAAATGGATTTCTTTCGTTCCTTTCCGATTCGGGAAGGGACTCAGAAAACCTAAGTGCACCAGTGATCACAGTTCCTGTTGTGAGGCCGGCAAAAATTCCTTCTTTTTCATAAAGGTCAGCTTGCAGGTGTAAGGCTTCGTCTGGGTTTACATGGAAGTAGCGATCAATCAGTTTGGGATCATAAACTGCAGGAAGTACAATCCTTTCTCTTTCTTTTGGATTGTCTGTTTTACCATATTCCATGAAAGGTGAGTTTGGTTTTCCTGCAATGATGACTTTCACACGTCGGTCTTGGGATTTTAAATACCTCCCAATTCCTGTGATGGCACCACCAGATCCAGGAGCAGAAATCACGGCCCCCACTTTGCCTTGCAAATCTCTCCAGATTTCAGGCCCAGTGGTTTTGAAATGAAAATTAGGATTTGCTGGATTGGAGGCTTCATCAGGAATCCAACCGCCAATTTTTTTGGCTTTCTCTTCCGCTAGATCGTACAAACGACCAAGGTCTCCTTCATTGGTGACAGTGACCTCAGCGCCATAACTTCGAAGCAACTGAATTCTTTCCGAACTTGTGTGTAGAGGGACCAGGCAATAAACAGGATACCCCTTTACCTTTCCAATCCAAGTGAAACTAACAGAAGAAGAACCAGCACCAACAAGCACCACACTCATTCCTTTTTTTAGTTTCCCTCTCCTTTCCGCATCGATGTACATAGCAATCGCAGTACGATCTTTGGCGGAACCAGTCGGATTTAAAAATTCGGCTTTGAGATAAAACTGAACTCCAGAATATTCCGATCCAATTCGATTCAAACGAATGAGTGGAGTGTTTCCAATGAGCTGGAGGATATTGTCCTGAATGGGTTTGGCAACGGAAAGTTCCTTTCCAAAGATACCTTGTACATTGTTAAGCGCCTGAAGTAGGCTATTGCCTAGGTCATCGATGCCTTTGGAAATTGGATCTATCATTATTTTACTTTAATCAATTCCACATCAAAGACCAGTGTTGAATTTGCAGGGATCGGGCCGATGGCGCGAGCACCATATCCAAATTGTGGAGGGATGGTGAGTTTTCGTTTTCCACCTTCTTTCATTCCTACAATTCCTCGTTCCCAGCCTTGGATGACTTGTCCTTGGCCTAATTGAAAACTAAAAGGTTCACCGCGATCTACAGAAGAATCAAAAACTTTTCCGTTGGTTAACTTTCCTGTATAATGAACCACAACAGTAGTTCCACGAATAGCTTCTCTACCTAACCCTTGTTTGGTGTCTTGAATGAGAAGTTCGTCCGCGAAAAGACTGCCTGTTAAAAATAAAAATCCGAGTAAAATTGAAAACCGTTTCATAGAGCGATTATACTGTTTTCGCATACAACCAGGGAACTTCTTTTTGGTTCTTTTCCTCAAATTTTTGAATAAAATCGGCCTTTTGGAGGGTGAGTCCGATATCATCAAGACCATTGAGGAGGCAATGTTTGCGAAAAGCATCCACTTCAAATGGGTATTTTTTTCCCTCTTCAGTGATCACCACTTGGTTTTCCAAATCGATTTCCAAGTTAGCACCCGGTTTTTTATCGATGGTTTGGAAAATTTCTTCTACCTGGTTTTCTGGTAGAACAATGGGTAACATTCCATTTTTAAAACAGTTATTATAAAAAATATCTGCATAAGACGGCGAAATGATGGAACGAAATCCATAATCTTCTAAGGCCCAAGGAGCATGTTCTCTGGACGATCCACAACCAAAGTTATCTCTTGTCACTAGGATATTGGAACCTTTGTATCTTTCTGCATTGAGAACAAATTCAGGATTTGGTTTTTTGCCAGCGTCATCCAAAAATCTCCAGTCATGGAATAGATGTTGCCCAAACCCTGATCTTTCAATTTTACGAAGGAATTGTTTAGGAATGATTTGGTCAGTGTCTACGTTTGCTTTATCTAAAAGAGCCGCGATGCCTTTTAATTTTGTAAATGCTTTCATCTTATTTCCACTCCCGAATGTCTACGAAATGTCCTTCGACTGCTACAGCCGCTGCCATTGCAGGGCCAACCAAATGTGTTCTTCCACCCTTTCCTTGTCTTCCTTCAAAGTTTCTGTTGGAAGTAGAGGCACAACGATCCCCAGGAGAAAGAACGTCATCGTTCATTGCAAGGCACATGGAACAACCAGGGTTTCTCCATTGAAAGCCGGCATCTAAAAAGATTTTATCAAGTCCTTCCGATTCCGCTTGTCGTTTCACACGACCAGAACCAGGAACAATGATGGCTTCTACTTCTTTGCTAACTTTTTTTCCTTTGACAGTGTCTGCAACAACACGTAAGTCTTCGATACGAGAGTTGGTGCAAGAACCAATAAATACTTTATTTACTTTGACATCCGAAAGTTTTTGACCAGGTTTTAAATCCATATAAGCAAGAGCAGACTCTGCAGATTTTTTCTGAACTGGATCTGTAAAATCCGTTGGAGCCGGAACGGTTGCTGTCACAGGAATCACTTGGCCAGGGGATGTTCCCCAAGAAACCATTGGTGCAATATCAGCAGCATTCAAAACTACTGTTTTATCAAACTGAGCCCCTGCATCGCTCGCATAAGCTTTCCATTTAGCAGCTGCTACATCAAAAGCCTCACCTTTCGGAGCAAAGTCTCTTCCTTTGATATAATTGATAGTTGTATCATCTGGAGAAATGAGTCCGGCCCGCGCACCAGCTTCAATGGCCATATTACAGATGGTCATACGACCTTCCATACTAAGGGAACGAATGGCCTCACCGGTAAACTCAATCACATATCCAGTGGCTCCATCGGTTCCAATTTTACCAATGATGGCAAGAACGATGTCTTTTGCAGAAACAAGGGGAGATAATTTTCCATCCACTCGGATCTCTAAAGTTTTTGGTTTCTTTTGGACGAGAGTTTGAGTCGCAAGAACATGTTCCACTTCCGATGTTCCAATTCCAAAAGCAAGTGCTCCAAAAGCTCCATGAGTGGCAGTGTGTGAATCCCCACAAACAATTGTCATACCAGGATGGGTGAGCCCAAGTTCAGGGGCGACCACGTGGACAATCCCATTGTCAGGATGGTTGATATCAAATAATGTAATTCCGTTTTCTTTGCAGTTGTCCATCAGAGTTTGCATTTGCAAAACAGAGATAGGATCTACTGATTTCCAATCGCGAGTTCTAGTGGATACGTTGTGGTCCATTGTTGCAAAAGTAGCATCAGGGCGACGCACCTTTCGGTTGGTTAATTTTAAACTCTCAAAAGCCTGTGGGCTTGTCACCTCATGGACTAGGTGTCTATCGATATAGATGAGGCAGGTTCCATCATCCTCGTGAACCAAATGGTCGTTCCAAATCTTTTCAAACATGGTTTTCATAACTAGACTCCCTCACTTCCAGTCATAACTCGGACATGGGGTGGTGTGTCCAGGGAATTTGAAAAAATAGGAAAGTTCTAAGGGGTCTGGACTGTGGCTCCGTCTACATAAGTTCCTGAAATTCCCGAACAGTGAGCAGCTGCAGTCCCTGCCCCTCCCGTCAGTGGAGCGGTATAAACACTGATGATATAACCAACGCTGGACTGGGTGACCTTACAGGAACCCACGACACTCGTTTCCGTACATTTAGACGCCTGTTTGGTTCCTGTAAGGCAACTTGTGAGATATCCGTAATAATTTTGACAGACACCACCACCCACAGCACAGGCAAATTTAAAGGTCTTAATCGAACCCCCGTTCAAAAGATCCGAAAGGTCTGAATCTGAAACGTTTTGTACAGGTGTTCCATCGGTAAGCACTGTCAACGGATTTGCAGAGGCACTTTCCTTTTGGTAAAGATAAATTAAATAACTTCCAGCCTTGGAAAAGGTAATCACAGTTGCTGGTGAATCGACTTTGGTATATTCTGTGCCCTCTTTTGCAAGCACTGCTACGGAAAGATCCAAAGGACAACTTGTGGAAACATAAACAGAAAGTTTCGCATAACGAGAAAGTACAACTCGTGTTCCAATTTGAGCCCCTGCAATTTGCATCACTCCATAATAAGTATCTCCTGCAAGAGAAAGCGATACAGATTGAGACGTAGTTGTGATCCCGGTATACCCGGCTTTGATTTGAGTTCCAAGACCTGCCACCGTACAACCGTCAGCTCCAGATTCCTTCGCTAAAAGCAGAGAGGATGCAGCATTATTTTTAGAAGTCTCACCAGAACATCCAAAACAGAATAGAAGAAAGGTTAGATTCACTATTAGAAAAAAAGAATTTAATTGGATCATCTGGAACATCACTCTACCTTCCTCTAAACGATAGGATTGTTTTTCCTATTTGGATTTCGTCCAAATTATGGAGAACTTTGGGACGCAGTAATTTTCTACCGTTTAAGTATACCCCGGTTTCAGAGACACAATCAAACAATATATACTTTCCTTTTCTATTTTTTATCTTTGCATGGAGGCTTGCCACAGAGGGATCCATCAATACCAGGTGATTGGATTCTGAGTTTCCTATCGTCACTTCATCAAACTGCAACTGGAATTGATCCGAATTTTGATTTCCATCCCTTCTAATCAGAACCGCATAGGAATAAGATGTTCCCATTAGAGGGATTTTTTCCGCAATGGCAGAAGCAATTTCACGATCCCGTGCTGCCTTTTCCATTGTCTCCCCATACATTCTATCATAAACTTGAAGTTCTTCTTTTCGTTCGAAAGATTCTGGTTCGGGAGGAGCAGTAGTTAATATTCCTTCCTCCTTTTCTTCGTAACCTCTTAAATAATATAAGGCCGCCAAACAAAGGAAAATGAGGAATAAACTGACTGGGAAAAAGAATAAAGGATCGGATAATTTTAAATATAAAGATTTAAAAAAGGAAAGTTCATAATCGAATTCAAACCGAATCCCCTGGTCTACGGAAACGAATCCACTCGATATAGAACTTGTTTTCCATCTGGAAAGGTTCCAAGGAGAAACATATA
Source organism: Leptospira congkakensis (assembly GCF_004770265.1). NCBI lineage: Bacteria > Pseudomonadati > Spirochaetota > Leptospiria > Leptospirales > Leptospiraceae > Leptospira > Leptospira congkakensis. Next base: position 535,725 of record NZ_RQGQ01000004.1, read on the forward strand.
CTAATTCGTAATCAGAATTTCCGAGCGCACGTAAATAGGAAAAAAGATTCGAATAACTATCTGCTTTTGCGATTGGGTAATGGCTTCCGTTCGCATAACTTGCTAACTTCGTTGCTTCCAAAGAACTAGGAGCAAGGACGATCAGTTGGAGATTTTTGTCCCGAATTCGTTTAGCAAGTTCAGGGATCTCAAAACGGTCCTGCCATTCGGGAGAAAAACTTACGAATATAAGAATGTGATCTTCTGTAGATAAATTTTTAGGAATTCCTTCCAGGAAATTCTCCCAGGTTCGAATGGGGTAAACGGGAGCCGGCTCTTTTGGAAAAGGAAAAGAGATATCCAAAACATTCGATCGAATTCTTTCAAAGGAATGTTTGTTCTCATCTGATTGGATTTGTAATTTAGAAGTCCCACCTGATTGTTCCGAGATCTTAACCAATTGGTTTGCCAATTGGATGATCCAACGTCGGTCTTCTGCGTTTGTATAACTAGGAATGGATATGTATAAGTGGATGGGGTTCTTTGTTTCGGTTTGTTCCAATCTAAAAGATTCAGTGAGCCGAACGACCGAATTCATTTCTTCGGAAAGAACAAATCCTTGGGGAGTCACATTTGTATTGGAATGGAATCGAACTTTAACTTCTGGGTAGGTCCTTACATCTACAGACCTAAGTTTAAACCCAGGTTCTGCAAAAAGAAGTGTCGGTAAAAAAAGACAAAGGAAAAACCCATTACTGAAAGAGAAGAGAAGCTTCCTTAAGTTGTTTTCCATATTCTGTTTTTGGCTCCAGGTTTTGGTTTAGAACCGAAATGGTTTCTATGACTTCCCCTTGTTTCATTATCGTAACTTGGGAGGCCAGACTTTCGACGATCCGAAGCTCGTGTGTAATAAAAACAACTGACATCCCCATTTTTGCAAGGTTTTGGATGGTTTCCAAGACAATTTTTTCAGAAAATGCATCGAGGCCAGTGGTGGGTTCATCCAAAATCAAAATTTCAGGACTTCGTAAAAAAGCGAGGGAAAGTAGAATTCTCTGTTTCTCCCCACCGGAAAGAGATCTTGCATACGCCTTCCAGTGATTTCTGGGAATAGATAACTTGTCCCAAATGGAAAGCAAAGATTCATAAGGAAAAGAACTTAGTCCTGAGAGTTTGAAAAAATCTTTAATTTGTGAATCCATTCTGCGAAAAGGATGGAAGGCCGAATTCGGATTTTGAGGCACCATAAATAATTTAGAGTGAAATGAAGTCGAAAGAACATCTTCGCCTAACACAATAAAGGAATCGTATTGAAGCCGGCAACCTTGAGGAACCATTCCAAAAAGGGAAAATCCTAGAGTGGATTTTCCTGATCCTGATTCTCCAATGATCCCGTAAATGATTCCTCTCGGAATTTCTAAAGAAATTCCCTTCCAAATCTTTTGCCCATCCTTTGTTTCGATGGTTGCATTTTTGATTTGGACAACAGGAAGGTCAGTCGAGCCCAAAGAGTTCCTTTTCAATGATGCTACAAAGGATATGGCCAATCAAAATATGACATTCTTGGATTCTAGCTGTGATTTTGGAAGGGACAATGATTTCCACGTCACCCTTACCCTTTAGTTTTCCCCCATCACCACCCAAAAACAAAACAACCTTCATTCCAATTTTCCGAGCTTCTTCTACCGCCAAAACAATGTTTTGCGAATTTCCAGAAGTGGTTAGGCCCACAAAAACATCCGACGGTTTTCCAAACGCTTGGACTTGTCTTTGGAATACATATTCATAACCATAATCATTGGAACAAGCAGTAAGAACTGCCTGGTCACTGTTGAGGGCAAGGGCAGGAATGGCTTTTCTTTCATTGCCTGATTTGTAACGAACCACAAGTTCCGCTGCGATATGAGAAGCATCACAACTAGAACCTCCATTTCCACAAAAGTATAACAATCCATTTTGTTTCAGTGATTCCACGAGAAGTTTTCCAGCTTTTTCAATCGAAGGCAAAAGAACAGGAAGTAACTGCTGTTTGACAGCGATAGAATCTTCTATTTGTGATTGGATGAGTGATTTATGATCCATGTTTTAATTCCTTTTCTCTTCTTTCTTTTATGGTATTGACAGCATTGCCAAATTCAACAAGAGCAGACCCAAATCCAAATAAGTTTTTGGCTTTGGAATAAGGGTTATTCTGATCTGTATTTCCAAGATTTAGATAAAATAATTCGTCTCGAACAAGATTCTTTTGTCTTTCCGTTGCCACGGATTCAAAAAAGTCCCGGCATTCCTCTCCAATGGCAAGCATCGCCAGTGCCATCGAATTGGGTTTCATTTGTAGGACTAGTTGTTCTTTCCAAAATCGTTCAAAGGATAAAACAACTCTCCAGTCTTCCCGAGGAGCATCACTGTCCAAAAATAAATCTGTTTTGGGAACTGAAAGAGCTTGTAACAATCCCTCCACACCAGAGAGATCTTTCGTTAGACTTTTGTTTAATTCCCCTTCATCCACAAACAAAACGCCGGCCCACTTATCTTCTTTATTTTTATATAAGTGATTACCTGTTACGAGAATCAAAGAGTAGTCTACCCCTTCCGCTCGAAACAATTTGTCGTTTGTTTTTGTTAAGCGAAATTTCGGTGATTCTAAAACGGTACCCGTTGCAATTTGTTTGGTGCGAAGTTTTTTCTTCCAATTTTCAATGGCTACGGCCCATTCCATGGGGAATGATTTTGGTTCCTTTTTTCTTTTGGATGGATCCTGTTCTTCTAATTTTCCACTGGATCGAAAAAGGTTCAAAAACCGGCCAAAGAAACCTTTCTTAGATGTTTTTTTAGTTTTTGCCATATTCTTTTCTAATATTGGACGGTCTTTCGATCTGTTTTCGGTCTAGTTCATACAATTTTGCATATTTCAGAAAGGTTGAAAAAGAAGAAGCTATGGCAATCCAAAGCCCAGGGATTCCATCCAAGAACCCAAACTTAAAAATATAAATTTCGATAAATTTTCCGAAGGGTTTGAAAATAGTTTTGAAGAGAGAAAACCTTTCTCCTTTCGCATAACGAGTGTAAGCAACAATACTAGAGAACTGATTGATGGTTGTGATTTGATGACTAAAATCAGTAAAACTATAATGAAGGATATCTCCCTTCATGACTTTCCCAGAAGAACCAGGTTTTAATTCGATATAGTCATGTGGGTTTTCACCGACCCAAGTCGCAGCATTTTTCAGGAAAAGACGAAATCTACGTAGCGGATACCAACCACTATAACGAATCCACCGACCCAAATGGTATGTGAGTCTTGCAATTTTAAACCCATCGGCAGAAACTGACTCTGATTCTAAAAACAATTCAATAGACTGGATCAGGGTTTTATTCGCACGTTCATCTGCATCAAGCGAGAGAATCCAATCATTGGAACAAAAACCAATTGCTTTGTTCTTTTGTTCCACATGGCCCGGGAATGGAGATTCATAGAATTTTACTTTGGGAAAGGAAGTTGCAATTTCTTTAGTACGATCAGTACTCAATGAATCCAAAACAATGATTTCATCGGCAACTGACAGAACGGATTGGATACAATCCCCGATATTTTTTTCTTCATTGAAGGTGATGATGGCCACCGACAATTTTCTTTTTCTCTTGCCTTCCATAGGAGTTAAAACCTATTCTGAGAACCAAATATGATTGGGAAAGAAACATTTCATAAGATTTCTGTCGTTTTTCTATACCTTTTTTTTGCACTCTCTCCCTTTTCGATTAGTCTTTGCCAGATTTTTGCCGGAGCCTCCCTTTTCTTTTTATTTTTGGACAAAATGATAAAACGAAAATATCCAGATTTGGAATCACAAATCCTTTTTTGGATCCTTCTCTATGTAAGTTTTCTCGTCACACCGATTCTACATTGGAACGAAACCAATTGGAAACTAACTATCTTAAAATCTGAGTTTGGTGATGTCTGGATGGGATTTTTGTTACTACACCATTCGAGTTTATCCACTTACGAAAAAACAAAACTGAAAAAAGCAGTTCTGTTTGGTGCTGTGTTTCTCATCTTATCCGGCTTGGTATCATTACTTTCCCCCTACAGACTTGCTCCATTTGTGATGGATGGATTTCAATATACCGAAGGAAGACGACTGCCTCACCTACTCGCCATTTTTATGGGAAAACTCCCTCTTTATTTACCGATTGGTTTCCAAAGTACTCACCTAACTTATGGGGGATTACTTGCCCTTTATCTTCCCTCTGTTTTAGAAAGGTCTTCTCGTATTTTCAAAATATATAAACAAACTTCAAAATTTCGTTTTGTTCTCATTGGATTTATCATTTTGTCTTTGGTTGGTCTCGTTTTACTTTTTCTCAACCAAAGTCGTTCCATTTGGTTTGGGCTCTTATTTGGAATCTTCTTAATTTCCTTTCAGAAAAGGATTTCTATCAAAAAATACTTACCGACTCTGGGTTTGGGAGTTTTGGCAGTTGCCGGCATCCTCTATTTGGTTTACCAAAACAACTGGCTTTTCCAAAGAGCAATCGATGATTTATTCGCTAAACGTTCGTTAGAGAACCAACGGATATGGATTCATAAAATGAATTTTGCAATTTTAAAAGATTCTTATTTTCTGGGGATTGGATCAGGAAATTATACAAATGAGTTTGTCACACAAGCGAAAGGATTAGTAAATCATCTACCTGAATTGTATTATGATTTGTTTATCACACCCAAGTCACATGCCCATTTTGACTTTCTACATTTTTGGATTTTGGGAGGGTTTCTCTCTGGTTTTTCTTTCCTATATTTTTTATATATAGAAACAAAACTCATTCTAAATACAGGCAAACATACAGTTTTCTTTTTAGGTTTTTTTGCCATTATATTTGCAGGTAGTTTCCAATGTTTTCTGTTAGATGATGAAGTCTTGTTTCCTTTTTTGGGGATTTTATGTTTACTCCCTTCCTTCAAAAGAAAAAAAATCATTCAAGATTCTTTAGCAGATAAAAATCAGATCAAAATTTTTGGAATGATTCTTTTTTGGATTCTACTTTCCTGTTTGGGAGCTTTCTATTTAACAAAAACTCCAGATAAAGATCTTTTTTTACACCGAACTCGCACAGAACATAACTTCCCCGACTCGCAAGCACAATCGTCAATCAATGGAAAATTACTGGTCGCTTTGCCAGAAGGAACCAAGGAACGATACTTCAAACTCGCAGGATGTTTGGATCATAATTCTAACTTTAATGAAACGCACCAAGTCAGAGAGACACCGATTCTCTTCCAAATCCATTGGGAAGAGAATCAAAAAGGAAATCTACCAGATACTCTGACTCTAGAAATTCGGAAACGAGAAAGCTTCGACCAAGACAAAGAATACAAAGTCCAATCAGAACGAATTGTAAAAATAGAAAGTTATCCCAATACAAAGCAGATCCAAAAGATCCAAGTCCATCCTAAGGAATATTTGGGAAAGGGATTAGAGTTTATTGATTTTGGATTTAAGTATACTTGGATGGGAGAAAAACCGGTTTTGCCTAGAATTGAGATTTCGGGAAACTGTGAATGATAGGGGGAAGAGGTCGCTAGGATGAAGAGGTGCTTGAATTAAGTTTGGTTTGATTAGGAACGTCCTGAGGGAATCGCTTCGATCTTCGGCCTTCCTGGCCTTTCGATCTAAAGCCCGTCTTGCTCATAACCTCAGGCTTCCTGCCTTCGGAAAAACGTTTACGCTCCTTCCACCCTTGGCCTCACGCCCAACTTTGCCTTCGACTTCGATAAAGCCTTCGCAGGGTCGCTAGGAGTAAGAGATGTTGATTTTAGTCTTGTTTGATTTGGAATGTCCGCGGGAATCGCTTCGATCTTCGGCCTTCCTGGCCTTTCGATCTCAGCCCGTCTTGCTCGTCACCTCAGGCTTCCTGCCTTCGGAAAAAACGTTTACGCTCCCTATGGGTCGCTACGTTTTTTTGGACTCGCAATCGTTCGATTTATACCTGGAGCGGGAATCGAACCCGCACGGGATTACTCCCACAGGATTTTAAGTCCTGTGTGTCTACCAATTCCACCATCCAGGCGAATCAATCGTGAAAAGGCGTCGGCCGGATTCGAACCGGCGGTCAAGCTTTTGCAGAGCCATGCCTTACCACTTGGCCACGACGCCAATCGTGACTTTGGATAGGCTAAAATAGGAAGGCCTGGTGTCAAATGGAAACTGAATTCACTTTTCATCGGATTGTAACATTTCTCTAAAAAATCAAATTGCCTATGTTTTTCAAAAGGATGGGCTGTAAATATGAACCTAAAGACCTTTCTCACGGTATCCATTCTATCGATTGTCTCTCTAAATTCTTATGCGGACACGGTGAAAGTGAAAGCAACCAAAGAGGTGTTGGAAAACGTAAAAACATCCTCTCCGACCGCCAATTATGTTTTGGTAGAATCAAAAGATGGCACCAAACAAGCGTTTAAGAAAACTGCTGTAGATGTTGTTTCTCTTCCTGTAGAATGGGAAGCTCCAAAAAAGGAAGAAAACCCTGGATTTTTTGGTTCCTTATTTGCTTCTAAAGATACCAAAGAAGAAACAAATACAGAATCGAAAAATCCTGAAGAACCAAAAGAAAACCCAGAAAACCAAAGTTTTTTCAAAAGAAAACTTCCTGAACTTGCAATGGGTGGAATGGCCCTTCTTTGGATTTTACTACCGTAATTTCTTTTCCAAACTTATTTTTAGAAATATCCTAACTTATTCCCACTCTATCGTTCCTGGTGGTTTGTGGGTAAGATCATACAACACCAGAGAAATTTGCGGCAAAACTAACAATTCTTTGGTGATACGTTCCAGTATCTTTCTATCCATCTCATAAAAATTAGCAGTCATTGCTTCGGTTGATTCCACTGGGCGTAACACTACCCCATAAGAATTTGCGCGTAAACCCACAGGAACAAGGACCACTGGCATTTGCCAGATGGAAGTGTGAATGGATTCCTCATAGAGAATTCTGTTTACGATTGAATCAGCCTCTCTTAAGATATCCGAGTGTTCTTTATCTAAAGTCAGTTTGGTATAATGAAAAGCTCCAGAGAAAGTTTGAATCCCCGGGGCAAAAACCACACGATTGATTTCCTTTTTGAAATTGGTGATCTCAACGGCGCACTCGTCCAATTCCTTCCAGTTGGTAGTAAAATCATTTAACACGGCACAGTGGGCATAACTTCTTTGGTCCCCTTGCACTCCGACAGAAAGAATTGGTAAAATTTTGACTTCTGCCTTTTTCTGAGAAAGACCCAAATCAGAAAAATCGAGCACTGGTGGTTTGGTCTCTGGGCTCGCAATCATTCTTACCACAAGGCCAGGCCCTGGGAATGGATGCCTTTCAATCCAACGTTCTGGAAGGCCAAGAAGCCTTCCGAGTTCCCTCACTTCATCTTTGTACAAATCAGCGATGGGCTCAATGATTTTCCCTTCTTGGATGAGTTTTTCAATTTGAGGGACGCGGTTGTGATGGGTTTTGATTTTATGAGAATGTTTGGTTCCCCCAGATTCGATGGTGTCTGGATAGATGGTGCCTTGGCCAAGAAGCCAATGTTCCGAATCCAAACCCAGGGAATCTGTGGCTTTACTTTGTGCTTCTAAAAAGAGATCACCAACGATCCGGCGTTTTTTTTCTGGTTCAAATTCTGATTCTAAGTGATTGTAAAAGATTTTGCTTTCATCCCAAATGGTGAGATCAAAACCAACTTGGTGCAGGTTGTCCATAAGATCTTTCACTTCATTTTTACGCATAAACCCCGTGTCGACAAGGAGTCCTTTGACACGGTCTTTCCCAAGAGCTTTTGCTAGAAGTAGATAAGCAACAGAAGAATCCACACCACCTGACACGAGTAAAAACACATTTTTACCTGGCGGAACTTTCTTTTGTAACTCAGAGATTTGTTCTTCCAGAAACTGAGATATACTCCAACTTGCACCTGCATTACAAAGATTCACAAAGTTACGAAGTAATACTTCCCCTTCTTCGGAATGAGTGACTTCTGGATGGAATTGGATCCCAAATTGTTTTTTAGACTCATTAGAAACGAACGCATAACAACAATTATCCGAAGAAGCAACGATTTTAAAACCTTCGGGCATCCGAACCACTTCATCACCGTGACTCATCCAAACTTTTGTCTTAGGCGAAAGGGATTTAGAAAGTAAGGAATCTGGATTTTGAATTTCTAAAATAGCAGGGCCATATTCTTTTGAATTGGAAGAAACAACCTCACCACCGAGGGCCTTCATTAAAAGTTGGTGGCCATAACAGATTCCGAGAATGGGAACAGAAGTTTTAAAAAATCCATCTGGCAGAAGTGGTGCACCCTTTTCGTAAACACTACTTGGGCCACCTGATAGAATGATTCCAGCATAGGACTCATAGACAGACAAAGGTTCTTCGTTGGAGAGAATTTCTGTATAGGCACCAAGCCTACGAATTCGGGATGCGATGAGGTGAGCGTATTGACCGCCGAAATCGACGACTGCAATTTTTTTATCACTTTTCATGGGATGATTCCAAAATAATTTTGCAATTGTCGGGGTAAACAAATGTCGGAAAAAAAATCAGAATCTTCTTACGAGGACAAACAAGACCATATCCCGTCCTGGAAAACCCCGGAAATCGAGTGGTTTGCCAATGTTTATGCCGGAAAAGAATACAATATCGAATTCACCATCCCTGAATTCACGGCCGTCTGTCCAAAAACTGGTCTCCCTGACTTTGGTTCTATATTTATCGAATACATCCCTAGGGAACGCTGCGTAGAACTCAAATCGCTGAAAGAATACATGATGTCCTATCGAAATGTGGGAATTTTCCATGAAAATGTTGTGAACAAAATCCTAGAAGACTTTGTTCAAGCTGTGGACCCTCTATATGTAAAAGTGGTGGGAGATTACAATGTTCGCGGTGGAGTCAAAACCATTGTGAAACGAGAGTTCAAAGCCTAAATGGAAAACCTGATTGGCTACATTGCTGCCTTTTTAACGACTGTATCTTTTCTTCCGCAAGTGTTACGCGTTGTTATGACCAAACAAACCCGAGACATCAGCCGCAATATGTACATCATGTTTTTTATCGGTGTACTTTTATGGTTTGTGTATGGAGTTTTAAAGTCTGATTTTCCTATCATTCTCGCAAATGCGGTAACCATATTTTTTGTATCGATCATTTTATATTATAAACTCAAAACAGAGGAAGAAACATGAGAAAAGCTTATGTAGACAAAGACAATTGTACTTCTTGTAACCAATGTGCTGATAATATGCCGAAATACTTTATGATGGATGAGGATGATGTTTCTCAAACCCATATCGGAGGAGAGTCAATCAATGATGCGATGATCCCAGACGAAGACGAAAAAAAAGTGCAAAAGGAAATGGATGAATGCCCAGGGGAATGTATCCACTGGAAAAAACATTAGTCGAAACGTTTAAACATTCATCCAATCTTTCAGTTTTGGGAATTTTTCTTCTAAATAATCGACGTCTTCTTCTCGACTGACAAGATACAATTGGTTCTCAAAACTCCGACAATCCTTTTCATTTGTATACAAAGGAGATTTTTTCCCAAGTAGATACGTAGGCAAAACGGAAACACCGCTCCCGAGTTCCAACGCAGTCTTGATATCATGAAGGTTTGGTAAAACAGAATACTCTTTTAATTTCGGTCGAGAATCAAAATTCACCTTCCAGAACCTGCGAACAATTGCGAAGTCTTCGCTATACACAAACCAATGTTGGTTTTCCATCCAAGTTTTGATCATTTCGATTTTGGGTTTGGTTTGTCCACGGAATGGGAAATTGGCATCCGAACTGATGGATTTTGATGCTACAAAAACAAATTTTTCTCTGTATAATTCTTCTAATAAAATTCCAGGAACATTTAACTTTTGATTGGTGATAACTAAATCGATTTCCTTTTTTTCCAAAGAATCCAAAAGTTCAGGAGGATGACCGTACAGGACGTGAAATCTTTCTCCCAATGCAGAAAGATTTGGCAAAATTTTTTCTAAAAAAATCTCCTTGGCTGAACCAATTTTTAGCCTACGAATATTTTCTTTCGGTTTCAGTTGCCCTTCCATCCTTTCCAATTCTTCGATTGGGCCTGCTATCTGAACATACAACCGTTTGGCGGCGTCAGTGGGAATTAAGTCTCGAGAAGTGCGGCGAAATAAAACTTCTTTTCTATGCCTTTCCAGGGATTGTAAATGCAAACTAAGTGCCGGTTGGGAAAGCCCAAGGATTTTTCCTGCTTTGGTTAAATTCCTCTCGCGATAGATAAGGTAAAAACTTTGGTACAATTCGATCGGATTCATTATGGATATTATTTTTTTAATACCTTATTATAAACACCATCATTATTCTAATGACTCGTTTCTCTTGTCTAAAAAATCAGGTAGGAAAAAATTTTCCTACCACAGATATTTAGAATCTGCAAACAAAGCGAGGATCCAATGAAAAAAGTATTATTTGTATTAACAAGCCACGGAGAAAAAGGAAACGCCGGTTCCACTGGTTACCATTTGGGAGAAGTAGCTCACCCATGGAAGGTCTTACACGATGCCGGTGTGGAAATGGATTTGGTCAGTCCGAAAGGGGGCGAACCTCCTGTAGATGGATTTGATTTGGAAGATATGGCCAACAAAGAATTTTGGAACCATCCAGTTTACCAAACAAAACGCATCCATACCAAGTCCCCAAAAGAAATTAAGGCAAGTGACTACTCAGCCATTTATTTTGCCGGCGGGCACGGAACCATGTGGGATTTTCCGGACAACGCGGAACTCCAAGACCTCACAAGATCAATCTATGAATCAGGTGGGATTGTGGGAGCTGTTTGTCACGGTCCCTCGGCACTTGTCAATGTCACTTTGTCCAATGGTTCCAAACTGATTGCGGGAAAACGAGTGAATGGATTTTCCAACGAAGAAGAAGAGATTGTGAAACTAGAAGGAGTGGTTCCCTTTCTTTTGGAAGACAAACTGATTGCTGCCGGTGGTAAGTATTCCAAATCAGCACCTTGGAACTCACATGTGGAAGTGGATGAAAGGCTTGTGACAGGACAAAATCCGCAATCAGCAAAGGCTGTGGGTGAGGCCATTCTTAGTTTATTAAAAAAATAAGAAGAACCCTTTCATCTAAACCGATTCAAATCGAATCGATTTTGGATCAAGGCTTTGTGTGCAAGGGCGGCACACGAGGCCCATTGGTTTTCTTTTCTTTAAAACCTAACATATCTTTTACGATTCTAAATACATCTTTTACCGATTGGAACTGGTGTTTTTTTCCCGTTGGATCATATACAAATCCAATGGTTTTCATCTCAGGGTTTGCATTCCAATACCCATGTCCGTGGACCTTTGTTTGGGACTTGGTAAACACTTCCCCTTTTCTGGTTCCACTAAAAAACATAGTTTGCGAAGTCCGTAAAAGACCCAAGGCGCTAGGATGGATTTTCTTTTGCAGATTACGATTCTCTTGGTCATCTGAGGTTTGGTTTATTCCTTCACCTAACATAATACTAGTGAAAGGAACCCACTCAGCTCCTGGACAGGCCGCTAGAATTTCAGAAACAAGGGATTGAATTTCCGAGTCAGTAAATTTTGCATTCGCACCTGGCAAAAGGATGGCTGTTCCACCGGAACTTTTAAAGGTGAGCTGAAAAGTTCCCTCTTCATCCCGAATGTACCCTTTTTGTTTTAAAACCACATTCGGTGCACAAACAAGATCGGCAGATTGAAACCCGTGATCAGAAACAATCACTAGTCCCGGACCTTTGGGTGCAAATGCTCCCACGGACTGTAAAAATTCAAAAATGACTTTGTCCAATTCCAAAAGTCGGGAAAGGGCTTTTTCTGATCCTGGGCCAAACCCATGGTGGTTGGTATCCAAATCCGTAGTGTAAACAAACATCAGATCCGGTTTTTTATTTTGAAAGAGCCAAGTGGCTGTTTTTAATTTCACTTCATCTTTTGAAACGTCGTTTAACGGAGTTCCTACGGCAAGTTCAGCATCTTTGTGAAGATCCTTGGTGGAAAGCACTCGAAGGAGTTTGTCATCCTCTGGGATTTTTTTTCTCCAATATTGGGGAAGATTCCAATCAATGCCCGCCCCCACAGTCACAGGCCAAAATACGTTAGCCGTAGTTTTGTGATTCTCTTTTGCCAAATCCCAGAGTGTTTGACTTGAGATATCTTCCGCATACCACATCCATCCCCCATCATTTTTTTCAAAAGGATCAGATAAGGTATTGTTGTAGATTCCATGTTCTGCGGGATCTTTTCCCGTCACCATAGAGGTATGTGCTGGATACGTTACCGAAGGATTGACGGTAACAATTTCAGAAACTCCATACTTCTGGAAGATTTCGCTTAGATGTGGGAAATAAACATGGTATTTGGGATCAGATAAATAATAAGCAGGAAATCCATCAATAGATAAAACAATGGTTTGGCGAATCTTGGAGGATTGTCTCGCATGTTTTTCCGAAGTTTTTTTGGTTTTGGCATCAATAGAAACACTAAAAATGAGAAATGCCAAAATCCCGAAAGCGGAGATGATACGAGTCACTACTTGAAAAGAAGTAAAAACCTTTAAGAATAATACAAATTGTATAATTTTTCGCATAAACACTGTTTAGCGAAAAACCTTAATATTCTTGTTCCGATCTCGTAGATCCAAGGAGTTCGTCTGGAATGTCCTCAATGCTATCCCCAATTTGGATGGCAAGGCGGTTCCCTACACGACCCGGTGTGGCCTTAAACTTACTGCGATCCCCTACTTTTACCATAAGGTCGGTTTTGATCGGAGTATTTTCTAATTTGATCACATCCCCCACATGTAAGTTCATAAGGTCATTGAGAGAGATGTCCACACTTCCCACTTCGGAAATCAGAGGAATTTTGACTTGGTCGAGTCGCTCTTGGATGACGGCTCGGTTTTCATCCACTTCCCCTTTACGAATCGAGGAATACCAATACTGTGCTGAAAGTTTATTAATAATGGGTTCAATGGTGATGTAGGGAATACAAAGGTTGGTCATCCCTTCTACTTCACCCACTTTGGTTTCCAGGGTAATTAATACCACCATGTCATTGGGTGGAACCACTTGGGCAAACTGTGGGTTTGTTTCAATGTTTCCAAGTCTTGGACGTAAATCAATTACAGTAGACCAGGACTCTCGTAAGTTTCCAAGAATCCTAACAATGATCCCTTCCATTACAGACAACTCAATATCAGAAAGTTCCCTGTTGACTTTGGAAGATTCACCCTTACCACCGAACAGACGATCGATGATGGTGAAGGAAATGGACGGGTCAATTTCTAAAATGGCAGACCCGCGGAGTGGATCCATATTGATCACAGCAAGAGTGGTTGGGTTCGGAATGGAACGAATGAATTCTTCGTAGGTTAACTGGTCTACCGAAGCCACGTGCACCACAACCAGGGCTCGAAGCTGAGCCGATAAACCGGTGGTTGCCAAACGGGCAAAGGTCTCGTGCATCATCTGCAAGGTACGAATTTGGTCTTTTGAAAATTTATCCGGACGTTTGAAGTCGTAGATTTTGACTTTCTTTTGTTCCCCAACCGATGAGTATTCATCCTCAGATACTTCGCCTGAGGAGATGGCATTTAACAGGGCATCAATTTCGTCTTGGGAAAGGATTTCCGTCATTTTTTTACCTTTACGAGTAAGTTTTTAATCTGCCAAAATCCAACTCGGCTTCCTTCTTCTTGTCGCAAGGTGTATATATATTCGTACCTTGTTTTGAACCGACCCATCATTCTTTCTACATAGACCTGGACTCTCGCATCCCGTTTGGAAGGATAGTCCACATTCATCACTTTAAAGTATTTTAAAACTCCGGAGGGTGTCTCCGTCAAATACTCTTTGAAATCTTCTATGATTGTTTCGCGTTCCCCAAGACCAGCTTCTGTATAGGCACTGCTGTAACGATCATAAGCTAAAATATATTCCGAAAAATCGATCCACTTAAAATGGTATTCCCAATGTTTTTTCATCTCGGCACCGAGAAAGAGGAAGATGGTTTCTTCTGGAGAAAGTCCTCCGTTTTCCGTGATTTGGCGAGTGACCGTTTCTTTTCTCTCTGCTTTGGAATTTTGAAAAAGAAATCCTACTGTATTTCCAGAACGTAAGAAAGCCGATTTATCTTCTGTATAATTGGGATAAAAATAACCGGTCACATAGAATTTTTGATCTGGCAAAAAACTATAATGTTCATCCAGATAGATGGTTTTGGAAAAAGACTCATTGCGGTGGAGGCTGATTTCTTTATTCTCATCTCCCACCAAATTCACGATGGTTGTCCTACGTTTCAGGATAGGATCTGGAAATTCTGGATCTTCTATAGGTGTGAGGATGCGATCATTCTCGTCTTTCACAATGATTTGAAAAGAGTAACGATAATCAAAGGAAGGAAAAATGCGAACGACTTCCTTTCCTGTATTGGTCACAGTGAAGGTAAGCGGAACTCTTTCTCCGGCTTGGTAACTCCGCTTTGTTAAGGAAAGGCTGATTTTTGACTGGAGGGAGACAAAATTATCAATTCGTTCTCCCCTGGCATCTCTGTCAGGAAATGCATAGAGGGAATCTACCAATAGAATTCCTAAAATCATGAAATTTCGGAGAGACCGCATACAGTTTAAGATTTCGGCAGAACCTTAAATTTCCGAAAGAATTTTTAGGACATAAAACCGGTTATCCGGCCCCCATTTTAGCTTCTTCCAAAATATAATCGGCGATACGGATGAGCCTTGTCGTGACTCCCACTAGTTTTTTGTATTGGTAGTAGTTTTCCCTTTGTTTGTCCAAATGTGGTTCCACGAGGGCTACCGTTTTTGAGGAAACCTTGAGGTTTTTGATCTCGTTTTCAGTAACCCCATATAGGTTGGCTTCGGAAACAAAACGGTTCAGTTCCTTTACCAAACTTTCGTCGGTGAGGTCTTGGATTTCAAAAACCTTTTCGATTTTTAAGATAAAGTCGGTTAACGTTCGTTTGATTTTTGATTCTTCTTCCGTCGGGCGGCGTTTGGAAGTGACCTGGTTTAAGGATTCGTATCTTTCGAGGGCTGTTTCATACAGTTGGCTCATTTTTGATTTTTGACCCAAAATGAAACTGATAAAACTGAGAAGTCCAACGAAGGTATCGGGATAACGATTGATTCCCCCGATCTCATCAAGTGCATTCGCAAATCCTTCTTCATTATGAGGGATGGTCATAATGAACTTTAACACCGGTTCCACGGAAGAACCCGATGTGTATTTTTGAATGACTTCGATTCCTTCTAAGTAGTTCATTGGCGTTTGTCGATGATGACAACCTTACGGATTGTCGTCTGTAGATTTCCTTTTTCAATGATTCGGTCAAGCACATCATATCCAGTAATTAAAAATCCAAAAACTGTATGAAGGCCATCCAAATGCGGAGTGTCCACTTGGTTGATAAAAAACTGTGACCCGTTCGTATTGGGTCCTGCATTCGCCATAGCCAAGGATCCACGAAGGGCTTTTTTGCTGGGAAGGGCTTCATTGTAACGGTAACCCACTCGGTGTAATACTTCCAAAACGGGTAATTCCATAGCTTCTTGGTAAGCTTTTTCTACTTCAGTTCGTTTTTCTTCAAACTCAGCTCTCGATTGGATTTTGAATTCGGTGAGTACGGCACGTTGTAGTTGGGATTGGTATTGAGGTGCATCTTTGATTTTGAGTTTGTCGAGACCCAGTGCTTTTCCATTGATTTCATCTTCTGTTTGGTATCCAGGACCACCAGTTCCGTCACCTCTAGGGCATCCACCTTGTGCCATAAAGTTTTCAATCACTCTATGGAATTTTAACCCATCGTAAAAAGGACGTCTTTCGGAACCTTTGTCGGTTTTGAATTCTTTTTCACCTTGGGCCAAATCGATAAAGTTCTGAACGGTTTTAGGCGCAGCTGCATCATAAAGTTCTAAAACCAAATCACCAGCAGTGGTGGAGAACACAGCGTAAATGGCAGGTTTCTCCGGCAACTTTACCGTAGTCACATCTTGGCGTTTGACAATGACTTTGGAAGGAGAATAGGATACAGGTTCATAAGTGATTTTTTTGAAGGTTTGATCACTGCAGAAAATGGTTTGGGAAAGAGCCAAAAAGAGAAAGGCAAAAAATGGGACTTTGTTTGGTACAATGGATTTCATATTTATTTTTTACCCTTTGATTCTATCGATTTTAACTTTTTGGTCAATTCGTTTACCTTTGCTTTCGCCCTTTTGATTTGTTCTTTTTGACGAGGAAGCGAGGTTCCTCCCATCACATCTTTTTTGTCACAAGAAGTTTCTAGGGAAATAGCTGCCTCATAACCTGGATCTGTCAAAACCGCATGGATCTGTCCCCTTTCTCCGCTTGGAATCGTAAACAAATCATAACCCTTTGAAGAGCAATGTTTTACCAGTTCTCCTACAATTTCATGGGCAGAACGAAATGGAATTCCTTTTGCACTCACAAGCCAATCGGCAAGATCAGTGGCTGTGGAAAATCCGGAGCGAAGGCTGCGGATTGCATTTTCAGGAAACACTTGGATTCCCTCTACCATATCCCGGATCCCTTCAATACTCAGTTTGATTTGTTTGACTGTGTCAAATAACGGGAGTTTGTCTTCTTGGAAATCTCTGTTATACGATAAAGGTGTTCCCTTTACCATCACAAGCAAATGAGTAAGACTTCCAACCACACGCCCCGATTTTCCTCGAATGAGCTCGGCCACATCAGGATTTTTCTTTTGCGGCATGATGGAGGATCCTGTGGTTAAATGGTCAGGAAGTTTGAAATAACTGAATTCCTGGGAAGTGTAAAGAATGATCTCTTCACAAAACCGAGAGACATGGATCATAAACTGTGATGCAGCAAAAAGAAATTTAAAGATATGATCTCTTTGACTCACCGCATCCATGGAATTTTCGGAAATCCGAGAAAGGGACAAATCTTTTCGGAGGAACTCACGATCTGTGGCATAGTTGACTCCCGCGAGGGCACCAGAACCCAACACCAATTCATCGGCTCTTTCATAGGCTCCTAAAAAATCTTCGAAGTCTCGAACGTTCGCCCAAAAATGAGATAAAAAATAATGAGAGGCTCGAATCGGTTGGGCAATCTGGAGATGAGTGTATCCAGGGATAATGGTTTTTGTATGCGCTTCTGCTTTTCCAATCCAAGCAAGAAGTAAATCAGCAAGTAAAACCAAAATCGATTCCACTTCCGATTTGATATACAAACGAACATCTTGCGAAACTTGATCATTTCGGCTTCGACCCGTATGGAGTTTTTTTCCCAAATCTCCCAGTAGCTCCGTTAGGCGAGACTCAACCGACATATGGATGTCTTCGTTTTCGATTTTGAATTCAAACTTTCCGGAATCAATTTCCTTCTTTATCTGTCCGAGTCCTGTTTCGATTTTTCGTTGTTCCGATTCGGAAAGAATTCCAATTCGTTTTAACATTCGGGAATGGGAAATAGAACCTTCAATATCGTGAGCATAAAGTTCTTTGTCAAAACTGATGGATTCACCAATACGAATCATGAGTGAGGACGGCGGTGCATCAAAACGACCACCCCATAACTTTTTTTCTTTCATTCGGATTCCTTATCAAAACTATCTGTCCACTGTTTCAAAATCTCTTTATCTTTTTCAGATAAATGAGACTTAGGATGAAGTAATAAATAGTCTTTTGGAGGCATCTCTCCTTCATCCACTTGTTCCCAAACTTCATATATTTTTTTATTTTGTTTTCGTTCTGCCAATTTTCCAAATTCGGAAAAGTTCAATTCTTCACGACCTTCTTCCACATGGTGAGAGATAAGCAATGATGCCGGAAAAATATAAGAATAAGCAGGCCAAACCGTTTCATTCGAGTGGCAGTCGTAACAACTTCGTTTTAAGATTTCTTTGACTTCCTGGTTCGTTTGGATTTCAGAAGTGACAGGGGGGTTGTTTCGAGAGACGGGGAAAAACTGGAGGATCAGAAAAACTCCAAGTATGATGAGAAAAATTCGTTTCACACAGACAGGTTCTAAGCCTTCGTTCGAAATCAAAGTATTATTTTTCTTGCCTTACATTAGAATTTAGTGATCCTTCTCCTGAGAGGTTCCCTTTGGATTTTATTTTTGCTAATTCACCCTATGTATGGATTTTTCTTGGAATCACCTTGTTATTTTCTGAGTTTATACTTCCCGGAACTTTTGTGATGTTTTTAGGAGTTGGAGCCATATTTACCGGCATTTTGGCTCGTTTGGTTCCTATCGAATTTTATACCCAAGTGGTTGTTTGGATAGTTTCCAGTCTTGTGTCCATTCTTGTTGGTGGGTCTGCCGTAAAACGATTTTTTAAATCAGAATCTTCCGTGGATCCTTTCATCCAAGATGATTTTTTAAATCAAATTGTTCCTGTTGAAATTGATATTTTAGTACAAAGGCATGGTGGCAAAATTCGTTTCCAAGGCACACTTTGGGATGCCATCTCCACTGATTCTAAAATCCCGAAGGGAAGTTTTGTTAGGATTCTTTCTAGGGAAAATCTTACTTTCACCGTTGAACAAGTAGAATCATAAACATTAAATTACACTTTTTTTAATTACAAAGAAAAAAACCTTTTCTCTTTTCCTCATCTAAGTATGGTCAAACGTCACAGAGGAGGAAATTATGGGCGCAACCGTCATCGTTGTATTTTTGGTAATTGTCTATATTATAAAAAAGACAATCATCATTGTTCCAGAACAAAGTGTTTATGTTAAAGAAAGATTAGGTGTACTCAATGGGGTTTTAAAATCGGGATTTTATTTTATGATCCCTTTTGTAGACCAAATTCGTTACCGCCAAAACTTAAAAGAACAAACCATCGACATAGATCCACAAGTTTGTATTACTAAGGATAACGTATCCGTTGAAGTGGATGGTGTATTGTATTTAAAAGTCATCGATGGAGAAAAGGCATCTTACGGGATTGATAACTTTATGTTAGCAACCACACAACTTGCTCAAACCACTCTTCGTTCCGAAATTGGAAAATTGATTTTTGATAACCTTCTTTCTGAAAGAGATGAAATCAACGGCCGAGTGGTTTCCAATATCGATCGTGCTACCGATCCTTGGGGCATTAAAGTCACAAGATACGAAATTCGTAATATCACTCCTCCCAAACAAATCCTTCTCGAGATGGAAAACCAAATGAAATCCGAAAGGGAAAGACGAGCCGAAATCACTATCTCTCAAGGAGAAAAGGAATCTCGTGTCAACCACTCGGTAGGAGAAAGACAAGAATCCATTAACATTTCCGAAGGGGAAAAAATTCGTTTGGTAAACGAAGCCGATGGAAGGGCCCAAGAGATCACCCTGATTTCCAACGCCACAGCAAAAGGATTACAATTAATCTCCGATGCTATTAGTAAAAAAGGTGGGAAAGAAGCTGTCAGTTTACAAATCACACAAGAGTATTTGGATGCCCTTGGTATCATTTTAAAAACTTCAAAAACGACAGTGGTTCCCGAAGCTCTTGCAAACATTGGCGGAGTTTTTGAAGGCCTTTCCAAAATCACAACAAAAATCCCACAGGTAGGAGAATAGTATGGAATTCGTATACTTAGCCTTTTGGTCGATCATTGCTATTTATTTGATTTATAATATCTTTCGCTGCATTCGCATCATTCCAGCACAAGATGTATTAATTGTAGAACGTTTGGGTAAATACTCGAGAAGTTTAAGAGCGGGATTTCACATTCTGATTCCTTTTATTGATCGTGATGCGTATTACCATACTCTCAAAGAACAATCGATTGATGTCCAACCACAGATTTGTATCACGCATGACAACGTACAGGTAAAAGTGGATGGAGTGATTTATTTAAAAATCATCGATCCCGTTCGTGCTTCTTATGGAATTGAGGACTTTCAGTTTGCCGCCATTCAACTTGCACAAACTACAATGCGGTCCGTGATTGGAACTATGGAACTCGATAAAACCATTGGGGAAAAAGATGCCATCAATTCTACCATTGTAGCTGCCATTGACCAAGCTTCTGAACCTTGGGGAATCAAAGTCAATCGTTATGAAATTCTCAATATTGTTCCACCAAAATCAGTTCTTGATGCCATGGAAAAAGAGAAGAAAGCACAGATCGCTAAGAGGTCCCAAGTCCTTCTTTCGGAAGGGGAAAGAGATTCAAGAATCAACCGTTCCCTAGGTTTTAAAGAAGAAGCCGTGAACAAATCGGAAGGGGAAAAACAAAGAAGGATCAACTCTGCTGAAGGTAAAGCAACAGAAATTGAAGCCCTTGCGGTTGCGACAGCAAAAGGGATTGAAGCCATCGCTGGTGCTATCTCTGAACAAGGTGGTGCCTCTGCGATCAAACTACAAATCACAAAAGCGTTCATCCACAACTTCCTGAACGTTGCCAAAGAGAATACGGAAATCCTCATCCCAGCGGATGTGATGAATTTACCAAATCTGATTGCCAACCTAACCGAAGGAAAAAAACCAAAAGCATAATAGGACCAACCTAGTATGCCAAAAAAAATGTCTAACATTTGTCATCCGGTGGATTTTCCACCGGATTTTCTGCAAACAATCGAAAGCTAGGTTTTGCCATGGCTTGGGCAGCAAGGGATACAAGCAAAGCTTCGTTATCATCAGGCCCAATCCGATTGGCATGAATCACACCACAACCTTTGCAACGATGTAAAATCACCCATTCTCCTTTT
The DNA here is from genome assembly GCF_004770265.1 of Leptospira congkakensis. Taxonomy (NCBI): domain Bacteria; kingdom Pseudomonadati; phylum Spirochaetota; class Leptospiria; order Leptospirales; family Leptospiraceae; genus Leptospira; species Leptospira congkakensis. Next base: position 556,485 of record NZ_RQGQ01000004.1, read on the forward strand.
CTCACCCAAATGGAAATTGCTTCCATTTTACTTCCGCAAGTAGCGGCACGGTCTCCCGGTGAATTGTCGAGATGTAAACTTGTCAAACAATTCGGACAATGATTCCTTTGGTCTGTTCCGAAACCTGGAGGAAAAACCATTTGTTTGCATTCTACACAACGAAATTCATCTACATCAGAACGGAAACGATGCGATTTTGTTTTGGGTTTTAGAGAAGAAATATCTTCGTCTTCATCATCAAAACGTTTTTTCTTAGAGAACTTTTGTAAATTAGATAGTTCAGATTCACGTGACATATCCAGTTTTTGCGGCAAAACAAAAAGAGGAGACCAAAACAGTGGATGAGAGGGAATAGACCGCCTGTGCGAAGATAGCCGCCTCCTAATTGAATTTAGGCGGGGTATCCAAAACAAGTTCACCGTTTTGGCGGTCTACACAATGGCTAGAGTTAACATAGAGAACAGATTGAAAGAGATGGAATTGTTGTCAAGGAGAATCGATTGTCAATTTTTTACAGAGGAAGTAACAATTCTGTCCTTCTGGATAGTTCGAAATTTTTCCCACTTCCTCATATCCTAGTTTTGTATAAAATTTAGGGGCCTGGAATCCAAAAGAATAACCAAAAACAAGAGTTGCTCCAAGACTTTTAGCCTCGTTCTCAATTTCTTTGAGTAATTTTGTTCCGAAATCCAATCCCCGTTTTTCTTCGGCCACCCAAAGCAGTTGGAGGTTGAGTCCCTTAAAAAATAAATAACAGAGGGAAGCAGCAACAAGTTTATCACCCTCTTTCACAAGGATGGCAAAGAACTCTTTTTTTTCAAAACTAGGATCACCTAACTTTGATACACTGTATTCGTGCAACAGATTCCAGAGCTCTGATTGTAAATCTTCAGAAGGGTTTACAATCCTTTCTAGTGAATAAGGAGATTCAAATTCCATATGTGAATTGATTTATTGGTTCAGGTAAGGTGGAAACCTATAAAAAGGCTGGGCCACCGAGTCTTTCCATAGGATCTACGATTTGAGTGATTTGTACCCCATAGTAATCATCCAGAATGATGAGTTTTCCTCGACCGACAAGTTTGCCGTTTGCAAGGATATCCAGTTCTTCCCCAATATTTTTATCTAACTCAACCACAGTTCCTTCCGTAAGTTGGAGGACATCTTTGATGAACATAGTGGTTCGCCCCAGTTCGATTGTGAGTTGGAGGGTAACATCTAAAAGTAAATTGAGATTGGCAGTATTACTTCCTGGACTGCCTTGCGATTTGGCACCAGACCTTGCAGGACTGGGAGTGGCACCTGGGCCTAGGGCCGCAGCAATATCAGCAAAAGAAGGACCATTGTCATCCCCACCGCCACCACCGACGAGAGCATCCAAATCATCAAGACCACCCCCACCTCCGGAACCACCAGCGGCAGGAGAATTTCCTCCTCCGCTAAATCCACCGAGTAGTGCATCTATGTCTTCTTGTGATAGTGAACCTTCACCCATATCTTTGCAACCTCTCCAATTTATTCGTCGGTGGAAATCAAAATCCTTCCTTGAAAAAAAAGGGAAAGTTCCGTATTTTGTTCCTTATGTCCAATTCTGTGACCCATCCGGATTATTTTAAAGCAAAGGATTTATTTGCTTCCGAGCTCAAAAACGCCAATTATCAATTTGTTCAGGAAAAGGAAGAGACGATATTTCGATTTCGCACAGAAAACGCTGGCAAAGATCGGATCCTGGACTGTTTGGGAATTGTTCGGAATTATATCGAAAACTTTCGGATCTATAATTTTGAAGAAGGGTACATCAGCATCCAAAGTTTAAACGAAAATCTATTTGAACCACAAAAAAATCTCTCTGGTAAATTTCGGATTCGTTTTTCATTCAAATCGGATTTAAAAGTGGAATGTTCCAAACACGGAGATTTTTCCACTAAGGAAATCCAAACCACGTTAAGCCTCTTCCAATTTTTAAAGTCGGAAGGGCAAACAGCAAAGGACCCAAGGATCCTCCTCCACCAACTCGGAGCCGAAGTTTATGATCCGCATTTGGAAAAAGCAAAAGGGAATGATTTAGGTTTTGATTCTGTTTTTGGTTACGAGGGAGTGAAAGCTCAGATCTTAGAAAGTTTGGTTTTTCCCATTTTAAAACCAGAACCCTTTTACGAGATCACGAAACTCACACGAAAAAAACCAAGTCCGAACCTCCCCCGCGCTGTCCTCTTTGAAGGGGAACCTGGAGTGGGAAAAACCAGTATGGCAAAAATTGTTGCCCATCTTTGTGGGGTTCCCATGGTTTATGTGCCCATCGAATCCATCTTAAGTAAGTATTACGGCGAATCCTCTCAAAACTTAGCCATGGTTTTTGATGCCGCAGCCCTATTTCCTAAGTGTATGCTTTTTTTGGATGAAATCGATTCCCTTGCCACATCCCGAGAAGATGGGCTTTTTGAAGCCACTAGAAACCTACTCAGTGTTCTTTTACGGAAACTGGATGGATTTGCCGAACGCAGCGGAACCATTACCATTGGCGCCACCAACCGAAAAACTGATTTAGATTCGGCTCTTTTGTCTCGGTTTGATCGAAAGATCTACTTTCCTCTCCCAAATAAGGAGGAACGAGCCAAAATTTTAGATGGTTATGCCAAACAATTAGATCCAAACGAACGCCTAAAGCTGGCGGATGCTTTGGAAGGTGCTTCCGGTCGAAATCTTAAGGATTATTGTGACTATGTGGAACGCCGTTGGATCACCCAAAACTGGGAAAAAGAGGACTTTTTGTCCGCTCCCGACATTTCGTTTTATTTGGAATCTTTACCAGATTTTGGATGGAAACGCTAAAAAGTAATCGATTCGGCTTCAATCTTCTAGGAGATTTACCGATAATTTTTACAGGATAGTTGTTTACGACCATTGGTCGTTCTTTGGTATCCTCAAATTAACCTTTTAGGAAGATTCGGACATGAAAATAAAATTAATACTCCCCATCCTTTTGCTCAATATTGGGGTTTTCGCTCAAACTGGTAGCTCGGAAACAGGTTCCACTTCTGCTGGAATTGATCCTACTCAATCCGGTAAATCCATTACTGAGACGGAAAAAGAATTAGATGATAATATTTCTGAAGTAAACAAACGACTTCGTTTACACACAGTTCTATTTAAAATGAAAGTGAGAACTCTTCCTCACCGCACTGTCCTTTACAAAGGGAAACCAAGTGCTGATGGAGAAAGATGTGAAGCTGCTGACAAACAAGAAGCACAAGATAACACTTGTTTGCATCTTGAAGTTTTTGATTTCGTTGGAAGTGAAGACGGAAGATCTAGCCGAAACCTTGGTGCAAAATTCAAAAAAATGGAACTTTTTTTTGAAGGAGTAAACAACGCAGATCCAGATCCAAGAAAAGAACAACCACGTAACCTAACTAAAATTAGAACTTACATTTACCAAAACAACTTCCTATTAGAAGACAAAATCATTTCTGTGATTGTTGACGTTGCGCCAAACGGAGCTGCTGCTCATGATGATAAACTTGAATTGTTCTATCAACATGATGATTATCCTGTTTGGGGAACTCCAGAAACTCCTTCTGAAAAAGGTGTTGGTAAATACATTCTTTCGAACGTAGAGAATACAAAAACAAACCCGATTAGAAACAATTTCAAAAAACAATTTTACTTCAAAAACTTGGACTACTTTGACAAACTGTTTACAAAACTTTTCGATTATAACGATCGAGATTCTAATAAACATTATAAGAAAAACGTAGAAGCATTGAAGAGTTCTTTAAAATACTAAGAACAACAGGTTCTTAATTGAATCTCGTTAAACAATGTCCGAATTGTTCCACGATGTTACGGTTCCCTGCCACACAGGGAACCATTTTGGTTCAATGTCCCGTTTGTTCTCATCGTTTTACCTTTGTACCAGATCAGGAAAATTCGGAAGATTTTCATAGATCGGAACAAGTTCCCTCTTTTCAATTCCAACCATCCTTTCAAAGTTACAAAGAATTATTCCTCGATTTGCTCTATGCTCCCATTGATTATCTAAAATCAAAACAAGGGCCCAAAAGAAGAGAAATCCGTTTAATACCGATCTTACTTTTTACAATCCTCATGTTGTATTTTTGGAAATGGTCCTCTTTTCCAAATACCCCAAAACCAGACGCGAGTGTTGAAGAAAAACTTCCAAACCCCATGATAGAAGAACCAAATCAAGAGTTGGTTCCACCCGACTCTACAGAAGATTTACAACCAGAAACAAAACCTGGGTATGAGATCTAAACATTGAATTGGATTCTTGTTTATGAAACCGAACTTAAAAATAAGCAAATAGTCCACCTAACAGGAGAAAGATTCCTCCATATCCGCACCATCTTGAAGAAAACTCCAGAGGATAACGTTCAAGTAGTGATTCCAGGTTCCGGTAATTTTTTATTTAAAATCCAATCCATTTCAGATTCTTTTGTTAGTTTAGAAAAACTAGAAACACTACAGGATGAATTTCAGTCTTTAGGAATCCATACCTTCTTTTCGCTTCCAAGACCTCAAACAGGAAAAAAACTTTTGCACTTAAGTGGAGCATACGGAGTGGACTCCGTATATTTTTATGCTACAGAATCTAAGAACAAAGAATATTGGACTTCCCCCGTTTATACAAAAGAAACAGTTTCTTATTTAGAAACAGGGCTTAGCCAAACAGGCAATTCTCGATTACCCAATTTGAACTTGGCCAAATCCTTGGCCTGGAAACCATTTTTAAAATCGTGGAAGGGAGAAGTTTTGGTGTTGGACCGCGAGGGAGACGAGTTCCTTAATGATTGTTTAGAATCAAAGGAATCCATTCAAAATTTTCTTTTTGTATTTGGGCCAGAGTCTGGATGGAAGCCGGATGATATTATGTTTTTTAAAGAATGTGGATTTAAGCTGATAAGTCTTGGGAAAATCAATCTCAGAACAGAATTTGCTTATTCTGCTCTTTTATACCAATTATTTTCGATTAAAAACTAATTCCACCCGAAACCAAAAATCGAATTTCATCAATACTGACAAAAGACTTTTCGCTACTATCCAAATAATACTTTCGATAGTTTTGTAACCGCAAAACAATTGGACCAAAGGATTTGGAAATTTCTGCTGCTGCTTGAGTGTTATTGTCTAACTCAAAAGCCTTTCCTTGTGTTTCATATCCTTTTTTTGTATAATAAAAAGACATTAAAAAAGAGGAACCTAAAGGAATGTAAGCAGCAGCAAACACTCGTTTGTTTCCTTTTAATCCATAATCTTCTACAGCAAATTCAAAACCTAAATGATAAAAATTAATATAAATCGTATGATAGTAACCAGTGACTTTGGCATTGGACTGATTTTCTAAATAATCGTATTTAGGACGAAGAGGTGCAGAAACTGGGAATTTTTGAAACCTTTCCACTTCATAAAAACTATCAAAATACATAGGAGCGTAGTTTGCAGTCATCTGACGAAACTCAGGTTTTAGAATGACATTTAAATCCTTCGTTCCTAAACGAAAGATACTTCCATAATGTGTTCCTTGCGCGCCGTCGAGTCCCTTGATTTTATTAAAGTCCAAATAAGGAGTGAATTCGACAAAAGGTAAATTGAGAAGTCGATATTCGATATCCATCCCTTCTACAGAAGCACGAGTCACCTGAGTTGTTTTTGGATTGTCTAAATTCTTTTCTGTGACAGGAGAACCATTGGTATTATAAGACATTTGTACGGGAGCGGCTCTATCCCAGGCTCTAGTATATCCAATCGTCAAACGGTTGTACCATGGATCATTGTCCACAAGTTCCATCCGTGAATCTTTATTAATAGGTCGAATTTCTTTTTTTTTAGTTTCTTCTGCTTGTTTGTTTTTTGATTCTTCCGATCCGGCTTCTTCTTCTACACTTAATCGTCCCGATTCATCAAGGACATTCCCTCGTAAATTCATAAGGTAAACTAAATCGGAGGACTTATCAAATAGAGAAAATAACGATTTTCCAATGGCAAGTGGTTTGATATAAACCCGAGCGGCATTCACTTCAAAATTAACGACGGAATTCGCAAAGTATTGAACTCCGACATAATCTGTATTTAAATCGGCCATGACACCTGGATTATAGGAATCAAATCTAGAGGAACTTTGGTATTTGTTCACAATGGTTCCATGTCCAACATATCCATCCACCATCTTACCTGTATAAGCTGAATAAGTCACCTTACCCGGAACTTGTTGGTTGTAGGTTCCATAAGAAATATAATTCAAAACACGCGAATAATCATTTTTACTATTATAGTCCATCTCTCTGATTTTACCGGCTTTGCTATCCAATTGGAGAGGATCTTTATCGACAGCGAGAGCATTGATAGGAAGAGAAAAGGAATAACCGAAATTACTTCCGTGATTATAGGTAAAATTGGGAGAGATATATCCGTAATAATCTTTTTGAAAACTGGATCCACCAGCATCAAATTGTAAAGCGGAAGCCCGTCTAGATTCCGTTCCTGTGGGAACCCAAACCTGTGCTTCCAAAGTGAATACCAATGGGAGAAGTAGCAAAATTAAGCTTTGGGTCAGAAGAAACTTCATAACAATACGATGATTATCGTAAGGTTTTGGTCTGAAAATAAGAAATAATCTATTTAGAACCAATCCAATAAAACGAACCAATATTCTGCTTTATTAGATTTTTTCTTGACAAATAAGCAAGATAAGATGAGGATGACAAGACCATCGGGGGAATCTATGCCACGTAATTTTAAACCAGAAACTATCGCACTCCACGGAGGACAAGAACCGGATCCGACAACTACGTCGCGTGCTGTGCCATTGTACCAAACCACATCTTATGTATTCAAAGATACTGACCATGCTGCTCGCCTTTTTGGCCTTCAAGAATTTGGAAATATCTATACAAGGCTAATGAACCCAACAACGGATGTTTTAGAGAAACGTGTGGCGGCATTAGAAGGTGGAGTCGCAGCTCTTGCAACAGCATCAGGCCAAAGTGCCGAGCTCTTAGCCCTTTTAAATATCGTAGAAACTGGACAAGAAATTGTGGCTTCCTCATCACTTTATGGTGGGACTTACAACCTTCTCCACTATACATTCCCGAAACTCGGAATTAAAGTTCACTTTGTAGACCAATCAGATCCTGAAAATTTTCGCAAAGCTTCTAATGATAAAACAAGAGCGTTTTATGCAGAGACTTTAGGAAATCCTAAACTAGACACTCTCGACATCGCTGCGGTAAGTAAAGTTGCTAAAGAAGTCGGTGTTCCACTAGTCATTGATAATACAATGCCATCTCCTTATTTAGTGAATCCATTGAAACATGGTGCAGACATTGTGGTTCACTCTCTCACTAAATTTTTAGGCGGCCACGGAACTTCCATCGGTGGAATCATCGTTGATGGTGGTAGTTTCAATTGGGGGAACGGAAAGTTTAAAAATTTTACAGAACCAGATCCATCTTATCATGGTTTGAAATTCTGGGAAGTTTTTGGAAAATTTGAACCTTTCGGTGGAGTGAATATTGCTTTTATTCTCAAAGCTCGTGTGCAAGGTCTAAGAGATCTTGGTCCTGCGATTTCTCCATTCAATGCATGGCAAATCATCCAAGGTGTGGAAACACTTCCACTTCGTATGGAACGCCATTCTACTAATGCCTTAAAAGTGGCAGAGTTTTTACAAAAACATCCTAAGATTGAATGGGTCAACTACCCAGGCCTTCCTACAGACAAAAACTATGCGACTGCCAAAAAATACCATGAACGTGGGCTCTTCGGTGCTATCGTTGGTTTTGAAATCAAAGGTGGAGTGGAAAAAGCAAAAAAATTCATCGATGGACTTGAGCTTTTTAGTCTTCTTGCTAACATCGGTGATGCGAAATCTCTTGCCATCCACCCAGCTTCGACAACCCACCAACAGCTGACCGCAGCGGAGCAAGTTTCTGCAGGAGTGACTCCAGGATTTGTTCGTTTGAGTGTAGGACTTGAAAACATCGATGACATTCTGGTAGACTTGGAAGAGGCATTAAAAAATATCTGATTAAGACTATGCCTACCTCCGAACAGAACGAGTTTTCCCACGGATCCGTAGGCGTCGTATATACTCAGAGCATTCAATTTGACTCTTTGACCTTAGAGGGGGGTGAGACTATCACTCCTCTCGAAATTGCCTACGAAACTTACGGCAAATTAAACGATAAAAAAGACAATGCTATCTTAGTTTGCCATGCACTTTCCGGAGATGCACATGCTGCCGGTTTTCATGAAGGGGACAAACGCCCCGGTTATTGGGACTATTATATTGGTCCAGGAAAAGCCTTTGATACCAATCGCTATTTTATCATTTCCTCCAATGTGATCGGAGGATGCAAGGGATCTAGCGGACCTCTGACTACGAATGGTAAAAATGGAAAACCATTCCAATCGACATTTCCTTTTGTCTCCATTGGAGATATGGTAAACGCACAAGAAAAACTAATCAGCCATTTTGGAATCCATAAACTATTTGCCGTTGCCGGTGGTTCGATGGGTGGAATGCAAGCCTTACAGTGGTCAGTTGCATATCCTGATCGGCTCAAAAACTGTATTGTGATGGCATCCTCATCCGAACACTCTGCACAACAAATTGCTTTTAATGAAGTGGGAAGACAGGCAATCTTATCCGATCCCAACTGGAACCAAGGTTTATATACACAAGAAAATAGACCATCGAAAGGTTTAGCCCTTGCCCGAATGATGGGTCATATCACTTACCTAAGTGATGAAATGATGCGTGAAAAATTTGGTCGTAAACCACCCAAAGGTAATATCCAATCCACAGACTTTGCTGTAGGAAGTTACTTGATTTACCAAGGGGAATCCTTTGTCGATCGGTTTGATGCAAACTCATATATTTACGTAACCAAAGCACTTGACCATTTTAGTTTAGGAACGGGAAAAGAACTTACCAAAGTATTAGCAAAAGTTAGATGCCGGTTTTTGGTAGTTGCTTATACATCGGATTGGCTCTATCCACCCTACCAATCAGAGGAAATTGTAAAATCATTGGAAGTCAATGCAGTTCCAGTTAGTTTTGTCGAACTCAATAATCCGGCAGGACATGATAGTTTTTTATTACCAAGTGAACAACAGGATTCAATCCTTAGAGATTTTTTAAGTTCTACTGACGAAGGAGTTTTCCTTTGAACATTCATACCAATGAAGCCCTAGGTTTGGATTTAAAAAACAGACCCGATATTTCATACATTGCCAATTTAGTCAAACCTGGAGAAAGAGTTTTAGATCTTGGTTGTGGGTATGGCGAACTTATGTTGATCCTAAAAAACAAAGGGGTTCGTGTCCAAGGGATAGAAAAGGATGATAAATGTATCATCCAATGTGTTAAAAAGAGTTTATATGTTCATCATGGTGATATTGATGATGGACTCAAACACCATCTAGACCATAGCTTTGATTTTGTCATTCTGAACCAAACCATCCAACAGACATTAAACCCCGGTGAAATTATTAAAGAATGTTTGCGAATTGGGAAACAAGTGATCATTGTATTTCCTAACTTTTCTCATTGGCAAATTCGTTCTTCTATCCTTCTCAGTGGAAAAACTCCAGTCACTGACCTTATGCCTTTTCATTGGTATGATACACCAAATTTACATTATTTGTCTGGTAAAGATTTTGAGGATTTTTGTGATTTTGAGAGGATCAAAGTATTACACCGAGCTTTTTTTAATCGGACTAGACAAATTAAATTGTTTCCCAATTTATTTGCGACACTGGCTTTATTTGTGATCAGAGCTTAAGAGAGCAAAATAGAATCGGCCTGAATCTAGAACCGAAGAGACTCATTTAAGATCAAAAATTTCGAACGAGTATTACAAATCGGAAACGCAGCGTACATAGCCAGTTGCATCTTTAAATTCATAAGACTGGTTCCCTAGGTTAAAATTTACTGTATAGGCCTGTTCATCACCCAATGCCGGGAATGTTTGAGAACTCCAGTATCTAAAAACTTGAGCATTGGGAAATAAAACAGGGTCAGCTGTCGCACCAGAATATTTTGTATAATCACCAACGGTAGCACATCCATCCTCACCTGTGATCTCTGCTGTATTGGTAGCACTACAACGAATTACCGAAAACATTTCTGTATAAAGAGGAAGGCGCCAGTTCTTTCGTAAGTAAGCACTAGCAAGATTACGAGAAGAACAAGACTGAAAGACCGGTCCTATATTGACATGCTGTGTATTGACACCGCCATTACAAGCATTGGGATTTGAGGATGAATTATATCCCTCGGCTGATGTACAAAAGTTTAAAGTTTGTGCCGTTCCCAAGGAACAATCGCCCTTTCCGACTCCAATACTTGTTCCATCAGGATTCCATGAGGATCCGTATGTGCACCGATCCCAAAGAAGAGTTTTTCCGCTCACAACCGTCCGAACAAACGGACAAGTAATTTTGGTATTGATAAATCCGTCTCCAGTCCAGGTTCCCAAGTCCCAGAGCATACAGTGAACATCTGTAGGTTGTGTTGAAAAATCAAGTTGGATGTATTTCGGAGAGGCGAAAACAGATAATTCGAAACTGCCATTTGCAGAAACGGATGTGTAACTTCCATCAGATGGAGAAAGAATCACGACCGGTGAATTGTTAAGACCTGTGACCATTCCGCGAATCGTAAATGGACGTGGGTGGGCCACAATCCATTCTTCGGTGACTCGAGTTTCCCAAAACGCTTGCGTGGTGGGATCTCCAGGATTATTCCATTCTAGCTTACAAGCAAGGTTTAAAAAAAAGATGAATAGAAAGACAAAAGGATGTATGAGAAGTAATGCATTTCGGACTTTCAAAAACTGATCCTATTCATCCTAAATTAAATCGGAGTGAGGCAAATTCAATAAAAGTTTTTTGGAAATAAATTATAGTTTTTAGGGGAAACAATAGGTTCTGGTGGACTCGGTAGGTATATTATCCCCGCCCAGATCGAACTGGGTGGGGTTATCCACCCGCCACCCAATGACGCCTGTTTAACACATCTCGCGCAAAAGAAAAGGCAAATCAAAAAAGGCTAAGTTTTATTAGCTAAAAGTTCATATTTATACAAAAGCCCGGCAATCACTCCGGGCTTTTAGCTGTACGACGATCATTCAATCATTATAGATATCGAAATGTTTCAAAAATCCTTTAGGGATTTCCTAACTATTTTGGAAAAATAATTAGGTCATACAAAAATCACTAAAACGAAATTTAGAAAAGAATTTGTTATCCATAAACAACAACTAACAGATATTATTTGATTTATATATCTAAATTAAATATTCAAATAAATTTTCATCTTGGTTGACCAACGTGAAATTCAAATGAAACGCATCCATTCGTTCTAACAATGATTGAAAATCATCCTTCGATTTTAACTCAATACCAATCAAGGCAGGACCAGATTCCTTATTATTTTTTTGGATGAATTCAAATCGAACGATATCATCGTTTGGTCCAAGTATCTCATTTACAAATTGTTTTAAAGCACCAGGTCTCTGAGCAAACCTTACGATAAAATAATGTTTTAATCCTTCATACAACAAAGATCTTTCTTTGATTTCTTGCATCCGATCGATATCGTTATTTCCACCACTAAGGATACAGACTACCTTTTTCCCACGAATTCGATCGGCATACTGATCTAATGCAGAAATACTCAATGCTCCTGCCGGTTCCGCAACAATGGCATCTTCATTATATAATTTCAAAAGGGTGGAACAAACCTTCCCTTCTTTTACGAGCAACATATCAGAAAGAACTTCTTTACAAATAGGGAAAGTAAGATCCCCTATTTTTTTTACCGCAGCTCCATCTACAAATTTATCAATTTTTTCTAGCGTAACGGTTTTTCCTTGTTTGAGAGACTCGGTCATTGAGGGGGCCCCAAATGGTTCGACACCAATGATTTTTGTGTTGGGGGATTTTTCCTTAAAATAACTGCCAAGTCCAGCGCAAAGCCCACCTCCACCAATGGGAACAAACACATAATCGATATCGGACTCTTCGTCTAAAATTTCTTTGGCAACAGTTCCTTGGCCTTCCATAATTTTGATATGATCAAAAGGTGGGATAAAAACTTTATGATAAGTTTTGGCATACTCTAAGGCAAAGGATTGGCATTCATCAAATGTATCACCAACAAGTACAATTTCGATTGAATTTCCGCCAAACATCTTTACTTGGTTGATTTTTTGTTTTGGAGTGATCGCTGGCATATAAATCACACCACGCAAATTTAAAATTTTGCAGGAATAGGCGACACCTTGTGCATGGTTACCAGCACTTGCACAAACGACACCTCGTTCTCTTTCCTCTAAGGTTAAACTTTGGATTAGGTTGTATGCTCCTCTAATTTTATAGGATCGAACCAATTGCAGGTCCTCTCGTTTGATAAAAATTTTTGCACCAAAACTTTCAGACAATTTGGCATGAAATTGCAATGGAGTTTTAAATACTATCGAATGGATCACATTGTATGCTGTTTCAATATCTAATTTCATCAAGGAGGACTCACCCATATATTCTAAAATACCTATTCCGTTTTTTTAGAGAATGAATTTAAATAAAAAATATAAAAAAACTACATGAAATTGGTTCAAACTGGAAAACTAGGATCATTGAATTATTAATAAATCTAATTAGAAATGAATTTTATCTGAGAACCTAACAACCACTGAGTGGAAGGAACTTTTTTTGAAATGTACAATGCAAGGGATTAAAAAAGATAAAATTTATATATTAGTGAAGGTTTTGGAAAGGGAGAGATATTAAAATTAAAAAAAAGAATCTTAAGAAAATCGAGAAACCAGAGGCGGGGCCCCAACCACCCTGCCCTACCTTTGGTTTCTCTTATCCTATTACTGGAGCAATCTCATCACGGACTGAGACTTCATGTTTGCTTGCGCAAGCATTGATGTTGCAGCCTGAGTTAAGATTTGGTATCTCGTGAAGCTGGTCATTTGTTCAGCCATGTCAGTATCACGGATACGAGACTCAGAAGCTTGTGTGTTTTCATAAGCATTCATAAGTCCTTTCGCAGCATGCTCCATACGGTTGTAATAAGCACCAAGGTCAGCTCTTTGTTTAGAGATCACTCTTAGGGCATCATCACAAAGTCCGATCACGGAGTTTGCTTTACCTGCAGTCGAAAGAGAGATGAAAGTAAGAACCGTAGGGTTTCTTAATCCCAATGCCGCAGTGTTCATTGTTTCAATGTACACACGCTCTCTTTGGTGCATGTTAGCTCCAATATGGAACCACATACTAGCAGTTGGGTTGAGACGAGCAAAAGCTCCTGTAAGCAGTTTCATTTTGTTGAATTCCGCTTGAGAAGCAATACGATCGATCTCGTCCACTAGCTGTGAAACCTCGACTTGGATCTGTTGTCTATCTTCTTCCGAGTAGATACCGTTCGCAGCTTGCACTGCGAGTACACGAACACGTTGAACGATTTCGTGTGTTTCTTGAAGATATCCTTCCGCCGTTTGAATGAGGGACATACCATCTTCAGTATTCTGTTCTGCACGTCGAAGACCAGCAATCTGAGTTCTCATTTTCTCAGACACTGCAAGTCCAGATGCGTCATCTCCGGCTTTGTTAATACGCATACCAGAAGACAACTTTTCGATATCTTTGCTCAGGTTCGCGTCGTTAGACTTCAAAGTTCTGTGTGCAAAGATCGCACTTACGTTGTGGTTGATAATCATCCGGGTTCCTCCTTGAATCCGTTCCTTCGCCACTTCAGGTTTTCACCAGAAGCCCGAAAAATTGATGAATTTTCGAAGAGGCCATCCTTGGCCTTTTCAAGATAAGGATCGGTCATTCCGGTAGGGAGGATAATAGGGAAAATGAAATAAAATTTGAATAAAAACAGAACTTCCCCTTTTCTAAAATATGTCCTAGTAAATCAATGGAACTGGATTTCAGAAAAAGGCAGGCTTTTTACGTGTTAGAGACAATTTACCTAGCGAACCCCCGAGGATTTTGTGCCGGAGTGAAATATGCCATATCCTACGTGGAAACAGCATTCCAGGAAAATCCAGAAAAACCTCTCTATGTTCGAAAAGAAATCGTCCATAACCAACGAGTTGTGGAAGAAATGAAAAAAAAAGGAATCCAATTCATTAGCGAACTTTCGGAAGTCCCAGATGGAGCCACTGTTGTTTTTTCTGCTCATGGCGTTTCTCCCGAAGTGGTAAAAGAAGCAACCGAAAGAAAAATGAAAATTGGCGATGCTACCTGCCCCCTTGTCACAAGGGTACATAAAAAAGCCCGCAATATCAAAGACACTCACCAAATCATTTATATTGGACACAGAGGCCACGACGAAGCCATTGGAACGATGGGAGAGGCGGAGATGTTCTTAGTGGAATCTCCTGAAGATGTAGAAAATCTAAAATCTAAAATTGTAGAAGGGAAACCACTTACCTATCTGATGCAAACCACACTCTCTGTAGCGGATACTAAAAATATAATTAAAAAAATTGAAGAAGTTTTTCCCTATGTAGAACACCCGCAAAAAGATGATATCTGTTATGCGACTACCGAGAGACAGGAAGCTGTCCAATCAATGTTGGAATCTGTTGATGCCATACTTGTCATTGGAGCGGAAAATTCTTCTAACTCCGTACGACTTTGCCAACTTGCTAAAAAAACAAGACCTGATAGTTTTCAAATTTCAAAAAAAGAAGACGTAAATCCTGATCATATCAAAAATTCAAAAATCAAAACTTTAGGAATTACCGCTGGTGCTTCCAGTCCACAAATCCTTGTAGATGAAATTGTGGGAGAGATATTAAAACATTTTCCTGATGCCAAGGTATCTTTATTCCCCGAAAGCCGAGAAGACACCATGAGTTTTAGACTACCAAAAGATTTGCTCAAACAATACTGAAATGCCTTTAGATGCCTGGTCATTGCTAAAAGCATCTCTCGACGGAGATGAGTCAGGATCAAGCATTCTCTCTATTGACAAAACCACAAAAAAGTTTGAGTTTATTTTGCGTAATAAACTTTTTGAAACCTTACAATTTGGGTTCGACTTAAATAGTTTTCTCTCTAAGAAAATAGATAACGCTGATTTTTCCAGGGAACTCATTTACAAAACGGATGGAACCATTTTAGAATCCTATTTTGGAAATTTTAATGTACCTGAGGAAAATAAAAACAGAGAATATACAAAGTTTTGTATCAAAGATATCACCACCAAACAAAAACAAGAAGAAGAAATTGCATGGAGATTACGATTTGAAATTGGTGTTGCTTCCTCTATTCAAATTCTAATCCAACAACCATCCATAAGAGAAGGATTACCACATGCACTTTACCAGCTGTTATACTTCACAGAAATGGATTCTATTTTTTATCTCAAGTATGAACCTGTTGATTCACAAAATAAATTTCATGTTTGGGTAAATGAAAGAAAATCTACCAAATACCCACTACTACCGGAAGAATGCCAAAATTCGGATTGGTATGATTTAGGACTCAGTCGTTGGGTTCATAAACTAAAAAAAGAAAAAACGATTCATTTAACGAAAGAACGGGCTTTGCCTCGAGAAAAATGGTTCTTTGAAAAAACAAAAGCAGAAACCCTCCTCCTTATTCCTGTACTTTTTGAAAATCAATTTTTAGGTGTTATGGGTTTTCTAAAATACAAACAAAATTCTCCCATCAAACAAGAGAATCTTTTGATCTACCAAACGGTAAGTCGTTGGATGGGACTTTTTGTCCAAAGAGACCTAGATTTAACGGAGATTAATCGCTACAAATCCACTTTAGAATCATTAGTTTTGGAACGAACTTTAGATCTCACAAAAACAAAAGAAGAGCTGGAACGTGCCTACCGCGCCAAAACAGAATTTTTAGCTCATATGAGCCACGAACTCAGAACCCCTTTAAACTCGATCATTGGATTTTCAAAACTGATCCAAATTCCTGACTCAGATAAAACGGGAAAGGAATATCTAAATTATATTTATACAGGTGGGACAAGGCTCCTCAGTATGATCAATGAAATTTTGGGTTTGATGAAAATTGAGTCTGGGCAAATCAAAATTCAGTTAACAACGTTTAAGCCGGAAGATCTATGTCGCCAAACACTAGAATTAATCCAACCACAAGCTAACGCCAAACGGATGGACATTCGATTCAAACCACCTGTAGAATCAAAATCGATCACCTCAGATTCTGGAAAAATCCAACAAATTCTCCTCAATCTTCTTTCCAATGCGATCAAATACGCAAACCAGCCCTATATCGAGCTTGATTGTCATTGGAATCAGGACTTACTGAACATTTCTGTTCGTGATTTCGGCCCAGGAATCTCGGAAGAGGATCAAAAACGAGTTTTTCATACCTTCACTCGGTTAAACGACGATGGGAACATCGAGGGAACGGGCCTTGGATTGTCCATTTCTCAGGGTCTTGCTGTTCGACTGGGGGGATACATTGAACTGAACTCTCGGCTAGGCCAAGGATCAAATTTTCAGCTCAAGTTACCTGAATTTATAAAATAAAGGAATTGAACCCTGTAGAATTTTCCTTTACGATTTCCGATAATCTATATGGTGGAATCGAACTTAAATTCAAACAATCTATCAAAATCTCAATCAAAGGATTTTTTGAGAAGGCCCAAGGAACCAATCCTAATCATTGAGGACAAAAAGGAAAACCAAGTCCTTTTGGAGGCAATTTGCAAACGGATCGGAATGGAAACCGAGATTGCAGAAGACGGAAAAGTTGCGCTCGAGATGGCATCCAGTCGATCATATAGCCTTTATTTGGTGGATTTGATGATGCCAGTGATGGATGGAAAAACTTTTATCCAAGAAAGAAAAAATTTGGAACCATCTGCTGTTTTTATCGTTCAGACTGCCATTGACCAAACGGAAGAAATCATCGAGATCATGAAACTTGGTGTCTATGATTATCTTTTAAAACCACTTCATGTAGAAATTGTTTGCGATCGTTTGGAAAAAGCATTAGAATACGTCTATCTAAAGAGAATGGAATCCCTTCTTGTTGATGAAGAATCAAAAGAATTAAAAAGCCAATTGGAATGGCTGAACTACAAAGAATCTCACAGAAAAACAAATGAAGTGAATTCTGAACTTTATGCCATTTTAAATCTTAAAACAACTTTAATGCAAGGATCAGGTCTTGGTGCGATGTCCACCATCATAGACTCCATCCAACAAATAAAAGTCGACCAAGGTAAAGATTACGTCATTAGTAAAGAGTTTTGGGATTTATTATACGAAAACCATGAACATAATATGGCAATGATGTCAGGACTCGATCATGCAGTTGATATCATTCAAAATAACACAAACCTAGTACGAAGGAAAAGTGAAGAGTTACTTGGAATTCTTCCTTCCCTTGTTGAATCATTTCGAAACGAAATCGAAGAAAGAGAAATAAAGGTAAATTTACCCGTATTCAAACAATCAGTTTATTTAGATTTTGATATTGATTCGATGAAACTAGCTCTTCATGAGATTATCACAAATGGATTAAAATATTCCAAAAGAAAATCTCATTTTGATGTGTTTGTAACATTTGTGGATGGATATTTTTGTTTATCTGCAAAAAACAACATTATTGAAGACGAATATGCAAAACAGTTGTCTAATTCAGAAAAAAGACTAATCGAACCATTTTATAGAATCCACCCACCGGTAGAGAGTTTTTACACTAAAGAAAAATTTAGTTTAGGGCTTGGCTTAACTATGGTTGATTTTATCTTACATAGGCACAACGGAATGTTTTTTATACGGAACGCTATAGATCATACAACTGAAGTAAAAGCAGATTGTATCATTGCTGAAATATTTTTACCAATTCAAAACGAAAAGGAAACAAACCATGAATAGAAAAATTCTCATTATTGATGACTCTGCGGTATTTCGCAAAATCATCTCTGTCCATTTAAAAAATGCTGACTTTGATTTAATTGAAGCTGGCGATGGTATCGAAGGTTTAAAACAACTAGAAACCAATGAAGTAGATTTGATTGTTTCGGACATGAATATGCCAAATATGGATGGTATTAGCTTTGTTAAAAAAGTAAAAGAAAATCCTAAATACAAATTCACCCCAATCATCATGTTAACCACAGAATCCCAACCGGAAAAAAAACAACAAGGGATGGATGCGGGAGCAAAAGCTTGGCTTACAAAACCCTTCTCACCAGAAGAACTGTTAGATACTATTTCTAAACTATTACCTTAACCATGGAACCAGTACAAACTCTTAGAGAATCCAATTTAGGTTTTGAAATTACTTGGCAGGGATATTTGACAGTATCCTTCGTCCAAGAATGGAAAAATCTATCGGAAATTTGGACCAACTCAAAAGGGAAAGTCATTCAATTAGATTTGAGTGGGATCGAACGTATTGATTCAGCTGGTATCCAATTTTTAATTTATCTAAAAGAATTAAGTCAAAACAAACACTACGCCATCCAACTCAAAAACCATTCACTAGCGGTACTCAAAGTATTAGATTTACTAGGCCTTGTTAGCTTTTTTGGAGATCGTGTTAAGGTAAAAAAAGAACACTCCAATGAAGTAGAATTTAAATACGGCACGAGGAAAGCCGGATAATGGATTTAACAGAGGTTATAGATGCCTATTTAGTTGAATCCGAAGAGTTTCTTCGTGATACGGAGACTATATTGCTACGTACGGAGGTATCGACACCTTCGGATGATGATTTAAACGCTATTTTTCGTGCAGTCCACACGATCAAAGGAACTGCCGGAATGTTTGGTTTTGATTCCACAGTGAAGTTCGCTCATGTTGTGGAAAATCTTTTGGACCGATTACGTTCACACGACATTCCCTTCCAAGAAGAACTCACAGAAATTTTACTACATGCAAAAGACCATTTGTCCTATTTGGTTTTAGAAGAAACCAAAGGAAAAATTCCAGAATCCAAAATTGATTTTGGAAATTCGATTTTGGAAAAAATGGAACCATACCTCAAGGGAACCATAGAGGAAAAAACAAATCAAAGCGACAAGTCCCCTACTCTCTCAGAAACAAAGTCCCCCAAAAAAACAAATAATGATTATGAAATTCCAGCTTATCTCATTTCATTTCGACCAAATCGAAATGTATTTTCACAAGGATTAGACCCTATATCCTTCATTGGATATTTAAAAAAAATAGGAACCATTCGTTCTTTAAAAACTATATCCGAACTCAGCTCAAATTTAGAAGAATATGATCCTGAATTATGTTATTTGGGATTCGAAATCCATTTAGTTTCTAATTCAGATTTGGACACCGTACGCAAAGTATTCAATTTTATTGAAAACGATTCATTTTTGCATATTTTACCTCCAGGAGCGGGAATTGAAGATCTCGCCGATTTATCAGGCCAACTTCCGGAAGAAGAAATATTCCTTGGCAATCTTTGGAAAGAGATCGAAGTTCTAACAGACGTCAGTTTAATTCATTATTTTGAAGAATTAAAAATTCGTAAAACTGGAATTTCCACTCCTATCTCTAAATCAGAAATTCCGGTTCCCAGTTTAGAACCACAAGATGTTTCACCTGGTTCCAATAATTTAACCAATCAAACCAAAGATCAAAATAAATCATTAACCATAAAAGTAGATTCCAAACGAATTGATAATCTCATCAATCGAGTGGGAGAACTGGTGGTGTCTTGCGCCAACATGAACCAACTCATTGGTAATATGGAAGATTCTAACTTACAAGAATCGTCCATACTCGCAATGAGACTTCTTAACGAAGTGAGAGAAATTTCTCTCAAACTCCGAATGGTTCCGATTGGTGATAGTTTCCAAAAGTATACGAGAACTGTCAGAGATTTAGGCAAAGAACTTGGTAAAGACATTCGGCTCATCACAGAAGGGAACGAAACAGAACTGGATCGCAATATTGTTGATAAGTTAGGTGACCCTCTCACTCATTTGGTCAGAAATGCTTGTGACCACGGATTGGAAACACCGGAAGAACGAGAAAAAAAGGGAAAACCAAAACAAGGAACAATCAAACTGAATGCCTTCCATGAAGCCGGAAGTGTTGTGATCGAAATCACTGACGATGGGAATGGAATCCAAAAAGAAAAGGTCTGGCAAAAGGGGATCGATAAAGGTTTGGTTTCTGGATCTATGCCTGATTCGGAGGAAGAAGTATTCCAACTTCTTTTTCACCCTGGACTTTCCACTGCTTCACAAATCACCAATGTTTCTGGTCGTGGTGTAGGCCTTGACGTAGTTTTACAAAACATCGAATCCTTACGTGGGAACATTACTGTAAAATCAACTCCGAACCAAGGCAGCCGATTTATTCTCAGATTACCTTTAACCTTAGCAATCATCGATGGATTTTTGGTAGAAGTTGGGAATAACCAATTCATCATACCGATGGATATGGTTCTCGAATGTTTGCATTTTACGGATGAAAACAGAGCCGACGCAAACCAATTTTTTGCCCTTCGCGGCAGTTTGATTCCTTACCTCCGTTTAAGGGATTATTATCCATCAGAATCTAATGATCAAAATTTGCGGGAAAACATTGTGATTGTTCGGAACGGCGAAAAAAAAGCAGGAATTGTTGTCGAAAGACTACTGGGAGAATACCAAACAGTCATCAAACCAATGGGATCTGTTTTTCGTCATGTAAAAGGTGTTAGTGGGTCTAGTATTTTAGGAAATGGGAATGTGGCTTTAATCATAGACATCCCTTCTCTTTTTGAAAGAACGATTACGTTAGAAAATGAAAGATTAAATCAATAATGAGGATGATATGAAAAATAATAAGATAAACACGAAACTAATCGTTTTTTTCCTTACAGGAATACTATTTGCGATTTGGACATCCGTATATTCCTGGAGAACATTCTCGGGTTCTTTCCCTACAGAAGAAACAACCAATGCTCATTTACAAAAAATGGGAAAACTGGAATCTGCTTGGAACTTGAGCCAATCGATCCAAGCAGATCTTTTGGCCCTCCTCGGAGCACCAGACGTAGATAAAACCTTGGTAGCCAAGGTAAAATATGATTTGGAAAAATTATCTTCTTCCTGGGAACAAATTTCCTCATCCCCAGCTTCCAAGGAAGAATCTACCATTCTTGCGAACTTCCATTCAGAGAAAGAAGGATACATTAGTTCCGTAAAAAACTTTATCACTGATCCAGAAGACCAAACCAAAAAAGACCTTCTAAAATCCTCTTTACCTTCCTTATGGAAAGTTTACTCCAGTTCTATTTTTAAACTGAGTGCACAACTTACCAAGGATAGCATTTTAGATATTGCAGAAAGATCCAACTCTGAAACAGGAAACCTCCTCCCCATTTATTTCTCGGGTGGACTTTTCCTGATCATCACGGCTTATCTACTTTTTACTTTGTTAAAACAAATTGAAAAACCAATGAAAGATGCAATCCAAATCAAAACAGCTTTGGACAGCGTATCTACAAATGTGATGATTGCCGATTTAGATTTAAACGTGGTGTATATGAACAAAGCCATTCATTCCATGTTTGCCAAGTCAGAAAACGAAATCAAAACACAGCTCCGCAATTTTTCACTCAAAGATTTAATGGGAAGTAATATTGATGGATACCATAAAGATCCGAGCCACCAACGCCGTTTGCTTGGAACATTCACAGCAGAACACAAAACTAGCATTACCATTGGAAGTCGTGAATTTAACTTAATTGCAAATCCGATCATAACAGCAACCGGAGAAAGGTTAGGAAGTGTTGTCGAATGGGCTGATGTTACAGAAGCCAATGCCAATTCTAGAGCCATTAACAGATCACAGGCTACGATTGAATTCAATATGGATGGAACCATTTTGACAGCCAATGAAAACTTTCTCAAAGTCATTGGTTATCCACTAGAAGAAGTCAAAGGCCAACACCATAGAATCTTTGTAGATACCCAAGAAGCCAATTCCGAATCTTACCGCCAATTTTGGGCGGCCCTCGGTCGTGGAGAATTCCAAGCAGCCGAGTACAAACGTATTGGTAAAAATGGAAAAGAAGTCTGGTTGCAAGCAACGTATACTCCGATCATTGATGCCAACGGAAAACCATTTAAAGTCATCAAATACGCAACAGACATTACAGAACAAAAGAAAATCACACTCGAAACAGCGCGTATTGTTGATGACCTAGTCATTGGACTTGCTGCTTTAGAAAACGGAGACCTCACCCAACTCATTACGAGTGATTATGATGGAGGTTTTGCAAAACTTAGAGATTCTTTTAACAATACTTCCAAAAAGTTAGTAGAAATCATCAATGATGTCAGGACAAATACGGACGCACTGGTCAACGCAGCTGACGAAGTTGCATCGACTGCCAGTACACTTTCTCAAGGTGCCAGTGAACAAGCGGCTTCTGTGGAAGAAACTTCCGCTTCCTTGGAAGAGATGGGTGCTTCCATCGACCAAAATGCAGAAAATGCAAAACAAACTGATACCATCGCCACCAAGTCAGCAAAAGATGCAAAACAAGGTGGAGAGGCTGTAAAAAATACAGTATCGGCAATGAAAGAAATTGCAGATAAAATTTCCATCATTGAAGATATCGCATACCAAACCAACTTACTCGCATTAAACGCTGCCATTGAAGCAGCAAGAGCCGGTGAACATGGAAAAGGATTTGCAGTGGTTGCCTCTGAAGTCAGAAAACTTGCGGAACGTTCCCAAAAATCTGCAAATGAAATTGGAAGTTTGGCAGGAAGTTCGGTACAAATTGCTGAATCAGCTGGAAAACTCATTGAAGAGATTGTTCCTGCCATTAACAAAACAGCAGACCTTGTCCAAGAAATCACGGCAGCAAGCCAAGAACAATCTTCTGGTGTAAACGAAGTGAATAAAGCAATGGGTCAACTGGACCAAGTCTCACAACAATCGGCCTCTGCCTCTGAAGAACTTGCTGCCATTGCAGAAGAACTACAAGCCCAAGCCGAAAAATTACTTTCCTCAATTAGTTTCTTTAAATTAGGAAAACAAGGAACATTTCCAGCAGCTTACGATTCAAAACTGACGAAATCGAAAACCTCCCGTCAGCCAGTATCCAATGTTAGAAAGTCTGATTCATCCGATGAATCTAGTAAGTTCCAAAAGTACTAAAGTAGGATATCCATATGCAGGAACTCCAATACTTAACTTTTCAAATTTCGGACGAACTTTTTGGTCTGGGAATTCTATACATCAAAGAAATCATTGAATTCGAGTCAGTGACTCATGTCCCAATGATGCCCGATTATATTCCTGGTGTGATCAATCTTAGAGGGAATGTGGTTCCGGTGATTGATCTAAACGCAAGGTTCTACAAAAAGAAAACAGAAACCAACCGTAAAACCTGTATCATCATCACGGAGGTAAAAATGGAAAATGAAATCATTGATGTGGGTCTCCTTGTGGATGCGGTCAATGAAGTAGTCGACATTACCCCAAATTCCATTGAAGAACCTCCTAGTTTCGGCTCAAAAATTCGTCTCGATTTCATCCAAGGGTTAGGAAAGTTAGAAAATAAATTTGTAATAATCCTTAAAGTAAACCAAATTTTGGAACTTTCAGAGTTACAAGCAATACAAGAAACTTCGTCCAATGTTCTGTAATGGAATCACCAAAGGAAGTTATTGATCGTTATTTAAATCCAGGAGAAATTTTTTTCGGAGGTTCAGACTTCCGAGTGAGAACCTTACTTGGGTCTTGTGTTTCCATAATTTTATGGCACCCCAATCGGCAAATTGGGGGAATGTGTCATTACCTTCTACCAACACCAGCTGACATCCATTCCGCCAAAACACATAAATATGGAATGGATGCATTTACGTATTTTTTGTCTGAAATCAAAAAACATAAATCTGAACCCAAAGAATATTATGCAAAAATTTTCGGCGGATCTAATATGTTCCTTAATGAAGAAAGAGAAATTTTGAAAGACCATTCAAGTTCCTTAATTGGAACAAGGAATGCTAACTTTGCCAAAAAAATTCTAGAAGAAAATGAAATCAAAATCATTTCAGAAGATACTGGCGGGAACTTATCACGAAAAGTTTATTTTACCGTTTGGGACGGTGAAGTGTGGGTAGAAAAAAAATAACACTATGAAAAAAATCAAAGTTTTTGTAATCGATGACTCCGCTGTCGTTAGACAAGTATTAGCTGAAATATTCAAAACTGATTCTAGTTTTGAATATTTAGGTAGTGCATCCGATCCCATATTTGCTTTGGATAAAATGAATAACGATTGGCCAGATGTTATTGTTTTAGACATTGAAATGCCAAGAATGGATGGGTTGTCCTTCCTTAAAAAAATAATGACAGAAAGACCTACTCCCGTTGTGATTTGTTCCACCCTAACTACGGAAGGTTCCGATACTGCCCTTCTTGCCATGAGCCTTGGTGCTTGTGAAGTCATTACCAAACCAAAGATTGGACTAAAAGATTTTTTACATGAATCTACTATTGAACTGACTGATGCTGTCACTGCAGCTGCATCAGTTTCATTAAGAGCATTACCATCGTTATCTGACAAAAAACAATTTTCTATCAAAACAGAAAAAAAACAAGATATCTCTCAACTGCAGGCTACTGAGAAAATTGTTGCCATTGGAACATCCACCGGTGGGACCATTGCATTAGAAGAAGTTCTTACCAAACTCCCCGCAGACAAAACTCCAGGCATTGTGATAGTCCAACATATGCCGGAAAAATTCACCGAAGCCTTTGCCAATCGTTTGAATTCCATTTGTGATATCAGTGTCAGAGAAGCAAAAGACGGCGATCGCATTGTACGTGGTCAGGCCCTCATCGCACCAGGGAACCGCCATATGACGGTTCGGCGTTCAGGGGCACAGTATTTTGTAGAGGTGA
This sequence comes from Leptospira congkakensis, assembly GCF_004770265.1. NCBI lineage: Bacteria > Pseudomonadati > Spirochaetota > Leptospiria > Leptospirales > Leptospiraceae > Leptospira > Leptospira congkakensis. The sequence goes on from NZ_RQGQ01000004.1 coordinate 581,402, forward strand.
TGGACGGCCCGCTCGTGAATCGCCATAGACCTTCGGTAGATGTCCTTTTCCGATCTGTTGCAAGACAGGCCGGTAAAAATGCAAAAGGAATCATTATGACAGGTATGGGTGATGACGGTGCATCAGGATTACATGAAATGAAAGAAGCTGGGGCGGAAACCATAGCACAAAATGAAGAGTCTTCTGTTGTGTTTGGAATGCCTCGTGAGGCAATCAAGAGAGGAGGAGTTGATCACATCCTTCCTCTCTCTGAAATTTACAAAACAATTATGGGTTACGGTTGATTAACCGAGACCCAATTCCTTTGTTACTTTTACCTTTCTAGTTCGAATTTCTTCCGGAGATTCTTCCTTTAGAATTTCATCTGGTTTGATTTTGAAGATTGGCTGCGCTTTTGTCACAATCTTTCCATCAGAATCCACCATTAGATTTTTAACAATGGTTCCACTCACTGGAGCAAGGATTTTGTTAAACATCTTCATAACTTCGATGATAAAGAGTGGTTGTCCTGCTTGGAAATGATCCCCTTCATTGATGAGTAAAGGAAGGTTTGGAGCTTCTTTTGAGTAGAACATTCCACCCATAGGAGCCACAATTTCATCCCCAGACATTTTTGGAGGTGGGTTTAATGTTTTGATAAACGCATCTCTTGTGTCTTTGTTTTTGTACTCGTCTGGCACAACCCCATCCAAATCAGCATTCACATCCAAACCAAAGAAGTTGGATTTGATACCGATTTTTGGTAAGAGTAAAAGGGTTTCAAGACCTGCTTGGAATCCATTATGACTTGCGATCGAGGCAGTCCAAAGTTCATCAGAAAGTGACTTAGAAGGATTTTTACCTTTCGTTAGGGCCTCGGATAACTCTTTCCAAGAACTAAGACCAGTTCGTGTAGACAATTCGGAATAGAATGCTTTGGCTTCCAATAGAAGGTTGGCATCATGATCCCAAATCTTTTCAGAACTTGCTTTGGCTTCCGTTGTATCTAAGTTCAAATAGTAATACAACGAATCCAAAAATTGGATTGGGTTTTCGTTAAACGCCACATTGTTTCCCGTGCGGGTCCAAAGTTTTCCATCAAAGTATCCTAAAAATCCACCAAGAAGATGCGGATTCGCAAGAAGTCTCTCTAAAGGACGAATGACGAGAGTCATCTTTTTATTAAGAACTTTTTTGAGATCGGCATCGGCAATTTTTGTTTTTTCAGACCACAGATACTCTAAATCCAAATCGTTGATGATGGATTGTAAAGCACCGATTCCCGCTAAATAGGAAATCATAAACGCAGTAGAAGGTTTGAACATCGCATCCTTACCTAAAATCCACTGGATGAGTCCATAGTGAACAAGTAAGTTGGTTTCGAGGTTTTGCCCTCTAAGCTCTGTTTTGCGAAGAATGTTTCCTAAAATTTCTAAGTTTTCTGTTCGGCTAGTTCCATAAGAAACAATCAGAGCTACGTTAGAATCATAAGCACCTGCTAAATTGTAATGAACAAAGGCACCTGTATCGGGGTTACGAGTACAAATCCCTTGGTCATCCCGAATCTCTTCAGGAAGTGCATTCGACCAGTTTTGAATGATCCCACCCGCATGTGGTTGGAGTGCACGGTTCGTTGCATTGATCCGAACTTCCGCCCCAGAAACATTTCTTAAAATTCTTTCTGGTTTCGGAACTCTTGTTCCATGGATAGAAAGGACTGCCATCGCTTCCACAAGAGAGTCAATATAGAAAATATCATTTGGATCGTTCGGGTTGGTGAACTTCATTTTGTACACCATCTCCGTCACACGATGTTCCACCTGAATCCTTGTGTTTACTTCCATAAAGAAGAAACTATTTCCTTCAACGATACATTCAAAAGTAGAAACAGAATTCAAACGAATGGCTTTTCCGAACACTTCCGCTTGGTGTTCCATATCTTTTAAAGTCTGAACATCTTTATCTAAGATGGCTGCTTTTTTTGAATTGGAAGAACGAACGGCATCAGCTTCTTTTTGTAATAACTCAACTGTTTGAGAAATTTCCAAAAGTTTTTGTTCGTGCATTTGTAAGGAACAATCACGACCCCCAAGGGACAAAGACCACTCACCGTTACCAATCAGCTGGATCTCGTTGTGGCGTGTGTTTTCGATGTTAAGCTCTATAAGGAAGTTTCTGTTGGAACCAACGGCAGTGACTTTGGATTCCGCAAGGATTTCCATCACGGCTGCATCAATTTCTGATTTTTCATTAATGACACGTTGGCCCTTTCCACCACCACCACCGATATACTTGAATCGGATTCGTTTGCCTGGATATTTTTTCCAAATATCTTCACAAAGAATAGCAGACTCTTTTTGTAAGTCTGAGATGGAAGTGATGTCTATGGTTTTTTCATAAGAAAGTTGGAGTAAATCTTCCGCATTGTCTTCCAATGCTTTGGAATCATTAAAAGAAAAGGTTAAGTTATTTTCTTTGGCAACTTTTAGGAGTCCATCTTTAGAATTTCCGGTTTTACGAAGTAAAGCAAGGGCAGTGATATTGTCGACCCCAGGAGTTACCGAAACATTCAAACTTCTTGCAAGTTTTTTAGCCTCATCTTTAGCTCCGGCACCTTTCGCAACATGAGAACTCGGTCCCATAAAGGTGATCCCTGCTTTTTCGATGGCTTCAATAAACTCAGCATCTTCTGCCATAAATCCGTACCCAGCAAAGATATGAGTGTATCCATTGTCTTTGGTGATTCCAATGATTTGGTGGATTCTTTGTTCTTTCTCTTCTTTACCCGCACCCATATAATCAGGAACGCGGTGGATATTTTCCGGGAATCGGAAGTTACGAAGTTCTGGAGCAAGTGCTTTTGGATAAACAATGGAATCTTTTTCAGAAAGTAAAATTCCATATTCCTTCACACCAATCGCATCAAAAACATCCATGGTTTCTTTACGAACGGGACCACGGCAAACGATGAGACATTTGATCGATTCCACACTGAAGGAACGAATCCATGCGGACTCGGACTCTTGGAATTGAATGCGTTTTAAATTCTTATCTAACATGGAATTATTCAAACTCCCTTTGAGGACCGGACATTTCCGCCGGTTTGTATTTGGACATTAGGAAACTCAAGTTTTTGGATAATACATTTCTTGTGTATCCTGGTAGAATGATGGAGGAAACAGAACCAAGAGAAAGTGCTTCTTTTGGATTCATGAGTTCTTTTTCGTATCGTTGTCCGATTTCGAAAAGTTTACCATCACGAACGGAAGCCGCTTCTTTTTCGCTCATTCCTTTTTTCACGTTTGCCAAAAATTCTTTTTGGATACTTGTGATTTCATCTTTGTAAACATACTCTTTTCCTGCAGGACCCATAACCGCAATCCTTGCTGTAGGAAGTGCAAACACCATAGAAGCTCCCGTAAAATAAGAGTTAAATGTTGCATAAGCACCACCAAAGGCGTTACGAATGATAAGAGTGAGTCTTGGAGTTCTAAGATCGATAATGGAATCGAGTAGTTTTCTACCTTCGAGAACGATACCATTTTGTTCTTGGTCACGACCTGGTAAAAATCCTGTTGTATCTTCTACAAATACCATAGGGATATTGTATAGGTTACAGAATCTTACAAATCGAGTTCCCTTACGAGAAGCACCGATGTCAATCTGACCGGAAGAAACTGCAGAGTTGTTGGCAAGAAATCCCACAACATGGCCACCAATTCTACCAAAAGCCGTTACAATGTTTCTTGCCCTTTGTGGTTGTAATTCAAAGAACTCACCATGGTCACAGATTTGTTGTAAGTAAAGAGTGATATCAAAAGGAGTGTTCATTCCTGTTGGGGAATTAAAAGTTTTTCTAAAAAGAATATCTTCTTCGTAAATGAACCTGTCGACCGGATCCGAAGTTGGATAAAACGGCGCAAAACTATGGTTATTGTCTGGTAAGTAAGAAAGAAGACGAATGGCAGTTCGTAACGAACCTAATTCATCACCTGTGACAAGGTCTACCACTCCGGATTGGCCGTGCACTTTTGGCCCACCTAAGTCCTCAGCAGAAACATCTTCACCAAGAACAGATTTTACCACCCCAGGGCCAGTGAGACCAAAGAAGGTTCCATCACATTGGATCATAAAAGATCCTTGGCGCGGAAGATAAGCTCCACCACCAGCATTAAAACCAAACATAAGCATGACGGAAGGAACCACACCGCTAATCTTACGGAGTGCTGTAAATGCTTCTGAGTAACCGTCAAGTCCACCCACTCCCGCAGGAACATAAGCTCCAGCAGAATCGTTCATTCCGATCAGAGGGATCCCATGTGTTCCCGCCATTTGGATGAGACGAGCTAGTTTGCTACCGTTGGTCGCATCCATGGAACCAGCACGAAGTGTGAAGTCGTGGCCATAAACCGCAACATCGCGACCTTTGATATTTAAAATTCCAGTAACTATCGAAGCTCCATCTAAGTTGGGGCCCCAGTTTTGGTAGGTGATATTAGGTTCTTCGTCAGTAAGGACTTTGATCCTCTCCCAAACCGTCATACGGTTTTTGGAGTGTTGGACGCGGATTCTATCTTCTCCGCCTCCCAGGAATGGCTTCTCTATGAGTTCCTTTCCTAGTTTGAGAGCATCATCATAAATTCCGGTTTGAGTTTCCGGAGCCTTAGTTTCTTTAAACGGGTTGTTTAGGGAATACTGCTTGGTTTCCATAAGTTTTTTTCCAATGTTTTGTTTAGGATCACTTAGAAAAGTGATTTTTACTTTAGTGCAGAGTCTAAATCAGGATAAATTGTAAATAGCTGCTGCATTCCAATGATATCGAATACTTTCTCTACCGCAGGTTGGAGACCGCAGATAGAAATGCTTATTTTTTGCTCTTGGCAAAGGCGTAGTGTTGTGACGAGCAACCGAAGTCCTGCAGAAGAGATAAAGGGAACATCACTCAAATTGAAAATGACTGGTTTCCCAGCGGCACCAACTAGCGCCATCAAATCCTTTTCAATTTTATGTGTATTGTGAACATCCAAATTGCCTTGGACATATACAACCAACTTGTTTCCAATTGCTTCCGAATGGATTCCAATTTTGTCTTCGTTCATACGATCGTTTTCTCCAAATAGGTAATGTTTTGTTTCCCGTTGAAGTCATAGGACACTTTGTCCATTAGAGTCTCCATAAGATAAACGCCAAATCCACCCTTCCTTTCGCCCTTAACATTGGCTTCTACGGAAGGTTTAGGAACTTTTTTTCTGTCAAAGGGTTTCCCCTCATCGATAAGAACAACCTTAAGGTTGTCTCCAATCAATTCGAGCCTACATTCAAAACTAGGTTGGTCTAGTTCTGTATCTTTGTAACTATGCATGACTATATTGGTCGCTGCCTCATCCAAAGATATAAGAATATCATCAAAGGCAAAGGGTTTTGTGATTTTGCCTTCTAAATGTTCTGAAATAAAATCACGTAAATGAGGAATTTCGTCTGCTTGCGCCGGGAAAATCCGAGAGACCTCAAAACTTGTCACTTCTGCAAATTTGAGGATCATCACAGTAAAGTCATCATACTGTTCCTCAGAACGAGAAAATTCGCGGATGTCGTCATATACTTCCTCCACGATTTTCTGAGAGGATTCATTCCTTCTTTCGATGATGAAGTTAATGAACCGATCGAGACCATATTCCTCTTCTTCTGGGTTCTTTTCTTCGATGGCACCATCCGTATAAAAGACCAAAATGTCCCCTGGTTCAATTTGAATTTCCCCGCCATGGTAATTGGTTTGGGGAACAACACCAAGAGGTGCCCCTTTTCCTTTGAGGAGTTCAAAACTTCCATCTTTTCGAATCCAAATTTGATCATTGTGTCCCGCAGATGCAAATTTCAAAGTTCGAGTGCGTCTTTGATAATTGACAAGGAACAAAGTCACAAACATACCCGATTGGGAATCTTCGTAAATCAATTGGTTGGCGCGAAACAAAAGCTCCGAAGGAGAAAGGTCCGTGGTCCGAGAAAGAGTTCGGATGATGGAACTAGACATTGCCATAAAAATAGCAGCGGGCAAACTTTTTCCAGAAACATCGGCCACTAAAAAAGAAAACTGGTCATCCCCAAAAGAATGGAAATCATAAAAGTCACCTGACACTTCTTTGGCGGCAACGGACATCACACCCAAATCAAACAAAGGAGATTGGATCAGAGAGTTAGGTAAAATATTGTTTTGGATTTTCCTTGTAATTTCGATTTCTTTTTCAATCGACTTCTTTGTAATGATTTCTTGGTTGAGACGAAGGTTTTCATAAGCCTTGGCAAGTGGCGAAGAAAGAGTTTTTAACATTCGAAGATCTGTTTCGTTAAAGGAATGAGCCGATTGTTTTCCACTCACATAGAGTGCTGCACGTAAGTTCCCTCCACGAGGGGCAATCGGTAAAATGAGAAAGTTTTTCTTTAAGGTATAAAACTCTAATTCTAAAAAAGATTCTTCCAATTGTGGGGTGACCGTAGCCATCCGCGGATTTCCCGATTCCATTAGGCTTAAAAAAAGTCGGCTTTCGGGCATAGGGAAAAATGATTCTCGAACAATGCCTAATTGCCTTGCATAAACCTGGATTCGATTTTTGTTTTTTTCCTCAATGATGACCATTCCGGCATCTTCGCATGACAATTCTTTGGTGAGAATACTTAGAGTTTTGGACATTAAACCCAGTTCATCATGAGATTCAAGTACAGCTTGTCCCAAATCAAAAATGGATTCCAAAGTACTTAGTTTTTGTTTCAGTTCTAAGTTTGTATCATTTAGATTTTTAAGAAGTCGCGTTTTTTGAATGGCAACCGCGCAGGCACTAGAAAAAGACAAAAAGGTATCGATATCATCTTGACTAAAATTGTTCCGATCAATGGTGTTGATGGCTTCAATGACACCAATCACTTCATCTCCCACAATCAGTGGACTTGCTAGAATATTTCGTGTAATGAAATTGGAGGCTTTGTCCACATCCCGAAAGACACGGTTGTCATTCTGAGCATCGTTGATGATCATGGGCTGTTTGGTAACAGCCACTGTTCCCGCAATCCCTTGGCCTACAGGAACTTTGATTTTTGCGACTTCTTCACGTTTTTCGCCTGTAACAGTGTGGAAAATCAAATATTCTTTTTTATCATCTAACAACAACAAGGAACTCGCTTCTGTTCGGAAAACGGATTTTGCCGATTCCATTACCATCACAAGAACATTTTCTAAATCAACACTGGTATTGATGAGAACCGCTACACGAATGATTTCTTCTAAAAAGTATTGAAGCCTGTTGTTATTGTTATGAATGTTTGCGTTATCAATGAGCAATAAAATGGAAGTGGTTAGTGAATTAAAAAACTGTGGTTCTGCTTCCGAAAGAACCGTATCTTTAAAAAGTGCATTCAGATTCGCACTAAAATAATTGATTAGATCCAAATCCTGTTCAGAAAAATTTTGGAAATGTTTGATCCCTTCTAAAACGAGTACTCCGAGAGCTAAATCTCCGATTTCATCTCCCACATAACAAGCTATATATGATTCTGCAACCGGGCCATCGGAATCTTTTAAATGAGAACCTTTTTTAACGAGTATACTTTGACGGGACTTAAAAACATGTTTGGCAATCGTGCCAGCAGAGGATTTGTTCTGGATCAAACCAAAACGACTTAAATTTCCTCTTTCATTTCGAAAATAGAATGCTGCGGATTTTGCAGAGACAAGTCGTTTTGCCTGACCTAGGATAAAATGGTATAAATCATCCAATTCAGAAGAAGAAGAAAGGTAAAATCCACCTTCTTCATTTTTTCGGATGATTGGCGGCAGAACACTTGGTTTCAATGGTTTAATCTTTGTTAAATTTTAATGATTCTTCTCTTAATTTTCGATTTGCATCTTCCAAGGTCTTAATTTTATCAAACGCAGACATAAGTTCATCTCGACTGAGATTGGATACCATTGAACTTGCTTGAACCGTCTCTTTCGCTTCTCTCAGTTCCACGCGAGAATAATCGATGATTTGTTCGTACATACGAATGATCTCATCTGCATTTGCTAATTCTTGTTCGTTTAGTCTAAGAACCTTTTCATAGCCTTTAATGATATCTGATTGGATTTTCAGTTTTTTAGTCAGTTCTTCTACCGTATCTTGTCCCATAACATCTCTGGTTCCTTAGCCATTTTAGGATTCTGTTGACAAGCAAACACTGTCACCCACCTTGGATTAGCGCAAGGGGACGTAGCTCAGTTGGGAGAGCGTTTGAATGGCATTCAAAAGGTCGGGGGTTCGATTCCCCTCGTCTCCAAAATCCCTCCCGAGATTTGAGCGTTTCAACCCTCCCCTGTCAAATTCTTTTTAATTTAGAAAGGAGTTCACTTGATCAATCAGTGACCTTTTTCAATCTATTCCATAATAGATTATGGCTGTTAGAAAAATCCTCAAGATTGGCAATCCCTTACTCCGTCAAACGAGCGAAGACGTAACTGAATCCGAAATTCAAACCAAGGATTTTAAAAAACTGATTCGAGATATGTTTGAAACCATGCGTCATGCTGAAGGTGTGGGTCTTGCTGCCCCTCAAATTGGAATCATGAAAAAATTGGTCGTGGTTGGTCAGGACGATGACAATGGACGGTATCCAGGTACTCCAGAAGTTCCCAACCAAATCATTCTCAATCCAGAGATCACCCCTCTTTCTCCGCCCGGAGAAGGGTTCTGGGAAGGTTGTCTTTCCGTTCCTGGTATGCGTGGGTTTGTAGAAAGACCCGATAAAATTCGAATGAAATGGCGAGATGAAAATTTCGTGGAACATGAAGAAATTATTGAAGGCTATAGAGCGATTGTATTACAACACGAATGCGACCACTTATTTGGAGTTCTTTATGTGGATCGCCTCAAAAGTACAAAGTTATTCGGTTACAACGAAGACATTGACACCGCAGGTAAGTTGTTAGATTAAATAGTTTTTCTCTCCTCTAGGAGTTTTATGGGCACATCCATCGTTGAATACTTTCTTTCGAAGAGTTTATTCGTAAACCTTCTTACCTTTCTTATTCTTCTTGTTGGTGGATTCACTGCTGCCACGATGAACCGCGAAGCATTTCCCAATATCAATTTTGATATTGTCAGTGTCACAACTGTTTATCCTGGTGCAGCACCTGCTGATGTCGAGAAATTGGTCACCAAACCTTTGGAAGATGCCATTAAAGAAGTAGATGGAATCAAAGAATTCCGATCTGCTTCTTTGGAAAACAGATCCGGTATCATCATCACCATTGATCCCAATACAAAAAATACTCAAAAAGTAGTCGATGATCTAAAGTCCGCCATTGACCGAATCCAAGATTTACCGGAAGATGTAGATGATCCCATTGTGACAGAGATCACAACGGCAAGGCAACCAGTCATAGAAATCCATTTAAGTTCTACCTTAAAAGACGGTAAACCCTTGTTAAATGGAAAAGAACTTCGTGACCAAGCAAAAATTTTAGAAGAAAAACTGAAAGACCTTCCTGCTGTAGCAAGAATTACCAAAAGAGGCTGGCGAGAAAGGGAAATGAAAGTGGATTTGGATCCAGACAAATTGAGAGCCTACTCCTTATCATCCACCCATGTCCTGAACGCCCTTAAGTTACGAAACATCAACTTCCCTGGTGGAAATATCAACGAAAGAACAAGGGAAATCATTGTTCGCACTGTTGGAGAATTTGATACTCCCGAAGAAATTGAAAATGTTTTTGTTCGTTCCAATGATGCCGGACGTTCTGTACGAATTCGTGATATTGCCCGTGTCACAGAAGGATTTGAAGATTCGGAATATTTAGACAAATCCAATGGAAATATTGCCATTGCCTTAACAGTGATAAAAAGGGAAAAAGCGGATGCCATCTCTGTCGTTGATGATTCTAAATTAGTTGTAGAAGAATTCATTAAATCCACTGGTGGAACAGTCAAACACGCATTTGTCAATGACCTTTCTAAATACATCAGAAGACGACTTGGAGTTTTAACATCCAATGCAGTATCAGGACTTTTTCTTGTAACGGCCTCTCTATTTGTTTTTCTCGGTTGGCGAATGGCACTCATGACGGCACTGGGAATTCCGATCTCCATTGCTATGACTTTTGTGGCGATGAACTATATGGGGTTAACTTTAAACTTAATCTCCATGATGGGCCTTATCATAGTTGTCGGAATTTTGGTGGATGATGCCATCATCATTTGCGAAAACGTTTACCGCCATTTAGAAATGGGAGAAGAACCCTTCGAAGCCGCGATGCGAGGAACAAGCGAGGTCATCGCTCCCGTGACGGCAACAGTAACAACAACCATTGCCGCGTTTGGGCCAATGCTTTTTATGACGGGGATCTTTGGAAAGTTTATCCATTCCATTCCTTTAGTTGTCATTTTATCTTTATGTAGTTCTTTATTTGAAGCTTTCTTTATGTTACCTTCCCATTTGTATGATGTGAGTAAAACCACAAATATGAAAGGTGAGGTGAAAGAAGAATCCCATTGGTTTATCAGATTCAAAGAAAATACCTATTTACCCCTCCTCAGTTTTGCACTGAAAAATCGATGGAAAATGATAGGCCTTCTTATGGGGTTATTTGTTTTTTCACTAGCCATCCAAGTCAAATTTGGAAAATTCAAACTCTTTCCGGGAGCCATTGAAACCTTCCAAATAAGAGTCACCGCTGAAACTGGATTAAAACTGGAAGAAACAGATCGTTTCATTCAGGCCATTGAAGTTGCTGTAGGCCAACTGCCTGACGGAGAAGTAGAAAACTATATCTCCCGTGTGGGTATCATCCAAAAAGATCCGAATGACCCCTTTACCAAAAGGGGGAAAAATTATGCGCAAGTGATGGTGTATTTAACCCCTGATGACAATCGAGAAAGATCTACGGAAACAATCATTGAAGTGGTGCGTCAAAACACCAAATTTATGTTAAATGAGAAGGCACTCCTCCTTTTAGAAGAAAAGTTAGCCAAAGAAAATGTTGGCAAAGAAGAAGAAAGTATTACAAAATCAGATGTTCCGAAAGAATTCCTTTCTTTAAAAGGAAAACTTGTTAACTTAGAATTTGAAAAACTGGCAGGTGGTCCACCAGTGGGAAAACCTGTGGCCATTGAAATCAAAGGGGATGACTTTGCCACCTTACTCAAAATTGGCGCTGAATTCAAAGCCGCCCTCGCAAAAATCAATGGAGTCACTGATATCGGTGATGATTTTAACGAAGGAAAAGATGAAATCCGAGTTTCTGTAGATGAATCACTGGCATCCTTTGCTGGTGTAAACGTTCAATCCGTATCACTTGCCATCAACACAGCTTTACAAGGAACAGTACCGACTAAAATCAAACGAGCTGATGAGGAAGTGGATGTGCGTGTTCGTTTCCCAGAAGAATATAGAGCTTCCCTCACCCATTTAAACAAAGTCTATGTCAATAACCTTACTGGTAACTTAATCCCTGTTTCTAGGCTGACTAGTTATGATAGGAACCCTGGCCGAGCCTCCATCAACCACTTAGATGGAAAAAGATTGTTAACGGTTACTTCCAATATCGATGAAACAGTCTCCACTTCCAGACAGGTCAACGTCGAAGCAAAAAAACTCACAGAAGGTATCATCGCCAAATATCCGGGTTATTCTGTGCGTTTTTCAGGTGAAAACAAAGATACGGAAGAATCCATGGCATCACTCGGAAGAGCTTTTCTTGTGGGACTTCTCATCATCTATATGATCCTTGCTTCCCTATTCCGTTCTCTCGCCCAACCTCTGATTGTGATGAGTGCCATTCCTTTTGCAGTGATTGGAGTGATTTTTGCTTTTTTACTCCACGGACAACCATTTTCCTTCCTTGCTTTTCTTGGGATCATTGGACTTGCGGGGGTGGTCGTAAATGACTCCATTGTCCTTGTGGACTGCGCCAACCAACTTCGTCTCGAAAACCCGAACAAATCCACTTTCGATTTGCTTGTGGAAGCAGGAAGCATTCGATTAAGAGCCGTTATACTAACAACAGTAACAACGGTTCTTGGACTCCTTCCGACTGCTTATGGAATTGGAGGAAAAGACCCTTTCCTTGTTCCGATGGCTTTGGCATTTGGATGGGGACTTGCTTTTGCTACCTTTATCACTCTCATTATGGTGCCGGTATTTTATTTAAACCTTTATCTATTTAAAGATTGGGCAGTGGCAAAATTCCAATCTCGGAAAAAACAGTTTGCGTAAGATAAAAAAGAAAACTTAGTCTTTTTTATCGTTTAAAACTTCTGATAAGGTCACAAATTTATATCCTTTTTCCTTCATTCGTTCAATGAAGGTAGGAAGGATATAAATCAACTTATCAAATTTTCTTGGTCCACCCAAATGCATCAGGATGATGGCTCCGTTCATTCCGTTCGGATCTGCTTTTTCCCAATGATCCAAAAAGGTTAAGGTCTCCTCACCAGTTTTGTAATGAGGATTTCTAACCACTTCCTTTTTACCTTTAGATGTTTTTTTATAAAGGAATTGTTTGCTGATATAATCTGGCAAATCAAGAGACCCTTTGGAGTTATTTGACCACATAATATGGTCTGTATAACCTAGGCTTGCATGGGCATCTAAAATCAATTGACTGAGTGCCCCATATGGTAGGCGGTAATATTTTTTTAATTCTTGTTTGGTGAGTGAATGAAAAGTATCCTCTACTCGCTTTAACTCTTCCGCCATTCTTGGTAAATCCAAAACTGATTTGGATAAATACTCAAGAACCGTCCTTTTTTTTAAGGAAGTTTCCGTTACAGATCTTTGGTAATTGAAATGAGACCAAGTATGGTTTCCAAATTCTACCGATCCAGTTTTGGCCATTCGTTTGATATAATCTAAATTATTCCGAATGAAAAAAGATCCATTGATGTCGGATGGTCTCTCATTCGAAAGAAAGAGAGTCACTTTGATTTTATGTTCTTTGATATAATTGTATAAAACAGGGAGGTCTTCTCCCGTTGCCAAATCAAAGGTAAGGGCAATTTCTTTTTGGGTTTCATTCCCACGAAGAATATTTCTGCCTTTTGTATTCTGGCTGACTTCTTTTAGAAATTGGATGTTTTCTTCGACTTGTTTGGTTAGTGCCGAATCAGGCTCTACATCACCCGCAAGAGCATATTCTTCTCGGAGTTGCTCTTGGTACATCAGAGAAAATAGAGATTGTTCGAGTTCTCTTAGATTCTTTTCTTTTTCTTTTACTTCTGTTTCGAGTTTCGTGACACTGAGACTTAAATAAAGTAAATACCCACAAAGAACAAGAACTGTAACCCCAACAAAAGCCAGTGCCGAAACAAGGGCAAACTTTCGAAGTTTTTTTGCAAATAACCTGTCCTTCTCGATGTCCTGGGAAAGTTCATGAACAATATCCTGAATTTCCTTTTCTTCATTTGTCGGGTCGAGGGACATGCGGGTATAGGTTTCCTTACTAGCTAATATCGGATTTGGTGCAAGCGTTCTAAAAGACTGGCCATCAGCTTTATGTTTTTATCTTTAAAAATTTTCCCTTCTTCCCTTGTCGGATCAGGTATTCTTTTCCCTTTTCCAAGGACAAGGAAGGATCGGTAATTTTTTCTTCATCCAAATACAATCCACCGGCTTGAACAAGCCTCCGCCCTTCCGACACACTGGGAATGAACTTCAACTGAGAGAGAACATAAACAAGTAGCGGAGGTTTTTCCGTAAAATAAGAGGAGTCCAATGTTTCCGTCGGAATTTCATCCGGCAGGGCTCTGTTTTTTGTATTGTGGATGGCAGTCCACTCTTCCACTGCCTTCCTATTTTCCTCTTCTGGATGGAGTTGGTCCATCACAAGGAGAGCTAGTTCCGTTTTCACTTCTTTGGGATGAAGAGATTTCGAACGAATCCCCTCCTTTCTTTTATCCATTTCGGAAATAGGGAGATCTGTCAAAAGTTCAAAATAATTCCACATCAGGTCATCTGAGATCGACATGATTTTTCCATACATGTCGATGGGTTTTTCAATGATGCCCACATAGTTCCCAAGTGACTTGGACATTTTTTTGACACCATCAAGTCCCACTAGTAATGGTAAAGTAACGACGGATTGTGGTTTTTGTCCGTATTCTCTCTGTAAGTCGCGACCCACTAACATATTAAACTTTTGGTCTGTTCCCCCAAGTTCCACATCTGCCTTCATCGCAACAGAATCATAACCTTGTACTAAGGGATATAGAAATTCAATCATGGAGATGGGAGTGCCCGCTTTATGACGTTTGGTAAAGTCGTCTCTTTCTAACATTCGAGAAACTGTGTATTTAGATGTTAAAACCAAAACATCTTCGAATTTCATTTCGGAACACCAGTGAGAGTTATATAGGATCTTGGTTTTATTTGGATCGAGAATTTTAAAAACTTGGTTTTGGTATGTTTTAGAATTTTCCAAAACCTCTTCTTTCGAAAGACGTTTCCTTGTTTCGGATTTGCCTGTAGGGTCTCCGATCATGGCAGTAAAATCACCAAGCATAAAACAAACTTCATGGCCCAGGTCTTGAAAGTGTTTTAGTTTTCGGAGCAAAACAAAATGTCCCAAATGTAAATCGGGAGCTGTGGGATCAAAACCCGCTTTGATGGTAAGGGAAGGTTTGGATTTTATTTTTTCTAGTAACTCTGCCTCACTGATGATCTCAACAGTTCCGCGGCGTATGGTATCTAATTCTTGGTTCAATTCTCTTTCAGTTTTCATAACAAATTCAAAAATTTTCGATGGTAGAAATGGTGACTTTTGACAATACTAACCGTAGAATCTCTATAGGCAACCACCAAAGTACGTAAAAACCCTTATGAATCATTTAGATGAAAGAAAACAAACGCTAAAACAATTAGAATCAACTGACTACGACGTCTTAGTACTCGGCGGAGGTGCCACTGGATCTGGCACCGCACTGGATGCTAGTTTACGTGGATACAAGGTAGCCCTTTTAGAAAAACAAGATTTCTCCGCGGGAACTAGTTCTCGTTCCACAAAACTCATCCACGGAGGGGTCAGGTATTTAGCCCAGTTCCATTTTAAATTAATCTACGAAGCTCTATCTGAAAGAAAACGCCTCCTCATCAATGCTCCCCATCTTGTAAAACCCTTGCAGTTTGTTTTACCAACATATGTTTGGTGGGAAAAACCTTTTTTCTCCATTGGTCTTACGATGTATGACATTCTCGCGGGAAGATCAATTGTTCCAGGACATGAAAGGATCTCAAAAGCCACAGCAGTTGATTATTTTGCCTCCATCAAAAAAGAGAAACTGAGAGGTGGAATTTCTTATTATGATGCTCAGTTCAATGACGCAAGACTAAACGTAACAACTGTTCGTGCTGCCAAAGAAAATGGAACCGATGTTCTTTCTCGAATGGAAGTGGTTTCCTTCTTAAAAGATGGAAGTGGGAAAATCATCGGTGTTACTGCAAAAGATCTCATCACCAAAAAGAAAATTAATATCAAAGCGAAAGTGGTCGCAAATACTACCGGAGTTTGGATTGATTCCCTTCGAAAACTGGATGATCCCAAAGCAGAAAATGTCCTCGCACCAAGCCAAGGAATCCACCTTGTCTTCGACAAAACAAAGTTACCTTGTCGCACAGCAATGATCATTCCCAAAACTGCTGACGGTCGTGTGGTTTTTGTAATCCCTTGGGAAGGAAAAGTTCTCCTGGGAACCACTGACACGGCGATCAAACAAATCGATGAGGAACCACTCCCTCTCCAATCAGAAGTTGAGTTTTTACTAAAAACAGGAAATGATTACTTAGATACAAAGTTAACCAAAGCAGACATTGGATCTGTTTTTTCGGGCCTTCGCCCTCTCATCTCTACGGGAGATAAAAAAGATACAAAATCCATTTCACGCGAAGAAGCCATTCTTGTCTCAAACTCTGGTCTTGTGACTATGTCTGGTGGGAAATGGTCTACCTTTCGAAAAATGGCCGAAGACCTGACTGATAAACTAATCTCTGTTGGAAACCTAGCTCCCAAAATGAAATGTGTGACGGCAAGTTTTGCTTTTCCTGGAGCCGATGGATACTCCAAACATTTGGTGGCAAAAATCCAAACCATGTATGATCTCTCTTATGACACTGCGGTTCGTTTGGTGGATGCTTACGGTGGAGAAGTATCTTTTATTTTAGGTAAAAATCCAAAGGAAATCAAAAAGGGCTCTGGATATTTCGTAGAAGAAATCAAACATTTTGTGAAAAAGGAATTTGCACTTTCCGTTACCGATGTTCTATCCAGAAGGTGGAGAGTTGTGTTTCTAGATTTAAAACTAGCGGAATCTCTCGCAGTTCCTGTCGCCAATACACTCGCCAAAGAACTAGGTTGGAAAGAAGCGGAAAAAAAATCTTCTTTAAACGAACTGACAAGTCATATCAAAGATTTAAAGAAAACGATCGCCTGATTCTGATTTGTTTCTATTTCGGTTTGGGAAGTTCATAATGATAAAAAGTTCTTCCCGATTCCTTTTCTTTTAAAACGAGTAAATAATGCGTTTTGGGATTAAATACTTCGGAGAATCGAGTTCCCAGTTTTGTTTTGAAATTTTCAAAGTCTTCATCACCCACTTCGGCACGTTTGAAAATCCAAGAGATATTTCTTTCGATACCACCCCCGTCATAATAACTTAAGTTTAACTCCAATCCTTCTTCGGAAGATTGTAGGATGCTATAAGTTCCCACAATGGATGGCAAAAATCCCAACGGGTCACCTTCTCCATACATTTCGGAAAAACTAAAGGTTTGGTCGGCTTTAAAAAAAACGGGGAGGATGGTTCCTTGATCATAAAAAGAAATGGTTCCCTTTTCATTGGCCAAAACCAATTGTTTGAATCCTGAATAATGCCTTTCGGCTTTTCCAAATTGTTCAATGGTACGTTTGATTTTGTCAAAGGATACCCAAGGATAAGAAACAAATTTTTCTTTTTGTATTTCTCCAAACTGAACCTCGGAAATACAAACCCTGCCAGTGGACCCCAAACCATGGGTTTCTAAAATTTCCAATCGAATGACATTACCATGAAACTTTGCATCTAAATCCAAAACTTGGAATCCTGATTTTCCAAATTTTGGTTTGGATAGTTCTAGATCCACAGTAGAACCTAATTTTAATTTAGATTTTAAATCATCCGTTTCCATCTCAAATGTTGTGATTCGAAGTTTTTTCACAGCATCGTTTGTTTTTAAGTCGTTTGCACTTCTATGGAATCCATTAAATATCTGTAAGGCGGAAAACTGAGAAAAAGAATTTAGATAAAGAGTAAATCCAGATCCAAATTCCTTGGCATTGGCACAAAATGCCGTAGAGACTTTATCATCCAATGAAAACTCAGGACTAAACCTCCATGGTTCTTCGGGACTGATTTGGCCGAGACTTTGTGTGCGAAGGTAATCTAGTTGTTTTTCTGATGCTTTACAGTGAAAGAATATAGGAATAAAAAGAAATACGAAAACAATACTAGAAAAGGATTTTGAATTTTGGAAAAATAAAGAAGACGGAGAAGATGATAATTGGTTCGAACCCATGGACTTTCAAACCATGGATCCGAACGAAACTTCGATCAAGCGAAAAACAATTTGATTTAATCGATATAATCTTTGAGTTTTTTTGATCGGCTTGGGTGGCGGAGTCGACGAAGTGCTTTTGCTTCGATCTGACGAATCCTTTCCCGAGTCACCTTAAACTGATAACCCACCTCTTCCAATGTTTGAGCATACCCATCATCTAAACCAAACCGCATCCGAATGACTTTCTGTTCCCGAGCAGGAAGAGTTTGTAAAACCTGACGGATTTGTTCTGAGAGAATGGAAGACGCGGCTGAGTTCAGTGGAGAGATGACTTCTTTATCTTCGATAAAATCACCAAGTTCAGAATCTTCTTCAGAACCTACCGGGATCTCAAGAGAGATTGGTTCCCGAGCCACGTTTTTCACAGCTTTGACTTTTTGGACGGGCCAACCAAGTCTTTCCGCAATTTCATCATTGGATGGATCGCGACCAAACTCTTGGACAAAAAGTCTTGTTTCCCGAATCACTTTGTTGACTTGTTCAATCATGTGAACAGGAACACGGATGGTTCTTGCTTGGTCAGAGATCGCACGAGTGATGGCTTGTCTAATCCACCAAGTGGCATAAGTGGAAAACTTATAACCTTTTTTGTATTCAAACTTATCTACTGCACGAATGAGACCGATATTTCCTTCTTGGATCAAATCAAAGAAATGCATTCCACGATTGGCATAACGTTTCGCAATGGAGACCACCAAACGAAGGTTTGCTCGCACAAGTTCTCTTTTTGCTTGTGCAATTTCCCTTTCCCCTTTGATGATTTTTTCACCCCAGTCTTTGATTTCCCCAACAGGAGAACCAGCTTCCTGTTCCATACGGCGGAGTTTTCTTTCGTTGTTGCGAATGTCTTTGATGACTTCTCTGACTTCATCAATGTCACAACCCATCATTTTTTCGATTTCATCTAAGTTTTCATTTTTTTCGATGAAACGGTTGAGGGCTTTGATTTCACGAACATCATGTCCGTATTTGGCTTTGATTTTAAGGAAATGTTTTTCGATTTCCTTAACACGAAACACCATCGATTTGATCTTTTGAGAGATCTTTTGGATTTCTTTTTGAGAAACTCCAATTTTACGAATGGCTTCATCAATTTTGCCAGTGGACAAATCAATTTTTTCTTTGAGTTCTTTGAACTTCTTAGAATTTTCAGAATATTTACGAATTCTATTTTGGGATTCGTTTAGAACTTTTTCATCCTGTTGGATGAGTTCCATGTTTTCAAAAAATACTTTTTCTAATTTGTCCGCTTGCTCTTGGTTGAGAGCGTACATTTTGTCCACTTTCACCAAGTCATAAACTTTGATTTTTTTGGACTTTATTTTTGGAATTAGTTTTGCAAAGTTTTGTCGTAGTATTGAAGAACTAAGGATTGTTTCTTCAATGATTTTTTCACCCTTCTCAATCCGTTTGGCAAGAAACACTTCTGTTTCACCAGAGATTAAAGATACTTTACCAATTTCTTTTAAATAAAGGCGAATCGGATCTTCTGAACTTGAAGAAACACTAGACTCTCTTTTTTTACGTGCAGGTTTCTCTTTTGTTTCTTTTGTAGATTCTTCTTTGGTTGTTGTGAGGGAACTAGACTCTTCCAAGGATTTTTTGGAATATTCTTCTACGATTTCAATCCCCATCTCGTGTAACAGAGTGAAGACATCATCAATCTTTTCGGAATTTAAAATTTTATCCGGAAGTATTTCATTGATTTCATCATAAGATACCTCTCGATTTGCTTTTCCGATCGAGATGATCTTTTGTACTTCTGGTAGGCTTGCTAGATTTTCCATTCTACCTCTATCCTTTTTAAACTTCTAACGTTTGGATCGTTCGGAGATACACGGATCTCTTATTTTTTTCACTTTTTAAAAGTGAAAGTTCTGACAAAAGATTGTTCTTTTCTTCAATCGTTAAGTCAGGTTTGGCCATCTCTTTGACAAGTTCTTCCATCCTTGCGTCATCCAACAAATCCGCATGGTAAAGAAACATCCCTTTAAATAGTCCTGGTGTTGTCGATTCATCGGCCGTAAAATGTTCGGCAATCATTCCCAGGTATTCCGAAGGAATCTCTTCCCTCGAAAGAATTTCTGCAGCTGTTAGGTTCTCATTCTGCAAATACTTCGTATATAAATAGTCCCAAAGAAAAGCGGATACTTCATCTCGAAACTCTAAAGACAACAAATCATCAGCGAAACTAAACAGTTCCAAATTCTGAATGAGCATTGCGATCATCTTACGTTCACAAACCAAAATGGGAGAAAGTTTCCCCGGTTTAGTTGCTGTCCGTTCTTTTTTAGTATCGACCACAGAGGGGGTCGAAGTTACACCCGGCTTGCCACGAAAATCCTGAAAAAGCGAAGAAAAAGAGAGTCCGAGTTGGCGCGCGCCCTCTTCTAAATAGACTTGTTTGTCCGTTTCTTTTTCCATGGGTTTCAGGAATTCAAAGAGTTTTTTGACACTGGCCTGCTTTTCTTCCGCCAAAGAAGAAGGACCGGCACCACCTAGGATTTCGCGAATCATAAATTGGGAAGCAGGAGCTGCCGCTTCGAGTAAATCCCGAATTTCTTGTTTATTATGATGGAGGGAATAATCAAAAGGATCTTTTCCTTCTGGGATATGACAGACCTTTACCACCACCCCTTCTTTCGAAAGGAGATTCACAGCACGAAAGGCACCTTTGGTTCCTGCTTTATCAGAATCCATCATTAAGTACACTTTGTCCGCCATGTTTTTTAAAATCCGAACATGACCTTCCGTAAATCCTGTTCCGAGTGGTGCGACCACAAACTCAATTCCTTTACGAAAGAGACCAATGGCATCAAACACACCTTCAACGATGACGGCTTCTCTTGTTTTTCGAATGCTGTCTTGGGCTAAATTCAAATTATAAAACGTACGACTTTTGTCGTAAATGAGGGAGTTGGGGCTATTGATGTATTTTGCTTCTTCTGATTCGCCCAAAATTCGTCCCGAAAAGGCAATCACTCGCCCCCGAGTATCAATGACCGGAAACATAATGCGACTTCTAAAAAAGTCATAAGGATCTCTGTTTTGGTCTTGTCTTTTGAGAAGTCCTAACTGTTCACCTAACTTAACTTCGGCTTCTGTTTTAAACAAGTCCTGACGTAAATTTCCAAATCCAGGAAGGCCAAATCCTATTTTAAAAACTTTTAAATCCTCTGCATACATCCCACGTGATTCTAAATACTTTAGAGCCACTTCACCAGCACTGGTATTTAAATTTCTTTGAAAGTATTCCAAAGCTTTTTGAGATACTTGGTAGAGAGCTTCCTTTTTACGTTCAGATTCTTCCTCTTCTTTGGTTCTTTCCACAAGAGGAATTCCAGAATAATCAGAAAGGATTTCTAAAGATTTGAGAAAGTCTACCTTTTGGTAGTCCATCACAAACCGAAACAAATCACCAGAAGCCTTACATCCAAAACAGTGATAGAATCCGCCTTCAGCGTTTACATTGAAGGATGGAGTTTTTTCATTATGGAAGGGGCAAATTCCAACGAGATTTCTGCCCATACGACGTAAGGGAACAAACCTGTTGATATAGGAATCAATGGAGACTTCTCTGCGAACTCTTTCTTTAAAACTTTGGTAAGGATTCACAGTATAACAGTATTAACGGACGCTAAGTGCTTGTTTAACGAGGGAGGATACCTTGGAGCCGTCTATATTTTGTCCTTTAAATTTTGCCATTACTTTACCCATCACCTTCCCCATATCCTGGGCTCCGCTAACATTCAATTCCACAATAACATCGTTGACTGCGATTGAGATTTCTTCTTCGGAGACTTCCTTTGGAATATAACGAGAGATGACTTCTGCTTCCTGAATTTCTTTACTCGAAAGATCAGGACGATTGGCTTTGTCGTATTCGACTGCCGTGTCCTTTCTTCGTTTGAAATTGGATTTGAGGATCTGCATCACAGCAGTATCCGTCAGTTCGGAAGCACCGGTTTTAGTTAATTCATATTGAATTTCTGCTTTGATCAGACGCAAAGTGCCGAGGACTGTTTCATCCTTGGCCTTTAATGCCGTTTTTAGATCGGTACTGATCGTCTCTTGCAGGGTCATTGGAAAACCAGCTTAAAGATTAAAGTTTATCTTTTTTAGCGAATAATCTTTTCTTTTTGTCTCGTTTGCGTTTTGCCGCTTCGACAGCCTTCTTTTTCACAACACTAGGCTTTTCGAAGTACTCACGACGTTTGATTTCGCTCATGATACCTGCATTCGCACAATCTCTTTTGAATCTACGAAGCGCCGCCTCGATAGATTCCCCTTCTTTTAAATAAATCCCTACTTGTGGGGTCATAGACAAACAACTGTCCTTTTGTAAAAATGGTCTAGTTTTGACGGTATCGGAAACCGCCCTGATTTGTCAATTCAGCCGAAAAACAAATCAGAAATTTTCAATGAAAATCGAGGAAAACCGCGAATCATCCGCCAGAATCTCCCGATCAATCGGGAAAATTTTCAGTTTATAGTCCAAAATCAAATGTTTGGACGGAAAGTAAAGCGAACCAAACCGGTTGTTGGCTCCATCCAATGTTTCGCCTGGACAAAATAGAAAATAGGAACGCGGGTTTAGTTGGAAATTGAATTCATTTTCTCTCGTTTCTTTGTGGAGGGTGGTTGTGACTTCCCTTAAAATCTCTTGGCTTTTCACCACACCCATTGGTTTGAAAAAGGGTGAAAGGTCTTGGAGGTGAAAGAAAGCAATCACTCCTGAAGTGACCTCTCCCGAAAAAGACCGTTCCATTTTTTTGCGGATTGGTTCGGTAATGGTTTGGAAGTCGAGAAGGTTCTTTTCTCGCATGGAAATGCCCGTGGCACAAAAGGTCAAAACCTGGTTGGATAGATCTTCCCAATTTCGATCTGAAAGTTCAGGTTCTATTTCTTGCACCACAAGGACAAAAACAGGAACTTCTCCCTCGGGAAGGCGCATGATATTGATTTTTAAATCTTTTCCTCTTTCGGCAAATGTTCCCAGAGGTTTTGGTTCCATAAATTCTAAACTACGAACCAGTTCCCCGCTTTTCTCAGAAACAAGACTCCGTAGCCATTCTTCCTTTTCGGTCCGGCCAAATTCATAAACAATTTCACCTGCCAGATACACCCAACCCAAATGGGCACCCACACTGGCAAAACTAATGCCAAGCCTTCGGGAATGGTAATCTGTCATTTGCATTGAGGGGGAAGTGCTTACATGAGTTGGATCTATCATTGGAATCTATCTTTAGTATCGGTTTTGGCAAGGCCAATCAAAAGGAGAAAGGATTGCTCCTGGAGTTATCCCCCCAAAATGGAGTAAAAACTACTCGGGGAACCTGTGAACGCAACACCGAAACAAAAAAAACTCATCTCTCTATCGCAATTCATTCTAGAAGAGCAACTCAAAATCCCTCATGCCTCGGGAGAATTTACAGCCCTACTCAGCCATCTCGTTTATGCTGCCAAAATCGTAGGCCGAGAAGTTAGAAAAGCCGGACTTTTGGATGATATCCTCGGGGCTACCGATGATACAAATGTCCAAGGCGAAACCCAAATGAAATTGGACCAATACGCAGACAATGCCTTCAACCAGTCCCTCAAAATTTGTGGCCACCTCTGTGTCCTTGCGAGCGAAGAACACGAACATATCATCCCCATTCCTGGTGGATACAATATAGGAAAATACACGATGGCAATAGACCCGTTAGACGGATCCTCGAACATCGACACCAACGTATCCATCGGAACCATTTTCTCCATCCACCAAAGATTAGAGCCAAACTCCAAAGAACCAGGCGACGAACGCGACCTCTTACAACAAGGCCATTTGCAACGCTGCGCTGGATATATCATCTACGGATCTTCTACAATGCTCGTGCTTTCTACCGGAAAGGGAGTTTCTGGATTTACCTTAGACCCAAGTGTGGGTGAATTTTTACTCTCTCACCCCAATATGCAAATGCCTGCATCTGGAGATATTTACTCTGCCAATGAGGGAAATGCCTCGTATTGGTCGCCAGAAGTACAAGCTTACTTACAAAAAATCAAATCCATCGAAGGTGGAAAAAAACCAAAAACAGCTCGTTACATTGGTTCCCTAGTTGCGGATTTACATAGGAACTTACTCAAAGGCGGAATTTTCCTCTATCCGAACGATACAAAATCTTCGAAATACCCAAATGGAAAGTTACGTTTGTTGTACGAAGCGGCACCAATGGCCTATATCGCAGAACAAGCAGGTGGGATGGCAGTGACAGTGAAGGGAGAAAGGATCCTTGACCTAACTCCCAAAGAACTTCATGAAAGAACAACGCTCATTATTGGAAGTAAGAAGGAAGTAGAAGAATTCCTTACCTTCGTTCCTAAAGCATAATTTTCGATTCGAATACAGAAATTTCTTTCAAAAGAAATCGCAATCGAGTAGTTTTGGCAGAATTAAAAGATTTTAGGAGAAAACTTTCAATGAATAAAAAACTACTCGTTTTAATTCTTGGTGTGACTATGGCTTCTGGACTTGCTTTCTGCAAAAAAGAAGAGCCTGTTGTTGAAGAAAAAATGGAAACTGTTGAAGATGCAGCTAAAAAAGTAACTTCAGAAGTAGAGAAAAAAGTTGATGCAGCAGTAAAAACAGCAGAAGCAGAAGCTAAAAAAGCAGCAACAAACGCGATCAAAGACGCAACAAAAGACATTAAAAAACCAGCTGGTTTCTAATCATCTTTTCTGTAAAAAGAAAACCAACCGGAAGCGGTTGGTTTTTTTATTTTAAGGCATTTTATTTTCCAAATCAAACTTAGATTTTTTTTCCCACCCTATCTTCAGTTGTTACAACCAACTAACGGTCATAGATGAAATTCTATTTTTATCTCTAACTATCAGAATATTTTATTTTTTCATGGAGTTCTTCTTCTAAAGCACATTTAGGATAAGTTCCTACATCCAAAGCAATTCCAATATGTCCAAAGGGATCTTGAGGAGAAATGATTCGAAGATCCCAACCATTGACGATCCAAGGACATTGGTAGTTTTTATCTCGGCATAAAATCTGTGCTGCTTTTGGTTTGGGATAAGCCCAAGCGGAAGTTTGGAACTTACACTTGTTTTCAATTTCTGCGATGGTTCGAATTTTTTTGATGGCTTGGTCAAATTCTTTGAATCGATCGATCATTGGATCCGCAAGATCCTTTCGAAAGAGTCCCTTCTCTGCATTATAAGTAAACATCACTAGAAGTTTTTCCGAAACATGTTCCTTATCAGAACTCACCTTTAAATTTTCCATGATATAACGGGCAATTTTTAAAGCATCCAGTGTCACTTCTGCTGTATCATCAGCGTATTCACCAGCTTCTTCTTCATCGTCACTGGCATCATCTTCCATTCCACTTCCGGTCAAAAGGTCTTGGTTGAGTTGGTGTTTGCGAAGATCATCCACATTCACATTTGCAGGGGAAACACCCGGAATTTCAAACGCACTAGAACCATGATTGTTGATTGCACTAATGACTTCTTCAGGAAGATTAAATTTTCGTGCGATTTCGAGAGAAAGACCCACGGCAGAAGTAAGGGAAGAACCAAAAAAACTTTGTTTATAAAATCCTTCTTTTGATACAGAAATATCGGCACAAAGACCAGCTAAAAAACTAAATCGATTCACCATTTTAAAGCCGTATTTTTTTTGAATGACGGCACCTAAACTAATCAATCCAAAGTCAGCTATATGATTGAAGAATTCTTTATGGCTGAGTAAAATTCGAAAAAAAGACAAAGCAAGTGATTTGGAATAAAAAGAATTTTGAATGATCCCTTTGAGGCTCGCCATTCGTTCTGCATTTTGTTCATATAAATGAAAGATAAATTCATTGGATCGGTCTTCGATACGACTTAAGATTGCTTTCGAGAGTACTGTTCGAAGCATCCGCATCAAATCTTTGGACATTGCTAGTTTAAACGAAGGGATATAGTTTCCTTCCATTCCTTCTAACTTCATTAAAATGTTTTCTTTGATCGCAACTTTTTCTTTGATCAGGATATTTCCATTTTTTCCGACAACAGGTTCACTGAGAGAAACTGATCCCAACAAATCATAATCCACAGCAAAATTTTTAAATTCATTGAATTCTAAGAATTCGATACCGGCATTCGTAATTTTCATAAGTATCCTATGGAAAGTGTCTCATAGAAGACCCTCTGAGAGCAAGATTTTTGCTTTCCTTCTGCGTCTAAATAGTGTAGTTTTTTAGTCGTTTTGGAGGTTCTCGTTGGTTTCTTCTATCCCAAAAGACTCACAATCTGTGAGCGAGTTGAAAGAGTTCTACAGACAAATGGTACTTATACGAAAGTTTGAGGAAGCCGCTGCCAAAGCCTATAGCGTAGGAAAAATTGGTGGTTTTTTACATTTGTACATCGGCCAAGAGGCTGTGGGTGTTGGATCTATCGCGGCCCTCACTCCTAAGGACTATATTGTTTCCACATATAGAGACCATGGACATGCACTGGCAAGGGGCTTAAATCCAAAACCTCTGATGGCAGAGTTATTTGGAAAAGGAACGGGTATCTCAAAAGGTAACGGCGGTTCAATGCACTTTTTTGATCGTAATGCTCATTTTATGGGAGGGCATGGAATTGTAGGAGGCCATATTTCTCTTGCAGCCGGGATTGCTTTTGCTTCCAAATTTAAAAAAGAAGATTCCGTTACCATTTGTTTTTTTGGAGAAGGTGCTGCCAATATTGGTTCGTTTCATGAAGGCTTAAACCTTGCTGCCATTTGGAAACTCCCTGTTGTGTTTATTTGCGAGAACAACCATTATGCGATGGGAACTCCCGAATACCGCGCTCTTGCAGTCAAAGATGTTTCTGTGAGAGCTTATGCTTATGACATTGCTCGTGATCATATCGAAGGAGATGAAGTCAGAAAGGTAAGAGACCATGTCCAAGTGGCAGTGGAAAGGGCACGTCGCGGTGAAGGACCAACGCTTATCGAAGTTTCTACTTATCGGTTTCGAGGGCATTCTATGTCGGATCCAGCAAAATACAGAACCAAAGAAGAATTAGAAGCCTATAAAAAGAAAGACCCTCTCATGCGTGCTAGACACGAACTTGAATTAGGTGGAATCAAAACGGATGAATTAGATAAAATGGATTTAGACATCCAAACACAAATTGATGAAGCTTATCAGTATGCAGAGACCTCACCGGAACCTCCACTCTCTCAACTACACAAGTATGTGTATGCGGAGGATAAATAAATGGCCATCCTAACTTATAGAGAGGCGTTAAACAGAGCCATGGTGGAAGAGATGGAAAAAGATCCACTCATTTACCTGATGGGAGAAGAAGTCGGACATTACCAAGGAGCTTATAAAGTTTCCCAAGGGATGTTAGATAAATTTGGGGAAGAACGAGTGATAGACACTCCTATTTCCGAAAATGGATTTGCCGGGATTGGAGTTGGTTCGGCAATGGTGGGCCTTCGCCCCATCATTGAATTTATGACTTGGAACTTTTCTCTTGTGGCTATCGACCAAATCATCAACTCAGCTGCCAAAATGAATTATATGAGTGGGGGCCAATTTCCCATGCCGATTGTATTTCGTGGTGCCGGCGGTGCTGGGGGAAGACTTGGTGCCCAACATTCCCAAGCCTTTGAATCTTGGTATGCCCATTGTCCTGGACTCAAAGTAGTTTGTCCTGCCACTCCAAAAGATGCTTACGGCCTACTCAAATCATCCATCAGAGACAATAACCCAACGATTTTTATCGAATCAGAAGTGTTATACGGATCCAAGGGAGAAGTTCCGGAACAAGAATACACCATTCCTTTAGGACTTGGAGAAATCAAAAGAAAAGGAACAGACATCACACTTGTGACTTGGTCAAGGGCTCTCGGGTTTGCGGAAGAAGCAGCGGCCATCCTAGAAAAAGAAGGAATCTCTGTGGAAATTGTAGACCTTCGCAGTTTACGCCCGTTAGATGAAAATCTAATCTACGAGTCTGTCAAAAAAACAAACCGAGCAGTTGTAGTGGAAG
The DNA here is from genome assembly GCF_004770265.1 of Leptospira congkakensis. Classification (NCBI taxonomy): domain Bacteria; kingdom Pseudomonadati; phylum Spirochaetota; class Leptospiria; order Leptospirales; family Leptospiraceae; genus Leptospira; species Leptospira congkakensis. Next base: position 609,014 of record NZ_RQGQ01000004.1, read on the forward strand.
AAGGATGGCCTGTAGCAGGATTTGGAGCCCAGATTGCTTACCTCATCCAAAAAAATGCCTTTGCTTACCTTGATCATCCTGTGGAACGAGTCACACAAATGGATGTACCCATGTCTTACGCTGCCAACTTAGAACGAATGAGTTTGCCGAACGCAACAAGAGTTGCTGATACCATCCGCGAGATGTTACAGTAGGAGAACTGCCAATGGCAAAAATTCAAGAAATGACCCAACTTTCTCCTACGATGGAAGAAGGAACGATTGTTAAATGGTTGAAAAAAGAAGGAGATTCCGTCTCTCCGGGTGATATCATTGCCGAAGTAGAAACTGACAAAGCCGTAATGGAAATGGAAGCCTTTGAAACCGGAGTGATTTTGAAAATCCTTCATACCGAAGGTGCCAAATTAAAAGTGGGACAGGCTTTGGCTGTGATTGGGAAACCAGGAGAAGACGTATCCGCTCTGATAGCGGATCTTCCTAAACAAACACCAAGCCAAACAAAAGTGGATGCGCCACAGGCAAATAAAACCGAAACCCAAACAACAAAACCTTCCGTTTCGGAACCCACTGCCACCGTCATCTCAGCCCAACCAACTGAAACAAAACAAACACAGCAGCCAAAAGAAAACACATCGAACGCTGTCGTTTCCGCAAACAGAGGAGGACTTCGTGTCCTTGCCTCTCCCCTTGCCAAATCCATCGCTATCGAACAAGGAATTGATTTGCATACTGTGATCGGAACAGGACCTGAGGGAAGGATCACTAAAAAAGATGTTTTGGATACTTTAAACCAAGGCTCTGGTACAAGTCATTTCGCAAGCAAAACGGCAACACGTGCCGATGAAGTGGTTACCTTAAACGGAATGCGTAAAACCATTGCCAAACGCCTGACCGAATCCAAACAGAATCTTCCCCACTTCTATTTGAATGTGGATGTAAATGCAAAAGCAATGGAAACCTTTCGTTTAGAACTTTCGGAATTCCAAAAACATTTGGATCCAGAATTACAAGTGAAGGTCAGCCTAAACGATATCATTGTGAAAGCTACAGCAGCAGCCCTCAAGTTTCATCCCAAAGTCAACGCGAGTTTCCAAGGAGATTCTATTTTACAATTTGGACGAGTGGACGTTGGGATTGCCGTTTCTTTGGACGGAGGACTATTAACGCCCGTTATCCGTAATGCAGATGGGAAATCCATTTTAGAGATTTCTCGTGAAGTGAAGGAACTGGCCAAACGTGCCCGCGAACGAAAACTGAAACCTGAAGAATTTTCCAATGGAACCTTTACCATTTCCAATTTGGGAATGTATGGGATCAGTCGGTTTACAGCCATCATCAACGAACCAGAAAGTGGAATCCTAGCGGTTGGATCTGTAGAAGACAAACCTGTTGTGGAAAACGGGGCCGTGGTAGCTGGCCGGGTTTTGTCTCTGACCCTTTCTTGCGACCACCGAGTGATCGATGGTGCTGTTGGGGCCGAATTCTTAAGAACCCTAAAGAGTCTTTTAGAACAGCCAAACCTTTTGGCAGCTGTAATTTGATTCTTTAGGTGGCATAGGGGTTTTAAGCAGCGAAAAAATCGGCACTTTGGATGTCAGCGACGGGAATGCGCACAACACCACTCGCTAAGTTACCGATCACTACATCGTCCATCATTTGGCGATTTTTATCGAGTTCAATGCTTTGTCCGTCTTTGAGGTGGAGAACGATATCGATTCCTCGGTAGTGGATGTATCTTTCGAGTGTGCTTTTGAATTTGTGTGCTTTGTCCATCTGGTTTTCTGTTCCTTATCTTTGTAACTTACAAAGGGTATCGTACGAATTTATGAGACCTTTAGAAAATTTTGTCTCATTAGGTAAGTTTTTTTTGACAGTAACAGGAAACCGGGAGAATTATGTCACATGAAGCCTGAGAACAGTACATCCGCCACTCCTGGCGTACGGAAAGCCGCCCTCCTCCTTTTATCCCTTGGCAAAGAAAGAGCTGCCGATGTTCTGAAACACCTAGACGACTCGATGCTTGAAGCAGTGATTCTGGAAATGTCAAAGATTAGGTCCATTTCCAAAGAAGAAAGAGAAGTCATCCTAAAAGAATTCCATAATACCATTGAAGATTTGAACGAAACCACATCCGGTGGCCTCTCGACTGCCAAATCTCTGCTGGAACATACTGTGGGCGCTGAAAAAGCCAATGTGATCTTGAAGAAGATCCACAAAGAAGAAACAAAAAACGATTTTGAATTTTTAAACCAAGTAGAACCAGGAGTTCTACAAGGAATGCTCGGAACCGAATCCCCACAAATCATAGCGGTGACCCTCTCTCACTTGGATCCCAAAAAGGCTGCCGATGTTTTAAAACTATTTCCCAAACCAGAACAGGCTAAAATTGCCGTAAGACTCGCCACCACATCCAAAACCCATCCCGATGTGATTCAAAACATTGCTCGCATTCTCAAAAAACGATACGAAGAAAGAGACAAACAGGAATATTCCGAAGCTGGTGGCGCCCATGTCCTTGCGAACATTTTGAACTTTATGGAAAAAGGAGCCGAAGAAACGATTCTTTCCGAATTAGAAGAATCTTCTCCCGATGTTGCCGACCAAGTTCGTGAAAAACTCTATACCTTCGAAGATATTCTTTCTCTTGATAACAAAGAAATGCGAATCTTAATCAACAGGCTCGCGGATGACACTTCTATCTCTCTTGCCATCCGTGGTGCAGGAGATGAGATTCGAAAAAAATTCCTAAACAATATGAGCCAAAATAGATCAGAAGATATTTTGGATGCTCTGGATATGAAACCGCGAGTCACCTTACGAGAGATAAACGAAGCAAGAAGTAAGATTGTGCAGGTAGCTAGAGTATTAGAAGAAGAAAATCAGATTCTGTTCAAGAAAGAAAAAGAAGAGTATATTGAATGAGGGGAAAAACCGATGGCGGAGTTGACGGGGCTCGAACCCGCGACATCCTGCGTGACAGGCAGGCACTCTAACCAACTGAGCTACAACTCCATCGGAATAAAGACCAAACTATAGAATCGACTTCGAGAGTCAACACAGTTTTCATTTGTTTTCTTGCCTTTCGTTAGAATTTTTAGAATCTGGTATTGGTTCTATGCAAATCGAAGAAAAAAAAGCCAAAGACCTTTTCCAGGATCGAATCCTTACCCTTTCCAATTTCCTTTCTATATCAAGGGTATTGTTATTACCTTTTTTCTTCCAAAGCACTTATACTTATGCACATGATCCGGCGAACGTAAAAGAATTATTTGCTTCCATATTCTATGCACTTGCAGCAGTTTTCAGTGATTATCTAGACGGACTCTTTGCTCGCCTCCTCCACCAAGAAACAACTCTCGGAAGATACTTAGATCCAGTTTGCGACAAACTAGTGACACTTGGTGGACTCTTTGTTGTCACCATTCATTTTGATTTTCCAAGTTGGATCCTCATTGTTTATTTTATCAGAGAGATCCTCGGAGTATGGCTTGGTGGGTATCTGTATTTAAAAAGAGGATTACAAGGTCGACCTAACTGGTGGGGAAAATTTGGAGTGGGAATTGTTGCCGTCTCTGTGATTTGGTATATGTCATTGCCATACTTTTTACAGTTTGGTGCTCCTTATTCTTTTTTACTCCACCCAGGTATCTCGGCTTATGTTTTACTTTTTGTACTCAGTGCAGGTGTTGTGGCTTATATTCTTCGGTACTGGAATATTGTTTTCCATCCAGAAGCGATTGAGTTAGATCCAGAAAACAAAAAACAAGCAAAGAAATACCAAAAGATATAATTTGATTTCTACAAATGATTTCGATAACGATTTTAGGATTTTCATATACACCTTTCGCAATATCTGCTGACATTTCCATGACAGCACCGGTAGCAATACTTTTACTCATTCAAAATCGGGTGTCCGAACAGTAATATCATCCTACTTAATATCCAAACGACTGTTTGTTTTCAACTACCCTTCTTCTTTTGTTTGGATTTTTGTTTTGCTAATTTTTCAAATTCCCTTAGCCTTAACTTTAGAATCTCTAAAGTTTCTTTCATAACCGCTTTTCCATGATCCAAGTCAATTTCACGAACAAATCGAATGACCATACCAAGGGTGTGACTGAAATACAATGCAAAAGGTCTGACTTCTGATTCCTTTAAGATAGGTAGGCAACGCAAAGTTGTTTTTATGATTAAATCCGCATTTCTATAGGTATCACGATTGTCTTCTGATACTAATTCGGGAATGGCTCTGGCACCTGCCCAAAGATTGGCAAGGGCCGGGTCTTTTTGAAATATAGAAATAAATTGTTTGAATGCAATTTCAGCCGCAACTTCCAATTCAACGATGGTTCGCACTGGCTCTAAAATTCTTTTTGTTTCCTCATACAATGAATTGTAATATTGATTCATAATGGTTAACAATAAGGCACTTTTTCCTGGGAAGTATTGGTATAAAGATCCAATTTGAATCCCTGCCGTTTGAGCAATCTCACGCATACTCACAGCATCTATTCCTTTTTCACCGATTAATTCCCTGGCAGTTTTTAAAATGAGTTCGACTCGTTCACGACTTCTAGTTTGGACAGGGATTTTGAACTCAAGACTCATAAGAAAAGGAGAATTTCCTTATGATAATTTGCACTTCTTTTTTTCCCAAAAGACTCAATTTGACCTTGACTGATTCTAATTTATGATCAATGATCGCCTTAATGTGATCATTGATCATATTAAGGGTGGTAAGGACTATGGACCTCGTAAAAAACAACCAATCTGATTCTACTGGAATCATCGACAAATCAGATACAATTTGTATTGTCGGTGCCGGGCCTGCTGGCTTAACAATGGCTAGATCCCTGCTAGCAAAAGGAATCCCCTTTCAAGTTTTTGAAAAGCACAGCGATGTGGGAGGAATTTGGGATATCAGTAATCCAGGTTCTCCCATGTATGAAAGTGCTCACTTTATTTCTTCAAAGTATTTATCTAGCTATTTTGATTTTCCGATGCCTGAAGAATATCCGGACTATCCATCCAATCGACAAATTTTAAAATACCACAGAGATTTTGCGAAAACCTACAATCTCTATCCATGGATTCAATTTAACACATCGATAAAAGAAATCAAAGAAAAAGACGGAAGTTGGATTGTTGAAACAAACGCTAATCAAAAGTATTTGTTTGGCGGAATTGTTTGTGCCAGCGGAATCACTTGGTCACCGAACCAACCAAAAATGGAAGGTGAAAATAGTTTTACAGGACAAATACTACATAGCGTAAATTATAAATCTCCGAATCTTTTTCATGGGAAACGAGTGCTCATTGTAGGCGCAGGTAACTCTGGATGTGATATTGCTTGTGACGCAGGAGCCAATGCCGAACAAGCATTTATTAGCGTTAGACGAGGTTACCATTTCATACCAAAACATATACTGGGACAGCCTGCAGACGTTTTTGGAGATGGTGCTCATTGGATCCCCAATTGGGTTTCACAGTTGATATTTGGTAAGTTATTAAAATTTCTTGTCGGTGACTTAACAAAACTTGGATTACCGGCACCAGATCATAAAATCTTTGAAACTCATCCGATCATCAACGACCAGTTAATCCATAATTTAAGACACGGAGATGTCATTGCAAAACCGGATATCGAAAAACTTGAGGGTGATTCAGTCGTTTTTAAAGACGGGTCTAAGGAAAAAATAGACCTCATCATTCTTGCAACCGGATATAACTGGTCCATTCCCTATATGGATAGGAAATACTTTGAATGGAAAAATGGAAGACCCGATCTTTATTTAACTTTGTTTAATCGGAATTTCGAAAATTTGTATGCCCTAGGTTATATGGAAACCGATGGCGGTGCCTACAAGATGTTTGATGAAATGGCAAATTTAATTGCATCCTATATAGAAGCAAAACGGAAAAAAAACTCATCATATCTGCGTTTTGCCAATCTCATCAAAACTGATAGACCATTATTAAATGGTAAAATCCAATACTTGAATACAGGGCGCCATTCCGTTTATGTCAATCAAGTAGCTTATAAAAACTATAGATCCAAAATTCAAAGGAAAATGGGATGGTTCGATTTGAAACCAGGGCAATTTAACTTTCTAAAATCATCAATGGTCCCTTCTGGATCCCACGATCAAACTACTTCCTCTGGAATTTCCTAATGAAAAAAGACAATGCCCATCCAAAGAAAAAAATTGCATTGATTACCGGTGGAGGTGGTGCCATTGCAGAAGCAATTGCCCTCCGATTGGAAAAGGAAGGATACCAACTACTTCTCTCCGACATCAGTTTAGAAAAAATGTCTCAGGTAAAAGAAAAACTAAATGGGAATCCACGTTTTTTTGTCTGCGACCAAACGAACCCAGAAGAAATCCAAAATCTAATCCACTCCATTCAGGAAGATTATCCAGAAATCAGTGTTTTAATTAACAATGCAGGATATACCAAAGAAGGTCCTTTTACGAGCCAATCCATAAACGACATCCAAAGACAGATATGGATCAATTTACTCAGCCCCATTCATATTACACATGGAATCCTTCCGCTGATGTTGAAACGAAATGAAGGTGCCATTGTATCCATCGTTTCGATTGGAGGAATCATTGCATTGGCAGATTCTTCTCTTTACTCCGCCGGTAAATTTGGCCTGAGGGGATTTTTAACCGCACTTTATGAAGAGCTAAAAGATACGAAAATTAAAGTGTCGGGCATTTATCCGGCAGCAGTTGATACTCCCATGCTCTTACATGAAGCGTTAAACGGTGGTACCGCACTCAATTGGGTGAATCAAGTCCAAACACCAGACGAAGTGGCACATGCTGTCATGAAAGGAATCAAAAAAGGGAGATTAGAAATCTATGTTCCTTACTCGGATGGGCTTCTCTCTAGGTTGGTAGCTGTTTTTCCTTGGCTTATGGGAAAACTGTCACCTGCCCTCTTATGGATCGGCAAAAGGAACCAACAAAAATGGTTAAAAGACAAGGGAATCATCCCTACAAAAACAATGCCTTAACTTAAGATCAAGGTTTGTCATTGCCACAGGCGAACAACTTTAGATGGATTAGAAATGAGGAACTTAGGATGGAATTCCTATAGAGTGGGATAATAGAATCAATCTTAATTCGGAAAGGAAATTCCGAACGGAACCAATCTATTACCCCATACGTAATTAACGTCTTTTTTTCTTTCTTGCGGCTTTCTTCTTCGCTGCTTTTTTCTTAGCAGTTTTCTTTTTCGCCGGTCTCTTTTTAGTGAGAACTTTTTTGGCTTTTTTCTTAGCCACTTTCTTCTTTTTAGCAGCTTTCTTCTTCTTTGCTGCCTTTTTCTTTTTAGGAGCTGCTTTTTTCTTCGCTGCTTTCTTTTTTGCGGCTTTTTTCTTCTTAGGAGCTGCTTTTTTAACCACTACTGCTACTTCCGGAGCAGGTTCTTCTTGAATCTGTGGTATTTCTATTGTTTCGTTTTCTTCCATACATGTAACCTTATGAAGATAGTATCAAATCTTCCTTCTTGGTACGATAACAAGGCGAGGATTATTAAAAGTAAATTCATTTTTATGATAAGCAATAGAACAAAACTAATTTATTTAAAAATGATTCTATTTTTCTGAGTTTGATACCAAAACTTCCTAACATCACCCATAAAGTTGAATAGGGAAAATTCACCTAACCCAAAAGATACGAATTCAAACATCTCCTTGGGGCTTTGCCGATCCATTTTGCAATCGAAGGATTTCTTTTTGGTATTCTTCTGCTTTGTCAGGTTGTTTTGACTTTTTATAAAGGCGCGAAAGAATCCTGATTACGGGGATCACTTCTGGTTTTCGACTATAAATTCGTTCTGCCATATCAATTGCTTCCTCGATCAGACTTGCTTTCGCATACTGAATGGCTCCATCAAGGATCATTTGGAGTCCAGATGGATGATGATTGGAAAAATTCTCTGCGGCCTGGCCTGCTTCTGCCGGTTTCTCCAATTTACGATACACTCTGTGTAATAACTTCCATACTGCCGGGTCAGATGAATAAATATCAGCATAATTTGTCAGTAAAGTGAGGGCTTCTGTATCATTATTTTTTTTTAAGAGACGGATTGGTTCCTCCAAACCCTTTTCACGACTATTTGTATCCCATTGGGGCTTAGGACGAAATCGAATGCTGAGTAAGGAAAGATCATCCGTAAGCTCCCCCACTTTTTGAAGGCGTTCCCCTAAAATGTCAATCTCACCCGCGCTTGCTTCTACTTGTGACAAAATAGAAGTATGATCCATATTGATCACGCGATTTGCTTCGGCATCAATCCCTATGCTGAGATCATCTCGCCCATCAGAACCAATCACAATCGTATCACCAGGACGAATCCAACAAGTTTCAATCCTAGCTTTGTCTTTTTTCATCCCTAGTTTGAAATTGGTAGCTTCTTCGGATAAAAAACTTGCCTTCCCCTCTCGGTATCGAATGGGAAATGGATGTTCAGCGTTGATATAATATAAAAATCCATTTTCTTCATCCACCAAACCAAGAAGGAGCGACATGGACATCGATCCATCAAATCCTTCGAAGACATCGTTAAGATCACTCAGAGCCGTATGCAACCATCGTTCAGGATAGTATCCTGATAATATTCCTTCTCTATGGGTTCGTTCGACTAAAGCTCGAAAGGCAGTTCCAAAAACTAGAACCCCACCTGCTCCTTGCATGGATTTACCCATGGCATCCCCATTAGCAAATACACAATAACTTCTACCCCGAAGGACAATTTGATCGGCAACACAGATATCGCCTCCCAGTTCATACTCTCTATTTTTGAATTGGAATGCTTTTTTCTGTTTGATATAGGATTGGAACTCCACTGTTTTCGAACGAATGCGAATTCCAGAAAGAGGACGAGTCAGAAGTGAAGTGAGATAATAATCTCCATCTTGTTGGTATTTCAAACGACTCACTTCTCCAATGGCATCTTCATAAGAGCGGTTGAGCGTGCGTAACATAAGTCCTAATAAAAATAAAATGGAGATGCCTGTGATGAGAAAATCTTCACTCCTTGCTTTTTCAGATGAATAATCATAAAACAATTCAGGGTGTTGGGTTTGGAGGTAATTCACTCCAAAAAGTGCAGAGACAAAAAATACAATGGCTAACCAATCAAATTTTTTTCCCAAGATGAGCATATTCAAAACAAGGATAGGTGCAAGTAACATCACATTGGCACTGACAATTCCACCACTGTATTGAATTTGCAAAAACGAAGTGAGGGAACTGATGATAAAGGTAGGAAGGATAAGGATTTTAAATTGGTGTTTGAACCGAGCAAGATAATAAAAGATAGTTGCAAATCCAAATGCTATCCAAAGTGCAATGAGTCCGACAATTTCAAAACCCTCCCGAAAAAATTCAGAACTAAGTCCCACTCCCATTGCAATGATGCCGGCAAGTAAGGTTCCATTTAGAATCCTATGCCGCATGACAAATTTTTCCGGTGCCCCCAAAACAAAAGAAACAAACTCAGCTAAAATTTTTTTGGTTTTCCGGATTACAAGGCTAAGGTTTATTTCGAACATCGGATTCTCCTTTATCAAAATCCGAAGACTCTAGAAAACTTCTTTCTAAAAAACAAAAGAGAAAGAACAACTAGCACCGACTTAGGATGTAAGAAGTAGTCCGACAAAAACCGACATTTGTCGATTATTTTTTTAAGGAAGGAAAACAAATAAAAGGAAATTAGGAAAGTAATTTCACCTACGATTCAAATATTCAGGGAGGTAACATCTTAAATAAGCGATGGCTGCCCTTCCTGCCTCATTCACCATCTCGTCCGAAATATCCCCTCCTTCGCGGTAAGAGTAACGAAAAACGGAATCAATGAGAGAAACCGCGATGGCAAACTTCCTTGCCATTTCCGATAGGTTCGGTAGTACAAACTGTTCTTCCACTTGTGCTAAGGCAAGATTTACAATAGTAGAATCCAAAGTTTTTCCTATATGTTTGGTTTCTTCACTGCGAACCCCATACACAACTCTCAGAAGTGCCCTATCTTCTCGCACAACAGAAGCAGCTTCTTTTGCAAGAAGGCGTACATAGTCTTGCCAAGTAACAAAGTCTGAAGCCTTTAGTTTTTCTAAACGAAGAGAAACAAGATCCGCATGAACCAAACGAAGTCCAAGATACATGGCTCCCATATTAGGAAAAAAATGATAAGCGGAGGCTCTTGGAATTTCTGCTCGCGCACAAACCTTTGCAAAAGTAACTGCTTCTGGTTCTTCGATTCGAAGGAGTTCGCGTAAGGCATGGAGCAAAACCTTTCTGCGGTCTGGATCGATTGTTTTTTCTTCCTCCGTTTTCACGGGCAAAATCGATAACCTCGATTCCTTCCCTTGGGTTTGGTTTTGCCGGAGATTGCCCATAACATCGACAGATGCCGACTTTTTTCCAGTTTTCAAGCAAAATTTAACCATTTTACAGAAAATTACTCGACAAATGCCCAAAATGAAATATTTTATAATCGACAAATGTCGGGTTTTGGTGCTGTTCCATTCCCTTCAGAAGGAAAAGTAGATGAAAGATTCAAAAATAGATTCCGTTAGGAAATCCATGCTTGCCGCCTGTGTTAAGTTAGCTGATTTAGGATTTTTAGCTGGGGTTGGTGGAAACTTAGCTGTGAGAATCGATTCCAAACTAATGGCAGTCACTCCCTCTGCCACCGATTATTATACAATGAAACCAGAAGACCTTTGTATCTTAGAAATCAAAGGCCTAAAAATGGTAGAAGGAACCAAACAACCTACAACCGAAAGTGGAATCCATGCATCGTTTTTTACATTAAGACCCGAAATTGAAGTGAGTTTACATACTCACCAACCACTAGCAAGTGCTGTCACTCTTCTTGGTTTGGACATGGATATCAAATCTGCAGAGGGGATTAAAAATATTGGTCCCTATTTAAGATCCGTATCTTATGCACCATCAGGAACCTCCTTTTTAGTGAATGCATTTCGAAAACGAATCAATTCCGAAACCAATGGTTATTTACTTAGAAATCACGGACTTGTTTGTGGGGCATATACTTTAGAACAAGCCATTGAAAGTGTTAAGTTAATCGAAAAAGAAGCCGCTCGTTTCCTACGCACGAGAATTGAAAAAAATACAAACTTATCTCATATGACAAGTGGCATGAAACAACAGTTACTTTCTGCCCTGTAACCGATACAAAAGGAAAAATCATGAAGACAAACACGGTTCACAAAAAAAATCTGAAACAAATTACATCTTCCGATGAATTAGAACTGAAAAGTTTATGGCATAGACTCGAAACAAAAGGTTTATTACAAGACCACAAAGCAGATCTTTCTTTCCGACTTCCGGGAAAAGGAAGTTTCCTTCTCATGCACCGCGAAGAAGGGAAAAAATCAAAAGTCGAAATTGCAGAGTATAAAATTGAGAATCCCACAAATTCTTTACGCATTCATTTGATGAGTGATGAGACATTAAATCTAATTCGATTTCATGCAAGTCTGTATTCCTTAAGACCAGATATTGGTGCCATAGCTTCTTTTCAACCGGCTTGGAGTTCTTTACTGAAAACATTAGATCATCCTCTTCCGCTAGTTTTTGATGAACAGTGCCGCCAGTTAGGTGCTCCTGTGGTGAATCTTCCCAAACAGATCGATGGTTCAGTGGAAAAAAGCCCCGTTGTCCAAAGTGGTGCCAATGCATTTTTAGATGAAGATAATGTTGTGATCACAAGTGTGACTCGAGACAAAGCCATTTATAATTGTGAGTTGATTGAAAAATGTTCCAAAGCTTATCTTTTAGCACATTCCACAGGGAACCCTATCCGAAGGATTCCGTGGTGGGTGCGATTCATTGCAAAAAGTAGACTGATCAAAGATGAAAAGAAAGCCAGTGCTGCCTATGCTCTTGGCCAAGCACCAACTGGATTCAAAGCTTATTAGTCTTATGAAGGAACAAGTATATATTTAGGAAAGGACTTACTTAATTCCTAAATATATATCAAATTGGGAGTTTATGGGATTCATAGCATTGGTTCCATAAATTTCCAAATCAGCAATATAAGTTCTTTTCTTCTTGTATTCGTCCTCTGTCCAAATTTTTTTCCAAGTTTCAAGACCAATTGTTGTTAAATGGCCCCATTCTGTGGGAACTTTTAAATATCTAGAACCTGGGATTTGTATCGAAGATAAATGTGGTTTTAAACTTTCTACTTTGTTTACAGAAGCACCAATAAACATTGTATATTCGCCATTTTCATCCGATTCAAATTCTGTATAAACCACCATCCACTCCGAGAGACTTGTTCTGTTCGGAATCTGGGAAAGGATTTCTTCCTTTAAAAATTGTTCCCAAAGCGCGGCAATCTTTCCATTCCCAGCCATTTCCTTTTCATTTGATGTACGTGTTTTGATTCCAACGACTGTGATTGGGTTTAATTGAATTTTCTCTGAGGTTTTGTTTTCCATACTCAGATATTAGCAGAAATGGATTTCCCTCTCTTGACAATTTGTGCTTTTTTAGAGAGCCAGATTGAAACTAAGAACCCAAAAGGACGCGCGAAGCGATTAAAATTCCAAAAGAGAAGTTATGGAAAATGGATCTAAAAAAGAAAGATACAATTCCCTATTTAATAGGAATATAAATTTCGGATTCTGGATTTGTTTCTGATTGGAAACGGTCATCAAAGACATCAAAATCATCACTAAACTCACGCTCATAACCCGTATTCGGCATCCAAGTTCCGTAGATGTATTTCCATCCATTCAGAATGTCTTCGTTTGTATTTCCTGGAACGGTGAATACCATATATTTCGTTGGTTTCATTCGGTGGATCACAAATCCATCGGGAACCTTTGAATCGTCTTTGACTTGAGCTCCAATGATCACATCAAAATTTTCCGCATAATCCCAGTTTGTATAAATACCCATAAGAGAATTTCCAATACGATTGGGGATAAAATTCATAAGTCCCTCTCCAAAAAAATCTCCCCAAAACTTAGGAATGTCGATTTCGTTCTGGCATTTCTGCATGGTGGTTCGCCGCGGTTTTCCGATCAGAACAAATTCATTTTTTGTAATGATTTGAGTTTTGATCCTGGATCCATCGATTCGAATTTTATCTCTTAAAGGTTCGATCTCCAATTTGAGAAAATTTCGGTGTTCGGAAGTTTTTCTAAAGTCAGAAGGATTGATGCCAAATTCCGTACGAAATGCACGAAGGAAAGATTCAGGGGTTGCATAATGGTATTTTAATGCAATATCAATGATTTTTTCTTTTCCAAGAATCAGATCATTGCCGGCTTCTGTTAACCTACGTTTTTTTAAATAAGTATAAACCGAATATCCAGTAACGTAACGAAAAATTCTCTGGAAATGCCACCGAGATTGGAAAGCATTTTTAGAAACATCCTCTACACGGATGTTTTCCGTTAAATGTTTTTCCATAAAACTTATAGCAAGTTCGATATGATCATAATAGTCCATAGAATTTAACTAAAAATCTCTATAGAATCAAATTTGTGAATATTTTTTTTACGTTTCCTCAGGCCATTGGTTTTTGATTTCAAGAATTGTAGGTAACACGGAAACGAATTTTTGAACTAAATTTGGATCAAAATGAGTTCCCGATTCTTTCTTTAAAAATTCAATAGCGGCATCAACTTCCCAAGCTTTTTTGTAAGGCCTAACAGTGGTTAGTGCATCAAAAACGTCAGCAATAGCAATGATACGTCCTTCCAGTGGAATTTTATCTCCCTTCAAACCATAAGGATAACCTGTTCCATCATATTTTTCATGATGTGTGATGGCGATTGATCTGGCCAATTTTAAGAGACTTGAATTATGATCTCCGATGATTTCCGCTCCAATTTCAGGATGGCGTTTCATAATCTCCCATTCCTCTGGAGTTAGTTTCCCAGGTTTTTGAATGATATGATCTGGAATTCCAATTTTACCCACATCATGCATAGGAGCTGCATTGAGAATTTCTTCTGCTGCCTCAGAAGAATACCCATAGGCCAAAGCAAGGCTTTGCGAATAATGACTCATACGAATCACATGCATCCCTGTTTCATTGTCCTTGTATTCGGATGCCATCCCCAATCGTTGGACAATTTGTAACCTAGTGGTTTTGACTTCATTTACATCCACTAATGATAGATGGTTTTTGATTCTAACCTTTACGATTGGAGGACTTACTGGTTTTGTGATGTAATCAACTGCTCCCAACTGAAATCCTTTTTCCTCATCGCCCACATCGGTTAGTGCTGTTACAAAGATGACTGGAATGAATTTTGTTTTCTCATTAGACTTTAAGATCTTACAAACCTCATGCCCTGTCATTTCAGGCATCATCACATCCAAAAGAATTAGTTCCGGTTCTTGCGATTCTGCTAATTCGATTCCTTTCAAACCATCTTTTGCAAATAAAAGAGTATAATCATTCTGCAGAATTTCGTTTAAGATCTGCAAATTAGTCGGTTCATCATCAACAATTAAAATTTTAGGTTTAGAGTTAATTTCCACCAGGATCTCCTGAAATGATATCTTCGAGATTTTTTAGCTTTTTAATCGTATTTTCAAAATCAAATTGTAAAATCGATGATTCAATATCAGAAATCATCGCGGAGTTTTCCGTTCCCCTTAAAAGTTCAGTCAAAATCTTCACCTGATTTTGATCTACAGACCCGCGTGAAAAAGATTCCGTTAAAACCTTAATAGATGTTAGGAGAAGATTTTTGTCTTCTAAGGAAAGTGATTTTTCTGGAAAACTTTCTGTTTTGCTTTTAGAAATTTTTGATCCAAATGTTTTTTGAAACTCTAAATAAGAATTCTTAAAAACCATCTTTAAACTTTCAAAATCGGTTTTTGTCAGTTGGGAATTCGATAGTTTTCCTTCTAATTGGAGAGAGGCCGAAGAAATGGGAAGAATTCCTAAGTTGGCAGAAACACCTTTTATTTTATGTAAAAATTGTTGTTGTTCGGATGTACTTTGCGAGTGATGAACACTATCCTCAATTTCTTGTTTGAAATCGGCAAAAAAGCCATCCAACATCAGTGCATACTTCTCTAAAGATCCAAACAAAACCTTTCCTCGATCGATTTGAAAAATTTCGTCTGCATCCGACTCTGTTTTCTTTGCGACAGAATTTTCACGAGTCCCTACCAACAGTTTTTTGATTTCAAAAAATAAATCATGAATGTCGATTGGCTTCGAAACAAACCCATCCATTCCAGCATCTTTTGCAGATTGTTTGTCTTCTTCAAATACACTTGCCGATAGAGCAATGATTGGAGTCCGAACAGAATTTTGTTTTTCAAAAATACGAATCTGTCTTGTGGCTTCTAATCCATCCATCTCGGGCATTTGGATGTCCATAAGAACCAAATCGAATGGTTTGGATTTAAAGATCTCCAATGCTTCGATTCCATTTTTGGCAATCTCCACCTTATGACCATTAGATGTCATTAACAACTGAATAAGCTCAACATTTTGTTTGACATCATCCACGATTAATATTTCTAAACTAGGCAAATCAAAATCGATTCTTTCATTTATTTCAAAAATGGGATTTCCTTTTTCTAATGGAAGAGATACATAAAAATTTGTACCGACCCCAAGTTCACTTTCTACCCAAATTTTACCTTTCATCAACTCAACTAATTGTTTAGAAATTGTGGTACCAAGACCTGTTCCACCAAATTTTCGACTCATGGAAACATCGGCTTGTGTGAATGGATCAAAAATCTTTTCCACTCGATCCGCGGCAATTCCTATCCCTGTATCCTGGATATGGAAAAGCACCTCACCGTTTTTGGTTGTGATCTTTAAATGAATAAAACCTTCCTTGGTAAACTTAATCGCGTTTCCAATCAGGTTTGTTAAAATTTGTCTTATACGAAGACTATCACCTTTATAATACTCTTCTAAATTATCATCTAGTAAATACTTAAACTCTAATCCTCTTCGTTTGGATTCAATCCCCATGGCAGAACAAACTTGGTCGACAAGTGAAATCAAAGAAAAATCTATAATTTCAAGCTCAACGGCACCACGGTCAAGTTTTGCGGAATTTAAAACATCATTTAAAAGTCTTAACAATGATTTGGCGGAGTTTTTAACAGTCTCTAGATGATTTTTTTGATTTCCGACTAAGTCCCCAGATAATAAAACTTCTGTGAATCCAATGATAGCGTTCATTGGAGTTCTGATCTCATGACTCATATTTGCCAAAAAGGTTGTTTTGGTAATCGCTGCCATCTCCGCTTTTTCTTTGGAGTCAATGAGTGCTTCTTCGATCATCCTTCGATCTGTATTGTCTAAGATCACTCCATCCAAAAATTTCACTTTATTGTTTTCATCTAAAACAAGGCCACCATACTCTAAAACCCAACGAATATCCCCTGTTTTCTGAATGATTCGATAGTTCAGCACAAAAGTATCGGATAAATCAATCGCAT
Source organism: Leptospira congkakensis (assembly GCF_004770265.1). Taxonomy (NCBI): domain Bacteria; kingdom Pseudomonadati; phylum Spirochaetota; class Leptospiria; order Leptospirales; family Leptospiraceae; genus Leptospira; species Leptospira congkakensis. The sequence continues at coordinate 625,491 of NZ_RQGQ01000004.1, forward strand.
TTTGAATGATGTTAGCAACGTGAGCCCTGTCTTCCGGGTGAATGATTTCTGTGAAAGTACGTTTGCGATTTGGTTTTAAAAAGTCTTTCGCAGGATATCCTGATAAAGTTGAAATTGCATCACTCATAAAAACAGAAGTCCAGTCTTCATCCACGAGGCACCTGTAAACCACTCCAGGAATGTTCTGAATGAAGGATTTTAATTGTTCCTCATTTTCTTTGAGAGCATTTTCGATCATGATCCTTTCAGAAATATCACTAATCAGTCCAACGAAGATATCATCTTGAGGCAGTTTTGTATGACCAATTGCCAACCGAATGGGAAAGGTAGTCCCATCTTTTCTAATAGCAATGGTTTCTCTGCCGATTCCAATGATTTTAGCTTCACCAGTCCTTAGATAATTAGAAAGATAGTGATCATGTTCACCTTGGTAAGGATTAGGCATTAGAATATTAACGTTTTTACCGATGATTTCTTTTGCTTTCCAACCAAACATCTTTTCTGCGGTGATATTAAATTCTTGGACAATTCCCTTGGTATTAATCATCACTATCGCATCAGCGGCTGTTTCAATAATGGCACGTAACCTGGATTCGCTTTTTAAAAGATTTTGAAAAAGATCTTTATAACTAATAAAGGCAATTGTGACCACTGCCGAACCTATCACAAAAATACTTCCAAAACCTACCAAAGCCACCATGAACAATTGGTCTGAATTGGACTTATCTAAAACTTGATTCTGTTCGATCACAAAACGTGCTGCTGCCATCCCAGTGTAATGCATCCCCGAGATGGCACTACCCATAACAATACCGCTAAACAAAGTGAGATAAAAACTCCTTATCTTTAACTTGGAGTTCTTCAATCGAAATTGAATGAAAATGGATAAAATCGCAAAGGAAATAGCAACAACAAGTGACACCAAAAATAAAAGAGGATCATACATTAACCTTGGCCGCATTTCCATGGCAGCCATACCCATATAATGCATAAAACCAATTCCGGCACCAACAAGGATTCCAACAGAAATCAATTCCTTTCTTGTGATTCTTTTTTTACTTAATGTTTGTAAGGCAAAATAAGAAGCAATAAAACTGGGAAGGATGGAAAGAATCGTAATGAGTTTATGGTAAGTAACTTTTGTGCATAACTCAAAGGACATCATTCCAATAAAGTGCATTGACCAAACGGCCCCACCCATCGACAAACTAGAGGTAAACAAAATTGCTAAACGAGAATACTTGTTCTCAACGTTTGAAAAACGAGTGAGCATGTATAAAGAAATCCAAGAAGCAAAGATCGAAATCAAAATAGAAAGGGAAACCAACCAATAGTTATAAGTCCCTTCTACAAAATACAATTGGCTAGCATCTATGATGAAAAAATGTTTTAGAAATTCGATACCCATTTGCGTGGTTCCTACACCAACTAAATCCTATCATTCATTTAGGGATTCTTTGGATACTCGCAAATTAGATGAATTCTAATTTCTACTTTTTATTTTAAGTACTATCACTAAAAAAAAGAGAATCTGTTCTTTGAATGAACATAATTGTCGCAATATTCACTATAGGATCTAGTGTGTTAATTTCCAAAAGAACCAAAGCAACAAATATATTCATATATCATAATATACAAACACAGATATTCTCATAAATAGCCCAATCAGTTCACTAAGTTTTTCACGTAACAAGTAGACCAATCAGATCACTTATGTAAATCCTCGAAGAAAAAAAGATCTGGAATTCGCTTGCGTTGTTTTAAATCCAATAGCTACTCTTGGTCATGGATCAAATTTTAAAAAACAAAAATGCAATTATTACAGGAGGTGCTCTTGGAATCGGAAGAGAAACATCCTTACTACTCGCGCGGAAAGGGGCTCATGTCATTGTATCTGACATCAATCTAACAGAAGGAAACAAAGTTGTCGCGGAAATTGAACATTTAGGTGGGTCAGCTGAATTTATCAAATGTGATGTCACCTGTGAGGAAGAAATCATTACACTTGTCGAAACATTCAAATCAAGGAACAATCGTTTGGATATTATGGTAAACAATGCCGGAATTGCAAACAAACCAACATTTATGCACAAGGTGACAACCGAAGTCTGGAACCGTTTAATTTTAATGGATTTAACAAGTGTATTTTGGTGCCAAAAATATGCCACAAAACTAATGCTTGGTGACCGTATTGGCGGATCCATTATCAATGTTGCCTCAATCGCAGGGCTTGGTGCTTCTCCTTCGCTTGGTCCTTATTGCGTAGCCAAAGCGGGAGTGATTGAACTGACAACCACAGGTGCCTTAGAAGTCGCACGATTTGGTGTTCGGATCAATGCAGTTTGCCCCGGTTGGACTGAAACTGCAATCCTCGATGTGGCAGGAGAACGAGGAAAAGAGGCCATGGAAAAAAATATTCCGATGGGAAGGCTTGGTAAACCGGCGGAGGTGGCAAACCTGATTGGATTTCTAGCATCAGAAGAATCGAGTTTTATAACGGGATCAGTGTATCGTGTGGATGGGGGAACAAGGAGTTAGCGAGGATTAGTAAAAATTATTTACACATATCAGAAAAAATGTCATCGGGGGTTTCTATGATTTTGGAGCTATACGAATCGTTTTTGATATCTACTTCGATATAAACAGATTGATTGGCTTCGACAGTAAAAAATCTATAAACATAGAAATTATCATAATGAGGCAATTCAAAATCGCGTCGATTATCAAACATTGAAAATTCGTAAATATATTCACCTTTTGGTATTGGAAAATAATTATTACAAAACTCAATTATGGAATTTTGTCGATGTAAATTTCCTCTAGCTTTATAATATACAGATTTATGAATAGAAGAATATGGAATTACAGAATTGCGGATAGGGTAATCCCAATAACGCATCCTCATCCAAAATCGATTTTTACCAAAAACAAAATAATAAGAATAACTATTTGATTCATTTCCCGATTTTTCGCCCAAGACATTTACAATAAAATAATTATTTTGATGATCTGGAACTGGTACTGCCTTAAAAATATATTCGCTTTTACCTTGCAATAAAGGACTGGTTGCAATATTTAACAAACTGGTAACAGGATCTGCTTGAGTGACAGATAATACATGAAAATCTAGAAAAAATAAAAATAGAATTAGAAAAATAGCCTTAGTTTTCCACATACAATTCACCTGATTTTGATTTTTTTTTGACGCGAAATTTTTGTTTTTTGTCCTTTGCAAAAGAAAACGAATATGCCTTTTCCATCTCATCTTTACGATACCGGATCTGAATTGTCTGATTTCTGCATGGGATTTTATGGAAAAAACCATTTTTAGGATCAATATGCAAAGGCAATCTATATTCTGAATCAGGATCAGTGTGAACATTTAATTCATCTAGTAACTCTTCTTCAACATCGAAAACGTTTGTTCGATCCAATACAATTGAAATTGATGTTATATTTTCCAAAGCTCCCGAAATAGCAAGTGGACAGAGATTTTTGGCTAAATAAGGATGATAAGTTAATTGAATCGTATGAGTTGTATCACAGCTACCGATATTGAGAAATAATAAACTTAACCAAAGAAACCGAAAATACATACTACCCCCTTGGTATTAAGAATCATATAGTTTCATTCAATTTCTGAAACTATATGGAATAAAAATATGATCGAAAAAACCACTAGCGGTCGCTATTTTTTTACCATTTTAATCAATGATAAGATTTTATAATCTGAAACAATAATTAAACAGAAATGGTAGGGATTAATAATATTAAAATTTAATGACAGACGATGATGGTTTATTTCAGCTTATCTTAGGTTTCGTGAAAGGGATGTGGAGGGCTTGGTCTGACGAATGTCAGACGGGAGCGAAGGCGCACCCCGTAGCAGCCCGGGCCCCGAAAGTGGATAGAATCGAAGCTCTAGTAAGAAGAATTTAATATAAATTGAATACAATGTCTTTCGGGGATTCACACGAGAAAGGAAATCTGATGATTCATTAAGGAAGATTTCATTTATCTATTCCTTCTCTGTACTAGATGCCAGTTCCTTTTTTAGGTCTTTCATCAGAGTGCGCACAACTGATTCTTTATCTTTTTTTACTGCTTTCATTCTATCTTTTAGATCTTTAGGAATATCAAAATACTTTTCAGCCCATAAGTGAATTTCCACTAAGATAGGAAGTAAATCGATTCCTTTATTCGTTAACTGATACAGAACTTTTGCTTTGCTTTCAGGATGGTCTAATTTTTCAATCAGATCATTTTCCTCGAGCAACTGAAGCCTGGATGCCAGAATATTCGTCGCAATGCCTTCTCCTGATTTCAAAAAATCACCATAAGTGCATTTTTTATGGTTCATAAGATCTCTGATAATGAGAAGGGACCACTTATCCCCCCAGATATCAAGAGAACAACTAATGGGACAATCTGATCTTTTTTGATTTGTTGGCATATTTTCCAAAAAATTCACTTGCAAAATAAAAGTAGTTTTCGTCCATTATACTTGTGAATTGCAAGTGATTAGTATATGGATCTCAATTTACATGATACAAGGCAAGGATAAAATATGAAACAGACAATTCTCGTTACAGGCGCTTCTTCCGGAATCGGGCTTCTGATTGCTAACAAATTGCATAAGGACGGTCATACTGTGGTCGGTACAAGCCGAAATCCAAAAAACCATTCTTCCCAAGTCCCTTTTAAAATGATTGAATTAGACATTACCTCGGATAGCTCCATCGAATCCTTTGGAAAACGATTATTTAATGAAATTCCAAAATTAGATGTTTTAATCAATAACGCAGGATATTTAGTCGCAGGTCTTGCAGAAGAGACTTCGGTTGATTTAGGGAAACAACAATTTGAAACTAATTTTTGGGGGACTGTGAAAATCACCAATCAGTTGTTACCCTACTTTAGAAAACAAAGATCAGGAAAAATCATTACCGTTGGATCGTTTTTGGGACTCATTGGACTACCAAACGTTGCCTACTATGCGGCTTCCAAACATGCACTGGAAGGTTACTTTAAGGTTTTGCGTTTTGAATTAAGAGATTTTAACATTCAGGTGAGTATGGTGGAACCAATGAGTTTCCAAACCAATATTGGGAATAATGCGGTTCGTTCTGATTTACAAATTGAAGATTATGATGTACTACGCAAACAAACAGCGGCTTTCTCTAAAAATGCGTTCAGTAATTCGCCAACCCCTGAACCGGTTGTGAAAACTGTCGTTGGTGTCATTGGTGAGAAGGATCCAAAGTTTAATTTTCCTGTGGGGCCAAGCGCTTCCTTTATCCTTACTATGCAACATTATGCATACAAATTGTTTGAAGGTGCTATCTTTAAACAATTGCGTAGTGCTAAATAATATTCGTTAACATATAGGGAATTTACATAAAGCAAAAAGGAACAATTCGTCCGGTAGTGGACAAAGTCTTCCCTTTTGAAAAATTCAATGAGTCTTTGGTTTATGTAGAAAGTGGAGATTCGAAAGGGAAGGTAGTTGTAAAGGTAATTTAAATTTTTACAACTACCTCTGCTGAAAGGATTTCTCTATAGTTCGAATCCAATAAATAATGCGGAAATTTATCTTACCGCATTATCTCAAATAGTCGACCAAGTAAACTGTCTTGGGTTTGCATGGTTTTAGAATTGGCTTCGTATGCACGGTTTACTTCAATCATGTCTACCATTTCCGTCACAACAGAAACATTCGAAGCTTCTAAATAACCTTGTAACACTTGTGGGGCAAGAAGTTCTGGAAAGGCAGTGGGTTCGCCGGATTCAGGAGTGTCGGAATAAAACGAGTCCCCTTCTTTGTCTAGGTGGCGCGGGTTTTCGACCGTGCGGATTTTTAATTTATCGAGTAGGACTGGGTCTTCGAATCTGTTTTCGCTGAAATTGGTTCCATCTTTGGGAGCGGTTCCGAGTTTGGCGTTGATATAGATTTCCCCATTTTCTTTCACAAGGAAATTTCCTTGGTTCACTTGGATGGGGCCTTTTTCGCCGAGAAGAGGAAATCCTTGCGGGGTCACAACAAATCCATTTTTATCTAAAACAAAACTCCCACTCCGAGTGAGGCGTTCCCCACGATTGGTGAGAACAGAAAAAAAGGCAGGTTTTTCCATACCGGGTTGGTCTTGGACCATCAAATCAAAAATATTATCCGTTTTTTTCACAGCACCTTGTTCGAAGCGAGTGTAAACTTCGTTCACTTCGGCACCAAACCCCAGTTTACCGACAACGGGAGAAGTATCAAAGGAACCCATTGGTGTTTTTCCAATCCCATCTTCCGAATAACGATGGAGTAACATTTCGGGAAAGGTTTTGAAGACCGTGGTATCTTTTTTAAATGCAGTTTTATCCACATTGGCCAAATTGTTGGCGACCACGTCCATTCTCACTTGTTGGGAAATCATCCCATTGGCACCAGTATAGAGTCCTCGTAACATAACTTTCCTACCTATAATTTCTTTCGACAAGATCTGTCGATTCCCCAAGAGAAAATGCGACATAGTCAAAAAAGAGTTGAAGTTTTCTCGAAAATTCGAGAGAAATGAAGGACATGAAGTTATCCATTGGAAACCTCCCCCAGTCGCTTACCGAAGAAGCCCTCGAAAAACTTCTTTCTGCTCATGGAAAAGTGGAACACCTCCAAATCAAACGGGACAAAATCACCAAGGTATCCTTGGGATATGGAACGGCAGATATGGCGGATGCTGATGCAGCCAAAGCGATTTCTGCTCTCAACGGAAAAGAAATCGAAGGAAAGGCAATTGTCCTAGTCAATCAGGAAGAACTTACCAAGTCGCAAAATGAAGCCGCGAAAAAGAAAGGAAGCCCTGCTGTTTCCAAACCTACTTTTGGTAGAAACCAAACGAGTGGTGGCGGCAATACTGGAGTCCAAAGGAGAGGCGGTTCTCGCGGGTCGTAGATGAAACAACTGACCGGCAGTTACCTTTCCATAGGTGCTGGAGAGAACCAAATCCCCCTCATTCGGGCTGCCAAAGCCAGAGGACTCAAAGTCATCTCCGTAGACACAGATCCCCAGGCTCCTGGCCTAGTCGAATCCGATATTCGTATATTAGAATCTACTCATGAATATAGAAAAATTCTCCATGCCATGAGTCGGGTTCCCCTCCCCTTCAAACTGATGGGAGTGGGTTCAAGATCCTACGGTAAAGCCGTGTATACAGTTTCTTACTTGGCAGAGAAAATGAAACTTCGCGGGAATCCTCGCGATACAATCAATTTGTTTTTGGACAAAGAAAAATTTAAAAACTCTGTCCAAAAGTTTGGAATCCCCCTTCCAGTTTCTCTCCAATCCAAAACAAAAGATAAAAAATTTGAACTTAGCTTTCCGGCAATCGCCAAACCAAAAGAAGGTTCAGGGAAAAAGGGAATTACTGTTTTAGAATCTGAGGCAGAATTCAAAAAATTCAGTCGTTTGAAAACAAGCGAAGGTTTCCTTTTAGAACCTTTGATTTCAGGGGATGAAGTGACAGTCCTTGGTTTTGTCATAGCGAGACGTTTTTATTTAGTTTCACTCACGGACAAAATCACTACCGGCAAACCAAGGTTTATTGAAGTCGCGCATGTAGCACCTTCAAAACATATCCACATGGCTGGGGAAATCAAAATGATCTGCCAAGCGGTTGTCACCGCAACAAAACTAAAAACAGGTCCTTTTGTAGCAGAATTTAAAATCACAAAGAATAAAGAATGCCTACTCATTGAATCGGCACCAGAAGTGGGCGGTGAATTTTTAGCGGATGTTCTCATCCCAGAACACTATGGGTATCAGTATTTCAATGATTTGCTTTCCGTTACCATTGGAGAAAAAACAAGACCTAGTTTTTTAAAAAAAGCAAAAGATGGAATCACCAAATCAGCATTAGTATTTACCCTACCTTCTGAACGCCAAAAAAAAATGGGGGAACCCGTTACCTTGGAAGCAAACATGGGTGAAACGGTATTTTTCCAAAAACAATTAATTCCAACTGGCAAAACACTAGATAAATTAGAAGGAAATCACAAAAGAACCCAAGTGTTTGGAATCACAACAAAACTTTCCACAAACACAAACGATTGGTTAGATTCCATTTTCCAAAGAATCAATTCATGAAAAATGTCTGGGATGAACACTACGAAAGACCAAAATCGAAATTGGCCTTTCCTGATGAAAATTTAATCCGTCTTTTATCGAAAATCCAACCAAAGAATCGTAACGCTCTAGACTTTGGTTGCGGATCGGGTAGGCACTCCTACCTACTCCAAAACGAAGGATATAAGGTTACTGGTTGTGATACTGCCAAAACCACCATTGATCTGTTAAACGGAGAATCTTCTTCCATTCGGTTTTTACACACTCCTGATTCCGACCTTCCCTTTTCTCCAAAAGAATTTGGCCTCATCATAAGTTGGGGAGTGTTTCATTACAACCAAAGAGAAGATGCCAAAAAACTATTATCATCCTTATATGAATCACTCGATACGAATGGTTATCTTTTGGGTTCCATTCGTGCCGATGGAGACACCCATTTAGGTCTTTCGAAAGGCAAAATGAATTTAAAAGACTTAAGCGGTGGTTATGCGGAAACCTATTCCTTGGAAGATTTACAAACTTTTTTAAGTATTTTTTCTAAAATATCAATTGGTTATTCCGAACGAACTCCACTTGGAAAACTAGAAGAACGAATTTGTCACTGGTTTTTCCTTGCTGAAAAATAATGAATCCGAATCCTTCGCTGACCGAATTATGCCCACTTGACCAAACAAATGATTGGCGGCCCTTATATTTAACCACAGGAAAATATAAAGGCCTGTCCATAGTGGAATGTAAATCCTGCAAACTCCAAGCCCTCTTTCCTCGCCCCAATCAAAAAGAACTTTATACCAAAGACTACTACCAAGGCAAAGCAGACTATACTTACATTGATGAAAGGGATCATAAAAAATTCTTTCAATATGTTTGGAAAGCAAGGATTCGAAATATTAAGAAATTCATTAAAACGGGGAACTTTTTAGACATTGGATCTTCGTTCGGAGGATTTTTAGAATCAGCCAAAGAGGAAGGGTTTTTTGTCCAAGGTGTAGAGATTTCGGAATATGCTTCTCGTTATGCGAATACAATAGGAGTCCCTACATTTAACGGTGATTTGATAGAAGCAAAATTTCCAGACCACCACTTTAACGTGGTCACGATGATAGAAGTGATCGAACATATCGAAAATCCAAATCTTTTTTTTAAAGAACTCGTTCGGATTCTAAAACCAGGTGGCCTACTTCTATTACAAACCGCCAATTTTGATGGATGGCAGGCCAAAACCGAAGGCCCACGTTATCATTACTATATGCCAGGCCATGTCTTTTATTACTCAGACACCATCCTAAAAAAAATATTGACGAACCTTGGATTTAGTCATTTTGTATCGTACTTCGGAGTGGATTTTCCTTTATATGCAAAACTACAAAAATCAAGAGGTTCCTTCCAAAACTGGAAGGACTACTTCCAATGGTTTCGTATTTCGTATTACCATTTTAAATCCAAATGGAAACGAAATGGATTTCCCATCACTTCAAGTTACGTTTTGTACGCTTTTAAAAAATAGGTAACCCAATGACTGATCTCACCAAACCTCCTTTACTTGTCCGACTCACAACGATTCCAGAAGAAAAAGGTTGGAAAAGAAAACTCATTTTAGGTGTTCGGGTATTACTCGTATCTGTCCACCGGTTTATGAAAGATGATTGCCTCATCATTGGATCAAGTTTGGCATATACAACCATTGTCACACTCATCCCCACTCTAACAGTGGCCCTTGCTCTCATTACCGTGGCTTCCGGAATCCAAACAAGACAAGGAGAAATGGTGGATGAGATTAACTCCTATCTCCTCAGAAACAATATCCAATTTGATATCTCTCCATACCTCGAAACTCTTACCGACATTATCTCTACTGCTTCTCAAATTGGAGCTGTAGGATTTGTTGTTTTTATTTTTTCCGCAACGGCAGTATTACGATCTTTAGAAAAAGCATTTCATATCATTTGGAAGATTGACCTTCATCGAAACTTTATCAACAAATTCGTATTTTATTTTTTTCTGATTTCTTTTGGCCCTCTTCTCTTTGTGGTCGGTAAAAATATCACCGATAAAATTTCAGATTCCGTTCGCCCTCCCCATCTTAAGTCCATTGTCTCCACCAAACATGGAGAATTGTGGGTAGCCGGTGAAAAAGGAAATATTGGAAGTATCAAAGAACTTAACAAATCAGTATCCTTCATTCCTAATTCTAGTATTGATTTTGAAAACATGCTTTGTATTGATTTTGATACTGTGGAAACTGGGACTTGTAAAAAACCTGATATCTCAAAAGAAAATTTTTTCCGCATTCGAAGTGTGGGTAACTCTCTATTCACAATTTCTGAAGAAGGAACCTTTCTTTATTCGAATAATTTAGGTAATACATGGAACCTTCATTCTCTCAAAGGGATCGCTGTATCTGACTTTGGAGCCATCGACTATGATACTTTGTTCATCCTCACAAAAGACACTCGCACCCTTCGTTATGAAATTGGAAAAACCTTAAAAGAGATCAAACGTTTCACAGATCCTGCTATCACTCCCATTCGGATTCGATTCTTTTCCGATAAGGATGGTTTTATTTTAGATCGAGAAGGAAGACTTTGGAAAACTAGTGATGGAGGGTTTACATTTTTCCCACAAGAAATATCCCAAAAACCTCTCAATGACATTGCCTTCCTAAATCGTAATGTTGGATTTTTAGTAGGAGATAGTGGTGCCATCTTCAAAACCGTAGATGGCGGTTATACTTGGACAGAGTTAAGTCATAGAAAATATTCTTATGAACGTGTTTGGATTTTTTCTTCTCCGAAAAAACAAGATTATGATGTATTCATTCTCACATCACTCGGCGACATTTTACTTTCCGAAGATGAGGGAGAAAACTGGTCGATTGCATACAAAGGTAAGGCAGGAATGATTTTAGATATGATCCTCCTTTCCAAAACGAACCAGGAACCAGAAGTCCAAGTAGAGGGAGCGGTTCCCCCTACGGAAGAAACTGTGGAAGTAGAAATCCAAGGAGAAAACAATTCCACAAACGAAAGTATGTTAGGTTTGGTAGGTGTTGGTGAATTCAATAAAATCATTCGAGTAGAAGAAGATTCGAAAGGCCAAACCATTTGGAAAAAATATCAAGGAGGAAAACGTTTTTTCTCTCTCTATTCTATTTTCCAAATCCTCCTTCCCCTCCTCGCCCTTTGGCTTTTCTTTTTGTTGATATTTAATATCATCCCCAATACAAAAGTTCCGATCAAAGCGTCCTCCATTGGAGCTGCCATCACAGGAATCATTCTCATCATTTTCTTTTGGGGGTTTATCAATATCTATCTAACTTCCTTTACCGAAAAAACAATGTTAGTGTATAAAGCTCTCGCAGCAATTCCTATTGCCCTACTTGCCATTTACTCCATCTCTCTCATCATTTTGTATGGGGCAGAAGTGACTGCCACCTTACAATTTCCAGACAGATACATTCTCCCAAAAAATCCGTTTGAAGATATAGACAGTACCTTATCTTATGAATTCTACAAAACCATTCAAGTTTTGGCACTTACCTATGACTACCAATCCAAAAAGGGAGAACTCATCAAAAGTTCAGTTTTGCGAAAAACTCTTGTGATGCCAGAAAAGGATTTAAATGATATTTTAGAAAAACTAATCAATGCAAAGTTAGTGGAAGTAACCGAAGACAAACGGATCACACCAGTCAAACTGAAAGAACAAATTGATCTGGTAGCTTTATACGAACAAACTTCTAGTTTTAAAATTGGAGCTCCCAAAGAAACGTCCAATCTTTCCACAAAACTGAATGAAAGTTTAAGCCAGTTGGAAGGAAAGTTTAAAGAGGAACTAAAAAAGATTTCTTTTAAGGATTTGGTTTAGATTTAGAAACTAAGAACGGAAGATTTTTTATCTTTATAGGTAATGACTTATAACCTTTTGTCAAAAGGCTATAATCTAAAAATAAGGATTTTTTTTCACTGGAGGAAGAGAGGCAGACATTTGTTTGTAAATCTCTTCCGCAAGTCCCATCGATTCGTTTTGGGAAATATTTTTAGCATACTCATCATAAAGCATATCTTCAAAAATTTCTTCGGCATATCCGCCATCGATCATTTTCTCTTTGTGGATGGTGTTTTTCATTTCTTTTAACATCATCTTCACAAAAACAGATTCAAATTCCACGGATGCATCATAGAGTTTTTTTCTATAAGGATCTTCTTTAATTTCCTCACGAATGTTTTGTGGAACTCGGAGGGATGAAGAACTCACTTTCCCCATAATTTCTTCATGAGTTTCTAGTAGGTTCTGGAAGTCGGACATACCTTCTTTTTTGGCAGTTTTTGTTTCATCCGAATAGGATTTCATCCGATTCAGGATGGATTCATCCTGGGAACGACTCAGGCGATTCGAATAGTCTTGGATTTTGTGAATGTCCATATTATGTCTACTAAACCTATCGGCAGATTTTCAAATTACTGAATCACAAGTTCTGCTTTTAAGGCCCCTTGTTTTTTTAAGGCCTCCAAAATGGAAATAATGTCCCGTGTGGAAGCTCCGACTTTGTTCAGAGCACCCACCACATCCGAAACTTGTGTGGTTTCTTTTAAAACAAAAACAGATTCACCCTTTCCCTCTTCTTGGATGGGGAAAAAATACCGCGACTTGTCTCGGTTCGCAATTTGGATGGTGAGTCCTTGTTGGGAAATGGCTACTTCATCAATAGCGATACCTGCTCCCATCACTATGGTTCCCGTTCTTTCGTTGATCACCACACGAGCCACAGGTGAAGAATTCACTGTTAGGTTTTCTAACTTAGCAAGGAAAGCCAAATCGAGTTTCGGTTCTCCCGCAGCCATTTCGCTCGCGGGATTTTGGCCTGATGCTTTTAGAGGCAGGGGAACAAGGACTTCAGTAGGAGAAACTACTTCTGGAACCACTGCCAGTTCGGCAGTGATGGCATCTACAATCGCACCCATCGTAGTATAATCTTTTTCGAGAAGTGTGAGTTTGACAGATTTAGTCACAGGGGCATTGGGAACCGATCTTTCTAAAATCGCACCCATAGGAACAAGAGCCGTATTGGATCCTGATTTTTTATCAGCCCCTCCTCGTTTTTTCTCTTTTCCACCAAACGCGAGTACACCGGAAGCAACGGCAATGATTTCTCCATTCCCTGCTTTCAATGGGGATTGTAATAGCACTCCTCCTTCAAGAGAACGTGCGTCACCGAGGGAAGAAACTAACACATCAATTTTATCCCCTTCTTTGAGGTTTACGGGAACATTGGCAGTGATGAGAACAGACGCAGTATTTTTTGCATCTCTTAGGTTCTTTTTGGTATTCACACCAAGACCAGCCAAATAATTCTGTAAGGCTTCTTCGGTGAGTGGATTTTTTGTATCTCCTGTTCCATTCAGACCCACAACAAGACCAAATCCAGTGAGTTGATTTTCGCGAACTGCATCAATTCGCACCAAATCTTTTAGTCTGGTCTCTACAGCAAAACTAGGGAGAGTCGCAAAAAGAAAAATAACAAGTGCTGACAGGGGATTTCCTAAAAAGCGGAAATCTTTTTTTGAGAACTCTAGGTTAGATACATTTTGATTCAAAACAGGCATTGTTACTTACTCACTTTCACCTAAGAGTCGTTTGATATTCTTTAAAATGATTTCTTGTTTTTCTTGTTCCGAAAGTTCTGCTTTTTCGGTTACCGTTCCATCGGGATTGGTAATCCGTTTCATTTGAATATTAGGATTTGTGAGTTCTTTAGGATTTAGAGTTCCTTGGTATTCCACTCTTAGGTTGGCAATCAGATCACTCGAAATAAAACGATTTTTGTCCAAATCTTCTGGAGAAATAGTCCCCGACAAACGAAGGTTAATCCTTTCTTCCGATAAATTGAATACCTTACTCCCTTCCAGTTCCAAGTTTCCTGTTCCAGGATCAATTCCTGTGACAAGGACTGCCATCACCCCCACAACTTTTCCTTGTGATTTGGATTTTCCTACCTTGGATCTCATATACGTGGAATTTGAGTTATAAGCAGGAAGATCAGGTACTAACTTTTTATCGGGAACCGTTTTGATATCATTATCAAAAGTAGCTTTGTATTCAGATTCATATTCCACACGAAGTCCGTTTTTCAAAACAACCTTTACCACAGTTCCTGGTTGGATGGTTTTGGGATAAGAGTAAGGATCTTTGTCTTTCCAAAGAGAATCTGCAAACAAAAGAGAAAAGTTAGAAAAGAAAATAGATACGGCAAATACAAATAGAAAAGGGAGAAAAAACGTAGGAATATTTTTAGCTGTATCTTCCGGCGCACCAAAGGAATTCAAATCCAAAGGCAAACACTCTTCGAGGTTGAAACTGGAACGATCACTTTGTATGGAATTTTGATTCTTCATCATCATTGTATGAACCTTAAATTTCTTCCAGAAGGCAGATCCCTTCGTTTTGAACTCTAGCTTTGATGATTTTTTGAGAAGCTAAGTTGAGGACAGAAATCTCATCTCCACGATTCCCTGATGCCAGTGCTCTTGTTTTAATTTTTAATAAAAGATTTCCGGTAGTATAAACAAGTTGCACTTCTTGTCCCCTTTCAATTGTGTGAAGGGTGCGGACTTGTTTTTTTTCAATGGTCATATCACTCGCGAGAACGCCAAGAGCTGTTTTTCCCACAGGACTTTCTTCCACATACTCACGGTTATGATCTGCTGTGAAAAAAGAGCGGATTTCTACATCTTCCTCAGTTAATACTGTTTTTGCGGGAATTTCTCTTTTGGTAAAATAGGCTTTTTTCTTTTCTTCAATGAGAAAGGGAACCGATTCAGAATGAACCATCTTTCCTTCAAAATAATAATCTAAAGGAAAAAGTCTTTTTCCTCCATGAAGGGTACGGCCCGTATTTCTCCAAACGAGTTTGGTTCCAGAGATAACTTGTAGAGATTCTTTTTCAGAACTGAGTCGAAACAATTCTCCATCTTCACCAATTGCCTGTTCCACGGATTCTTTAAGATTTTGCCAAAGAGACCGTTCTAAATCTTTTTTAGAAACGAGAGTGGTTTTAGGGAGTAAAATTCCCTCTTTTCCCATGACTTCAAAAGAAACTGATTCTCCCGCTTCTGTCATTTCTGACTTGTAACGAGAATTCAAAACATCTACCAATTGTTCGGGAGTCAAAACTTTGGGTGATTGTAAATTTTGAAAAATGACTGGGTTCCAATTTCCTTTCCAGTTGGTAAATTCAGACAGACGGATCTCCCCTGCACCGACAATGGTTTTGGGTTTTAGGTAGAGCCGAAAATCTTTTTCCTTTGCCAAAGCAGGCAAGGAAAGAGCCAAACTAAAAAGGAATAGGAACCAAACTTTCATTAACGTTTCAAACCAATTGCCGTTGAAAGCATGTTATCCGATGTTTGGATGGTTTTGGAATTGGATTCGTAGGCTCTTTGTGCCACAATCATATTCACCATCTCTTCTACGATCTTTACGTTACTCATCTCTAAGAAACCTTGTAAAACACTTCCATATCCTTCTTGTGAAGGCATCCCTGGAATTTCAGGACCGGATGCGACTGTTTCTCGAAACAAGTTTTTACCAACGGCTTGAAGACCGGCTGGGTTCACAAATCGGTAAAGTTCCAATTGACCTATGGTTGTAGGACGGATATCGTTTCCGATTTTTACCGTCACTTCTCCCTCTTCGGAAACCATTAAAGTATTGAGGATGGCATTCTCTGGTAAGATGATGGGTGGTTCGAGTAAGTATCCGTTAGAGGTAACCACTTGTTGGTTGGAATCAATTTTATAGGATCCGTCTCTTGAGTAGGAAAAGGTTCCATCTGGCATTTGGATTTTGAAAAATGCCATCTCGCCAGTAAGGGCAAGGTCTAATTTGTTTCCCGTGGCTTGAAAAGAACCAATTTCGAATAACTTCTGTGTGGCGGCGACTTTCACACCATGACCCACATTCACACCGGTAGGAATTTCGGAAACAGAGGTGGCTGGAGTTCCCGCAAGCACTTGGTGTTGGTATACTAAATCTTCAAAGTCCACACGATTCTTTTTGAAACCAGTGGTGTTTACGTTCGCAAGGTTATTGGCAACCGTATCAATATGGAATTGTTGGGCAATCATCCCGGTAGCACCGGTCCAAAGGGATCGCATCATAAAAAGGCACCTCTACAGCTTTCTATCGGTAGAGTTCAAAAAAAGCTAAGTGTCTTTTTTTCTAATTATGTCTTATTTTCCAGTGCTCCCAAATCCTCCAGCTCCCCTTTCTGTGGCGGAAAGTTCTGTTACCACCTGAACGGGAAGCTGAGCTACTGAATGGAGCACCATTTGAGCCACCCGAGTACCCGGCTCCAAAACAAAGTCCACCCCACTTAAGTTTAGAAGTGGGATGAGAATCTCTCCCCGGTAATCCGAGTCAATAGTACCAGGGGTATTTGGCATGATGATGGAATTCTTTGTGGAAAATCCGCTTCTTGGTCGAATTTGGCCTTCATACCCTTCGGGAATGGCCATCGCAAGACCTGTGGGAACAAATACCACTTTGCCATTCGGCAGGATGAGGTTTTCAGTGAGGCAAGCAGACAAATCCATCCCCGCCGAACCAGAAGTTTTGTATTCTGGAAGAACGGCTCCCTCTCTTAAAATTTGAATGTGTAAATTCGGTTGGTTCATTTTAGTCCTTAAAAACAGATTCTATGCAGCTATGGTATCGTTCGATCCAATGATTTGGATTCTGCAAAATGGGAATTCAGCATCTATAAATTTCAAATGTTTGTATTGGTCTCTTTAAACACCAAACTGGACGGGAATTTTGGAGAATTGACTTTCTGACATATCTCCCACACAAGACAAATGGACTTTCTTTAAATCAAACAACTGTTTTGCGGTTTCATTGATTTCATCCAAGGTCACTGATTTGATGGATTTCATTCTGTCTTCCAAAGAAAAATACTTACCGTAATAGATTTCTTGGAGGCCAATGTTATTCATTCGGTTTTCAGGAAGTTCATATCCAATTGCAATTGAACCCATTTGGTTGGATTTTGCATCAGCTAGTTCCGTTTTAGAAAAACCATTTTTAGAAATACTTTCCAATTCTTTTAGGATGAGTTCCACACAACGTGCTGCCTTTTCTTTGGAGGTGGCAGAGGAGATAGAAAATAGCCCGGTTGTTTTGTAATAGGAAGGGAAACTATAAATGCTATAACACAGTCCTTCTTTTTCTCGAATGTTTTGAAAAAGCCGCGAAGCCATTCCCCCACCAAGAATTGTGGAGATGAGCTGGGTCACAGTCACCGTTCGGTAGTCCCTCCTGTTCCCATTCACACCAAGCATAATATGGAACTGTTCAATTTTACGGCGTTCCAAATGCTTCGAATAACTTTTTTTAGGTGCCGGAATGATGAGTTCTGTTGGATTTTTACCCTTTGGATTTTCAAAGGAAAAGTATTTGTTGGTTAGATCTAAAATTTTTTCCCAAGTGAAATTTCCAGAAACAGAAATCACCATATTTTTTGGGAAATAATGTTTTTCGAAAAAAGTGCGGATGGATTTTTCCGTTACGCCAGTGACAGATTTTTTCGTTCCAATAATATCACGGCCGTAAGGTGACTTACCAAAGATATTACGAAAATAATAGTCGTATACAAAGTCATCGGGGGCATCTTCATAAGAACGCATCTCTTCCATAATGACACCCTTTTCAATTGTGATGTCTTCTTTACGAAAAAGAGGACGAAATAACATATCGGAAAGAATATCAAAAGCAAGTTCCGCTTGGTCTTTGATTGCCACTACATAGTACTGAGTGTATTCTCGCCCAGTAGAACCATTTAAAATCCCACCCACACGTTCAATGGATTCAGCGATTTCTTTACTAGTTCTTGTTACCGTATCTTTAAAGAGCATATGCTCTAAAAAGTGAAAGTATCCGTGTTCAGAATTAGTTTCGGCAAGGCTGCCCTGTTTCAAAAAAACACCCACCCCCATAGAGGATGCGTGTTTCATAGGTTGGAAGAGAACCGTTAACCCATTGGGTAAAACGGTTCGTTTGCATTCGATGACGGATGCCATTGGTTTCACTCCCCCCAAACAGTCGTTTGGGGACTGTTTAGTTGTCTAAAAGAACATCCTTTCTTGAAAGGTCGATTTTTCCCATTTTATCAACGGAAATCACCTTCACTTGGATTTTGTCCCCTTCAGAAACAATATCACGAACCGATTGCACTCGTTTCACATCTAGTTTAGAGATGTGGCAAAGGCCCTCTTTTCCTGGAAGAATTTCAACAAAGGCACCAAAGTCAGCAATTCGTTTGATCACACCGTCGTAGATTTTTCCTACTTCGATTTCTTCAAAAATTCCATCGATCATAGCAATGGCTTTGTCTTTTGCTTCTTCACTTGGAGAAGCAATGGTTACTTTACCAGTATCATCTACGGAAATTTCAGAACCAGATTGTTCGATGATCGCACGAATCATTTTACCACCAGGGCCAATGAGTTCACCAATTCGATCTTTTGGAATTTGTTTGAGAGTGATGCGTGGCGCATTGTTACTCAAATTTCCTTTTACGGAAGAAATGGATTTGTTCATTTCGCCAAGGATGTGGTCACGACCCACTTCTGCTTGTTCAATGGCTTTTTGTAAAACTTCCAAACCAAGTCCGTTGACTTTTAGATCCATTTGGAAAGCAGTGATCCCTTTTTTAGTTCCTGCGAGTTTGAAATCCATATCACCAAAATGGTCTTCGATTCCAGCAATGTCAGAAAGAACTGCAAAACGACCCTTTTCATCACTGAAAAGACCCATAGCAATTCCTGAAACGGGACCAGAAATCGGAACTCCGCCGGCCATAAGAGCCAAGGTTCCCGAACAAACGGAAGCCATAGAGGAAGATCCATTGGATTCTAAAATTTCAGATACAATTCGAATCACATAAGGAAAGTCAGTTTGTGATGGAAGGACTTTTTTGATCGCACGTTCCGCTAAGTTTCCGTGACCAATTTCACGTCTTCCAGGGCCAGAGTTACGACGCACTTCCCCAACAGAGAATGCAGGGAAATTGTAGTGCAACATAAAGTTCTTTTCTTTGGAACCTTCCAAAGTTTCGTATCTTTGGTTGTCGGAAGTAGTTCCTAAAGTCACAACACCAAGTGATTGGGTTTGTCCACGAGTGAAAACTGCCGATCCATGAGGACCAGGAAGAACATCCACTTCGCAAGAAATTTGACGAATTTCATTGGTTTTACGACCGTCAAAACGAATTCCTTCGCCGAGCACAAGTTCGCGGACCACTTCATATTCTAATTCATGTAGGAAATGTTTGATATCTTTTGATTTGTCTTCTGGAGCCAGTAGAGTTTTAAAATGTTCTACTGTTTCTTTGTTAATGGCTTTGATGTCATCATTACGTTTTGCTTTGTCTGCATTTTTGTTCGCAGCAGTCAAACGGTCGAACGCGAACTCACGGATTTTTGCGTGAAGTTCTTTGTCAGGAGCTTTTAAAACTACTTCCTTTTTTACGGTTCCGTTTTTCTTAGCTAATTCTTCTTGCATCGCCACAGCAACTTTCAATTGCTCCTGTGCAAAACGAAGGGCTGCCATCATATCTTCTTTGGAGATTTCATTTGCTTCCCCTTCGATCATGACGATAGCATCTTTGGTTCCCGCAACTACCAAATCTAAATCAGATTTTGTAATTTCTTCGTTTGTAGGGTTTAGAACAAATTCTCCACCGATACGACCGATACGAGCACCAGCGATAGGGCCAGCGAAAGGAATGGAAGAAACGGAAAGTGCCGCCGAAGCTGCGTTAATCGCATGGCCTTGGACAGATACTTGTTTGTCTGCTGATAAAACTTGAACGAGAAGTTGTACTTCAGAGAAGTATCCTTCTGGGAACATAGGGCGAATCGGACGATCCAGAATTCTGGAAAGTAACACTTCGTGTTCTGCTGGTTTTGCTTCGCGTTTGAAGTAACCACCAGGAAAACGACCTACCGAGTAGGCTTTCTCTGTGTATTCGCAAGTAAGTGGGAAAAAATCTTGTCCTTCTTTTGGTTCGTCAGCAGCACAAACTGTGGCGAGAAGAACCAAATTTCCGGTTTTGTATACAACCGACCCGTGCGCTTGTTTTGCCCACTTGCCGGTCTCAATGGTGATAGAGTCTCTACCCCAAGAACCAGTGAACTCTGTAGCCATAGGAATTACTTCCTAAGGCCGAGTTTTTCAATCAGCTTTTTATAACTTTCTACGTTGGACTTTTTAAGGTATTCCAACAAACTCTTTCTCTGGTTCACCATTGCGATAAGACCGCGGCGAGAGTGAAAGTCCTTCTTGTTCGCTTTGAAATGCTCAGTAAGGTCTTTGATTCGAGAGTCGAGAAGAGCGATTTGTACTTCTGCAGAACCTGTGTCGTTTGGTTTGCTACCGAATGTAGCAATGATCTGCTGTTTTTGTTCTTTTGTGATCATACTAGTGTCCAGATTTTAAGAAGGACTCATTTAGAAAACATAATTTTTGCAGAAGGGTCAAAAAATACTTTTCTGTACCGGTAGGGAATGTGCTCCGGTTTCCCTTCGTAATCGCACCAGGCAAGGATGGTGGTTTCGTCCGCGTCCACGATATAAAACCCGTTTTCTACAGGCGTCGGGAGTTTGTCCCAAATGTATCCCCCGTGGATGACTGCCTTTTTTTCTTGGGCGTCCACGATCCGGACAGGAAGTGGGAAAACTTCTTTCCAATTTCGTAAATCTTTCGGAGAAATTTGGTCTAGGGTTTTCACTCCGTCCAAATGGAATTCACCAATGGATTCCCGCACGAGCCTGCCAAGGGAAAGTGGAATCCCCCATTTTTCAGAAAGATCTAAAACGATTTTGCGAATGTACGTTCCCGAACTCACATGGATCCGAAACGAAAATCCAAGTTCTGTCTGCAAAACATCTTCTACTTTGTAGATCGAAATGGGTCTTTCCTTTTCCTCTACGACCAATCCCTCTCGAACCAGATCCGACTGGCGTTTCCCACCAACTTTTAGAGCCGAAATTTTGGGTGCTTTCTGGGACGTGAGTGTCGTGAGTTGTGTAAGTTCCGCAAGCAATCGTTCTCTTGGAAATTCGGAGACAAAGCGGGGAAGGAAGTTTTCCCTATCGTCTACTTCCACTAGCCCATCAGGATCACCAGAATCGGTTTTGAATCCGACAACCACTTCCGCAAAGTAAGACTTGTCTTTTCCAAGAAATACTTGGGAAAAAGCAGTATAATCCCCACAGGGCAAAATGAGTAAGCCTTCCGCAAACCGGTCAAGAGTTCCGGTATGGCCCACTGACTTTTGACCTAAGATCCGTTTGGTTTTTAGAACCAAATCGGAACTTGTGATCCCTGGTGGTTTGTAGACAAATAAAAATCCAGAATGGTAGGGTTTAGACATAGGATAGTGTCACCTAATCAAAGCAAGTTGTAGTCAGTGAAAGATCACTCGAAGGCAAATTTCCCTTCGTTTATTTGATTACTCTTCGTTCTAATCACAACCATCCATTTCTCTTTAGGGTGGTGATTTTGGATCCGAATCGGAATCATCATCCTCTGCTTCTTCGGTTTCGGATTCTTCTGGATGGAGTTCTTCGAATAAAGTTTTTGGTTTGGATTCATCAATCAAACGATTCACTTCCAAACTTTTGATGTAGTTATTGTCCCAGACAAATGTAAATCTTGGATTGGTATGAAGGTGGAGATTTTTTCCCACAAAAGAGGAAAGAAAACCGGCACAAGAAACAAGTCCTTGTGTGAGTTTTTTTCTTTCATTGTTATTACAAAGAGCCGTGAAATAAACCTTTGCATATTGAAGGTCTTCACTGATCTCAATCCGATGGAAACTTGGTAAAAAGACCCGGGGGTCTTTTACCTTGCCTTCCAAAATCGCAGTGGAGATTTGGCGAATGATCTCCGATTCGAGTTTTTTCATTCGAATGGGATTCATTTAAGCCGCCTTACAGTTTACGAGCAATCTCGCGAATCTCATATGCTTCGATTTCATCACCCACAACAAAGTCGTTAAAACCATCGAGTAAGATACCGCACTCGAATCCAGTGAGAACATCTGCCACATCGTCTTTCATACGTTTGAGGTTTTTGATCTTACCTTCCCAAGTGATTTCACCAGACTCGCTCGAGATGACTCGAACATAAGCTTGTTTAGTGACCTTACCGGATTTCACCATACAACCTGCAATGTTACCAACTTTAGAAATTTTGAATACGTCTCGGATTTCTACCTTACCGATTACGTTTTCTACTTTTTCAGGTTCGAGCATTCCTTCCATGGAAGCTTTCACTTCATTGACCACATCGTAGATGATACTATAGTATTTGATTTCTACTTTTTCTTTCTCTGCAAGAGAGACTGTTTTTGGGTTCGCACGTGTGTGGAAACCAATCACAATTGCATTAGATGCCGATGCCAAAATGATATCGGAATCTACAATGGCTCCCGTTCCTGCATGGATTACGTTGAGGCGAACATCGGCAGTAGAGAGTTTTTCTAATGCTTCTTTTACCGCTTCTGTAGATCCGCGAACGTCCGCTTTAATGATGACTTTGAGTTCTTTGAGAGCACCTTGTTTGATGATCTCACTCATGTTGTCGAGAGTGACACGAGTGGCCGCATTTTTCGATTGGCCAAGTCTTTCATAATCTTGACGGCTATGAGAGATAGAACGTGCTTCTTTGTCATCGATCACCACATCAAATGGTGCTCCTGCATCTGGAACTCCATCAAGTCCTGTCACAAGGGCAGGGAAAGATGGACCAGCTTCACGGATGGAATGACCAAGATCATCATACATGGCTCGCACACGACCAGCGTGAACTCCCGCAACAAAAGCATCTCCGACACGAAGAGTTCCGTTTTGGATGAGAACCGTTGCCACAGCACCACGACCTGGATCGAGTTTTGCTTCCACAATGGTTCCTTTTGCTTTACGTTTTGGATTGGCTTTGTGATCCAGAAGTTCTGCTTGGATGAGAAGCATCTCGAGAAGTTTATCAATACCAATATTATTTTTAGCAGAGATTTCACAGAAGATGGTAGTTCCACCCCACTCTTCTGGTTGTAATCCGTAGTTGGAAAGTTCTTGTCTCACCTTTTCCGGATTAGCTGCTGGTAAATCAATTTTGTTTACAGCAACAATGATCGGTACTTCTGCTTCTTTTGCGTGGTTGATGGCTTCGATCGTTTGAGGCATCACCCCATCGTCTGCAGCAACAACAAGCACAACAATATCAGTTACCGAGGCACCACGTGCTCTCATGGAAGTAAAGGCTTCGTGACCAGGAGTATCAAGGAAGGCAATTTTTCCACGGTTGGTTTCTACTTGGTAGGCACCAATGTGCTGAGTGATTCCACCCGATTCCCCTTCTGCCACTCGCGAAGAACGAATGGTATCAAGAAGTTTTGTTTTACCATGGTCAACGTGACCCATAATGGTAACCACTGGAGGACGAGTGATATAGTCTTCCGGAGCATCCTTCTCTTCTTCGATGACAGTTTCATCGTAAAGAGAAACAATCTTCACCTTACAGCCGTAATCGTCTGCGAGGATGGACGCTGTTTCTGCATCGATCACATTATTGATGGTAACCATCATACCCATTTTCATGAGTTTACTGATGACTTCACCAGGTTTTAAATTCAGTTTTTTGGCAATCTCTCCCACTTGGATATTTTCCAAAATGGAGATTTCTTTAGGAACAGCAGCAAGAGCTGCAGCCTGTGCTTTTTGTTTGCGGAAAGATTGTTTGAAAAACTTGGTGTTCTCGTTTTCTACGCGACCACCCTTTTCTTTATCGAATACTTTCTTTTTTGCTCCGCCGGGTCCACCTGCTCCAGGTCCGCCCGCTCCAGGAATTCCACCAGGATTACCGAATGGAGAATCTCCCATTGGTCGACCAGTTCCAGGACCACCTTGACCAATCGGTCTAGCACCACGATTCCCTTGGTATCCACCAGGACCACCTTGTCCAGGTCCGCGATTCCCTTGGTATCCACCGCCACCTTGTCCAGGTCCGCGATTTCCTTGGTATCCGCCACCACCTTGTCCAGGTCCGCGATTTCCTTGGTATCCGCCACCTTGACCTTCTGGTCTTGGAGGACGAGGAGTTGTGGGTCTCGAAACAATCGGGTTACGATCTTCTTTTCTAAAATAACCTTGGTTTCCTCCTCCTTGTTGGCCGCCTTGGCCACCACCACCGGAACGGTAGTTAGGAGAAGAAGTATCACCAGAAAGGATGGATTCGGGTTTACGATCCATCGGAGGTCTCTCTCGTTCTGGTTGTGGCTCTGGTTTTCTATCCGGACGAGACACAATTGGTGATGCTTGGGAAGGAGCTTGTGGACCGGAACCGAGTCCCTGTCTTTTGGCTTCCTCACGAATGAGTTCATTCAAATCCTTTTTTTTGTCCGAAGCAGGAGAAGTTGTTTTCGCTTCTGCGCTTTGAGGACTTGCACCGGATTCTTTTTTCTCATCTGCAGGTGCCGCTTTTTTCTTGATGACAAGTTTTTTCTTGGTTTTGTCACCACTGGCTCCCTGCTGGAGGGTTTCTTTAATCGATTTTTGCTCTTCCATAGTATGCCTTAAAACTTAACCCTCTTCTACCCATTCGATAGATTCACGAAGCAGACGCAAAATTTGTTCTGCTGTTGTTTTCCCGATTCCGGAAATTTTCGAAAGTTCCTCTTGGCTGAACTCGAGAAGGGTTTCCACGTTTTTGATCCCGCCGGCTTCGAGAAGACCAACGATCCTTGGAGTGAGTCCAGGAACTTCGGATAACGGAGTGTATCCGGAATCCTCTTCTTCCTCGTCTGCACTTTCACCATATTGGTCATCTGACTCTTCCATTGCTTCTTGTTGTGCATTGAAGAGCCGATCCAGTTTTTCACGAGCTTCTGGAGAAGCGAGTTCTTGGTTGTATTGGGATACAGTTTTGATATCGATTTTGAAACCGGAAAGTTGAGATACCAATTTTACATTGGATCCGTTGATTCCGATGGCAAGAGAAAGAGATTCATCTGGAACGATGACAAGAGCATCTCCTCTTTTTCTATCCACATGCACTTCCACTGGTTTAGCAGGAGAAATGGCATTGGCAATGAATACACTTGGTTCATCTGAGTGAAGGACAATATCGATCCTTTCGTTTCCAAGTTCGCGAACGATGGCTTGGATTCGAACCCCTTTCATTCCCACACAAGCTCCCACAGGATCTACATCAGACTTACTAGTGGTAACAACCACCTTAGTTCTGTAAGATGGAATGCGGGCTACATCTCGGATTTCAACGATGCCATCATACACTTCGGGAATTTCCATCTCGAAGAGTTTTTTGACAAAGTCACCAGAAGCACGAGAGAGTGTGATGACAGGCATTGGTTCGCGAGGGCGAAGTTCAACCCTTGAAATGATTGCTTTGAGACGATCCCCTTGGCGGTATTTTTCGCCTGGGTTCTGGTCTTTTTTCAACATGATCCCTTCTACCTTACCGAGGTCGATGGACATGATGTCTTTTTTCCAACGTTGGAAATAACCGTGTGTGAGTTCGCCTTCTTTGGATTTATACTCTTGGTAGAGTAATTCTTTTTCCATATCACGAAGACGTTGGAAAACCATTTGTTTGGCTTGGCTAGAAAGAACCCGAGATAAGTCTTGAGGTTTTTCAAACACACGCATTTGGGTTCCCACTTGTGCAGAAGGATCCAATTTGATAGCCTCTTCTAGAGAAACCTCTAGAGGGTTTGTTGTTTTATCTTCTACCACGTCACGAAGGACGGAGATGATGATTTCGTTTTTATTGTCGGAACCGAAGTCTACTTGGCAACGGTCATCTGTCTCCGCTTCCAAACCGACTTTTTTGCGATAGGCGGCGAGAAGTGAGTCTCGGATGACACCGAGTACGAGTTCTCTATCAAGAGATTTATCCTGACAGAATTGTTGGATGGCTTCGAATAGCCCAGTTTCTTTCGTTGCTTGTTTTGTCGCCATAGTCTTAAATTTCTAAATACAAATTTCCCTTTCGTATTTCTGCGATGGGCATAGATACCGATTTTTGGTTCTTTTTGTGTCGAGTTTTACGATCGTAAAGCGTAAGCTCAACTGAATCCCCAGAAACCGGTCCCAAACGATACAATCGTTTGTCCCATTTCCCTGCTTCCAGCGGCACTTCTAGTTTTACTAAAAGTCCTTGGAAACGACTTAAATCCTCCGGCAGACGCAAAACACGTTCTGCTCCCGCGGAGGAGACTTGGAGAGTGAAATCAAATTCCTCTCCCCATAAATCCAGCTCCTCTTTGAGTCTCCTAGACACAGTCTCACAGTCTTCTAAACTAGCGGAGCCAGTTTTGTCTGAGAGATGATCCAGTTCAATCTCAATG
Source organism: Leptospira congkakensis (assembly GCF_004770265.1). Taxonomy (NCBI): domain Bacteria; kingdom Pseudomonadati; phylum Spirochaetota; class Leptospiria; order Leptospirales; family Leptospiraceae; genus Leptospira; species Leptospira congkakensis. Next base: position 652,025 of record NZ_RQGQ01000004.1, read on the forward strand.
AGGGCGTGGTTTTTCCGATTCTGTACTTGGAGCGAAAAAAGCGCTAGAGGTGGAGCGAGAACACGTAAAATAAGTTCTCTGATGTTTTCCTCGGTATATACCAAACCATTTCCAAAAGATTCCAAAAGGAATCCGTATAAGAGACCCAGCTCATGCTAAAATTTAACATGTCTACTGTCAAGCTAGGAAAAGCGAGTTGTCCTGTAAATAAAAAATTAGGGAATGGATGTTGCACCATGCGAACCCTTTATCTTTTCCTCACCCTCATCTTTTCCGTATCCTGCCTTCGTTTCCGAGTGGAAAACTTAAAAGAAGAAATCCTATTCCGCATCCCATTGGGACAAACAAATGAGAGTTTTGAGGGTGTTGTGGTGAACCAAGTACTCACCAACGTTCCATTGACCATCCCCAACTCCTCCAATATTAGCGCAATGGCGGATAATAAACAAGCCGTAATCAAACTTTTTGACAGAAATGGAAGGCTTGATGCCACACTAGGAAACCCTGATTTTAAACCCAATTCAGGAATTCCTCATTATCCATTTCGATTTGGCGGGATTGGAATCGTAGCCATGAACGAAGATGGAGACTTAATCGTACAAAATCGGATTTCATCTAAGGGAATGGAACTTCCCCAAGGCCAAGAAAACCTATACAAAACGTATAGTGGTGCCTTTTCTACTCAAGGAACGACAGTTCTTCCATCATTCCTTGTACAAATTTCACAAAAAGGTGTCGTGAAATTTATGTTAGGGGCTTCTGGAAAAAATTCAGAACCCTTTCGTTATATTGAATTCATCCTCCCCGGGGAAGGCGAAAAATTATTTGTCTACCACCGCATTGCAGAAGAAATGCGACTTTCTTATTTTGAAGAAGGAGAACTCAAAGGGAACTTAAAAGAATCAGGGCTTGATGTATTTGCAAGTAACGATTCCAAAGAATATGACATCACTCTAGACAAACTCCTCCCACATCCAGAAGGTGAGTATGTTCTCGGATCGTTTAGTTATTATTCCAAAAAAGACAAACGGTTTAAGTTCAGAAGGATATTTCGTTTTGTTTTTGATTCCAAAAGTTCTGAATTTTTAAAAGAAATCCAAGACCCATCAGAGATTTTATTTTCCATTCGTAACAACGGTGAATTTTATATTTGGGAAACGGAAGACGGTGGGAATGCAGCAAGGCTCCAAGTCCACGATAAAGAAGGAAACCATATCAATAACAAAAGGATTCCTTTTTCAAGTCCCCGTGGCCAATGGCGAGAAACCTATACAGATGCTTTCGATAATATTTATTCAGTTCGAATTCGTGCAGGTGCCCTCGAAGTGTATCGTTGGATCTAAATGAAACAAAAACCCTTATTCACCAACCAAGAATCTAAGGCAATTGATTCTCTTACCACAAAAGAATTAGGGTTTAGTGAAGGGACTCTGATGGGAATGGCTGCCCTTTCTGTTTTTCATGCCAATGAAGATTTATGGAAAACAGCCGAATCCATTTGGATTCTTTGCGGAACAGGAGGCAATGGTGGAGATGGGTATGCCCTCGCTCACACTCTTTTCCAAGAAGGATATTCTGTTCGATGTTTTGCCACTTCACCAAACAAATCAGAGGCGGGGAAGTTCTATGAAACCTTGGTTTCTAAAACTCTGGGTGTCATTGGGAACTTAGATGATTTTTATAAGGAATGGGAAGAGGCAAAAGAAGACTCTGTTTTACTTGTAGATGCCCTTCTAGGAACAGGATTCCAAAACGAACTTTCGGAAGAACTCACAGAACTGATAGAAACCATCAATGATTCCGATGTCTTTTTTTACCGGTTGTCACTCGACAGTCCCAGTGGCTGGAATCCTTACGCTATTGGAAAATCCGAAGAACCAAACACCTTTGTTTATGCCGATTCCATTGAAGAACTGGGAACAAGGAAATGGGAAAACGTAGGGTTTATATATGAAAAAGATGCTATCATTCCTAGATACTATGAATCAATCGGATTTCCCATCCGCACCCACCTAAGTAAGGTTACCTTTTCCAATCGTTATTATTTAGAAGCGGATCCGGAATCTGCCATCCAGATCCTTAAAAGAAAAAACAAAGACCATAAATACAGTGCCGGTTCTGCTTTATTTTATGGAGGTTCTGATGGAATGGAAGGAGCCATCCTCCTTTCGGAACAGGCCTTCTCTAGACTCGGTGGAGGGATTAGTAAAATATTCTCTCCATCTTTAAAAATCAGTTCCTTTGTTTTAAAAGAAGATCTTTCCAAAATGACAAAAACGAGTTCTCTCGCAGAAACTTTAGAAGATCCGTTTTTAAAAAAAACAAAGACCATTGTTGTGGGTCCAGGCCTTACCCAATACCCAAACGATCTAGGTGGATGGAAAGTTCCCGAGGAACTTCGTTTGATTTTAGATGCAGGTGCCATTCCAACAAAAGGCAGTTCCCTTCCGAAGGGAGATCAAATCCTACTCACACCCCATGTCGGAGAACTAAACCGAATGACGGGAAAAACTCATAACTCTGTACAGGCCGCCTACGATACATTAATCGAATACTGCCCACAAAACAATGTTTATGTGCTGCTCAAATCCTTTGTGAGTTTACTCGTTTGTCCTGATGGTTCTTCTTATGTTTGGGAATCACCCAATCCAAAACTAGCCACAATGGGAACTGGAGATTTATTATCAGGAATTTTGGCACGTTACTTAAGTTTGGATTTAACGATCCCAGAATCAGTTCAGTTAGCCTTATCATTACTCGACCATTCTAAACAATTGGAAGAACCATACCCTTCTGCTCACCAAATCCTCAAATCTCTTTTGGAGTTACTTTAGATGCGAAAAGGATACCACTCGCGTTCACCAGAAGAATTCCGTGATTACCTAAAACAGATTGGTGATAAAAACAAAAAAACAAGATGGAGGCAAATTGTCCTCCTCATCGATTTGGTTTTGGTTGTTTTGATTTTTTACATTGGGTTTCGAGCTTTAAATCCCGGAAGTTTTCAAAACAGAACTCAATCCGACAAACAGATCGTAGACGGATATCCTACTTATTTAAGTTTATCCAGAGAGGAAGATGAAAAGTTCCAAGGTTATTTTTTATTTATAGAAAATAATACAAAAAATCCACTTCAAGTTCCAAATCCTAACTGGAAATCCGAATTTCGTATCAAAACAAGGCAAGGGGTTTTGTGTTTCCAGGAAGAAATTTTTTGGGAAAGTAGAAACATTCCACCAAATGCAAATGGATTTTTATACCATTCTGTTTCCAAAGAAAAATGGAAGTCCTTGGTCGCAGATTGCCGGAAGGAAATTTTTGACGAAGAAGCCTCTATCTTTCGTTCCAAGTTTCGGTCTTTGGATTTAGGTTTTTATTCACAAGTGCTCATCCATTCCGAGGACAGAACGTACACTTTTCAAATCAAACAAAAACCCTATAAATGATAATGATTATTATCTTTCGACAGTCACCGCAGGATATTCTTCTAAATAACTTTCACCATTCACGCCGTAATAAATTACTTTTCTATTAGTAAAATCGGCATCGTATCCTACTACACCCGCTTCCCAAGTTGCCTTTAAAAATTCAGGGAATGTACTTTTTCCTTCTTGGTCAGTCCGGATTGCCTTAATTAAATCTTCTCTGTGAAACTTCGGAATTTCATGGACTCCTAACACAAGTGGATTTCCTTGTTGGACAACTGAGCCTTCTTTCATTATGTAGATGGCTTGGCAAGAAGGAAGATACCATCGATTCATAAGAACGCCGGCTTCTCTTAGAACTTCCGCTAAGATTGGGAACCCGCCTACTTTCGGACGAATGGACATCGCAAATTTTTGTGCTTCAGTTAGTTTTGTTGTTAGGTTGGTCATTGTGTTATCCTCATTCAATTGGGTTTAAGTTTAGTTTGTTTAATTTCGTTAGTTTGATAAGAGTCTTTCGGAGTTGGTCTTTCTCTTGTTCCGAGAGATGGGAAAAAAAAATAAAATCGTTTTCATCTGCGATCTCTGAGAGTTTGGGAACCAGTTTTGTTCCTTTATTGGTTAATTTGATATCTTGGTAACGACGATCTTCACTTGCTTCTTCGCGACTTACAAGTCCTTTGTTGAGTAGTCTGTCGATGAGTTTGGATACAGCTCCCCGACTGAGTCCTGTGATTTCAGCCACAACACTAGGTGAAGTGTTGGTTTCATAAGAATACATTTCCCGAAGGATCACCCATTCGGCCACAGTCACATCCAAAGCAGCAAGTTTCCCCGCAAAAGAATGCGAAACAGCATTGGAGACAACCCGTAAATGGTAGCCCAGATGGGATTTCAGGTGGCTTGGTTCTAGATTTTGTTTTTTGGGCATAATCAATATATAGTTTCCATGGAAACTGTTGTCAAGGAAATTAAATAGGGAAATAATAGTTTGCAGAAGTTTTTTAGACTTTAGATTTGAGTAGGCTACCAAATACTGTGGTTAGAAAATATATTTAGAGAGAAAGAAATGAACCATCCATTTACCAAAAAACAAACAGTTATTTTTTCCATTTCCCTTGTGATCTCTATGATCGGATTCAAACTATTATTTGCGAATTTTTGGAATAAAAATTCCTCTTTTGAAGATTTACTTCGATCGACGGCCAATGATATCAATCGAAATTGCCCGCAAACAATAGACAAGGATACTAGACTGGATAACGTCGCGGTTTTTTCAAACAAACGTTTCCAATACAACTATAGCATCATTGCCTATTCTGCTTCCGAAATTGACATTCAGATTTTAGAAAAAAATTTATATCCAGTCATTCTAAATACAATCAAATCAAGTCCAGATATGAAACTCTTTCGTGAGAATGAAGTGACACTTGTATATTCCTATCGAGATCGAATGGGAAATTATATTTTTTCTATGGAATTCAAACCAAGCGATTATAAATAATTTCAGAATATTTCTCTTTGGGTTTAACAGTAAGATACTGGAAACTAAAGTTTGTTTGGGCGAGTCCCGAAGATTAAACTTTTCTTACAGCTTATCTACCGTTTGGCGACCAATTTTCTCTTGTTTGTCGGGAACAGGATGCTCCGGGGTGCGCGTTCGCTCCCGTCTGACATTCGTCAGACCAAGCCCGACGCATCCTTCTCGCGGGGGATTGGGTTTTTGTAGAAGAATTTATGCAGTTTTACTAGCACATCTGAATTCATTTCACACTTAGCAAAGAAATCTCGATTACGTCAGATATCCTACTCAAACAGAAAAATAAAAACTACATATTCGAATCCAATTCAGTATTAGGTGACCATTCTTTACTAAAATGGGAAAACACTTTAACTTGATTTACAAATCAATGAATCGAGGATTTATTCAAAAAAACTTTGTTCTGAAATAGAATTCAAAGACTATAATATTACGTGGGGCTAAAAACGCTCAGCTACAAGCAAATAAAATCCAACTTAACGAACGATCCATTCATCTTATGGTTTTTGGAATATGATGAATAGAATTATTTATTTATATCATCTTCTTGAATGTCAATTGTCGTAACTCCAACCAAAAAATCAAAAGCTTCTGAAAAATTAAAACCAACCCGAATTCCATAATATATCCCGAAGGACATCTCTACTGATATCGGAGAATCACACCATTTTCCGATAATTTCTCCAGTAGAAGATTGAGTAGCTCCCAATGGAAAAATGATATTGGTATTGAATTTAGAAAACGCTTTTTTTTTAGTTCTGGGTTCATCAACTTTTGGAAGATGCGAATTCGAATTCAATACAACAAACGAATTTCCTTGGTTGAGAGATAAATCAGAATTTTCATAGGTAGAAACATATATACGGCTCCCCCTTCCCCCAGTTTTATAATATCCAATTACGCCGCTCCTGATACCAACACCCAACCCGTTCTTTCCATACTGCATACCACCCCCAAAGCACCAAGCCCATGCCGATACACCGAAAACATTTTCCTCAATTCCTATCACAGGAATATCCGCAAGGTCATCTTTTCGATTTTGAAAATAATTACCGAATGAAGCACAATTAAAAATCGAAAAAAGCACTATGATTATAAGTCTCATCTTACGGAAATCCAATTTCCATTAATTTACAATCGAGTATAAATCAACGTTTCCCTTCTTTTTGCGACATTGAGTTAATTTATATGTGTGTTGCATACATGATAATATAACTAAATCGTAACTTGAATTATCCGTATCAATAATTGGATTAGTGATCAAACCACGAAAACAAGAATCTCTTAATGCAATTTTCGCATCATCTTTACATTTTTCTTCACTATTGTTTCCGCAGCCAACCATTGCAACTAACAGTAAAAATAATTTCAATTTCGCTTTGTTTTTATTCATTTCTATACCATCAAAATTTTCTTAATATAAAACTTAGAACATTCCCCATCATCTAAATTCACAAAGATTAATTTCCCCACCCCATGATGAGTTTTCAAACATAATGATCTTTTTTAAATCACAAACGGAATCAAGGTAGTAGCGGAATTCAACACTCAATTCTAATGAATTTTTCGATCTAAACGGATTTAGAGCCAAATTAGATAAGCATCTTCTAAAATCACTTTTATCATAATATATATCCCTTTTGCATCCAACGCCATTTGAAAGATTCAATTCAGTTACAATTGTCGTGTCTGGAAAATACTCTAGTTGTTTTGCAATAAATAAAATACTAAGATCTTTTTCAGCATCTTTAAGTGTGATTAAGCGATTGTCATAAATTCCCGAGTTGTAATTACAAGAAATTAGCAATAGGAAAGAAAATGTATATAGAATTCGAAATTTATTTCTCATATGGATTACAAATTGTATTTTGTTGGCAAGTCCTAATACATTCGGTTCGGATTGTGTTTTCATATTCGTCACCACCCCAATGCCCTTGAAATACCTTCATATCCACACATTTTTTTACACATTCCTTTCTTTCTTTACAATCAATAATCCAGGCCGTCGGACGACGAGGATTCTCTTCTTTCTTTTTTTGTCAGCAGCAACACTAGAAAAATAAGTAAAACATAAAATTAGTAATAGTATTTTTTTTATCATCAACTTACCGAAAACCTATTCAAATCCGCGAACGATTTAAAAAGAAACTTTTAATGTTCATCTATACAGATACTGACATAAGGCAAGATATTGTGCAGGAGTAACAGTCACTGAATCAGAAGTGATAGGCACCGAATTCAATTCGGAGTCCACGGCAATTAAGCCACATAAGGCTAGTTTTCTCTTTGGATCGCCTTGGTCTGTTTTAGCTCGACAGCAAAGAAAACAAGATATGATCAATAGGAAGACTAAATTTTTGTATAACATGTATTTTCCTCCAGAGTGCCTATCCAAAAACTCTATGTTTCATCATTCAGTGCTCTAGATAATTCGCTTTGAAATTGCAAAAATGTTTCCAAATAATCTTCTCGAAAATCACCGTTTACGAAATTGATCCCAAAAAAAAGCAAAAGTGAAATCTCAAACTCATAGATTTCATTCCTAATACACCAAAATTGTGCCTTTCGCTTCATTGATGCATAAATTTTTCGCGTTTGTTATACCCATGTATGCAGGTAAAATAAACTCATTCACATAAATGATACTTGAAGATACACATTTAAAATCCATAGGATCATTTAAGATACATTTAGCCGGGTTTTTAGTTAAAGATTGCCATTCCGTGATGATTTTATTTGGATCTAATCCGACTAAAGTATATACATTCACACAATAGTTACTCAAACTTAAGGTTTTGTTTTGGGTATCAATTACCGAATAACGGAAAAACATGTTGTTCACAGGTAATCCGGAAATATAATTTCCCAAATATTCGGTTGTAATCAGAAGTGAAACAGTGGCCTGTTTTAGACTTTTATTTTCCCACTTTTGACCATTGAGATTTCCTAAGTTGATACAATGAATTAGAAGTGATATTTGAATGATTAACAAAACCAGTTTTTTCATTTATTTATAAATTATATTTTCATCGGATAACTTAAGATATACTAAAGATAAAAACAACTGCCACAACTAGCAACTAACTTTTTATTCACTACCCACTCGCTCGATGCCATCTGGTTCAGTAAAATCACATCCTCTCGACTACACTCGACAACCATATCCCCTTCCGCTCCCGATATAAAGAAAATTTGCATCGCCAAACGAACATCAGTTTTTATTTTTTGTATTAGTTCGGAACTCGCCCAAATATTAATAAAATGTAGCTCTTAAAAAGATACTTTATGAAAAATCGATCGTTTATTTTATTCATTTCATTCATATTCTCTCTGAATTGTGATCCAAAGCAAAACCAAGGGGATCCAAAAGAAAATCTAAAACTTTGTATCTTAACGGCCATCGAATTGGAAAACAATCCACCAAAGCAAGATGATCTTTCTATAAAACAGGTATCGGCAGCTGCGTATTTAGCTTTATGTTATCATGATTACAAAAGATGAATTGACCATTGCAGAAACTTTAAAGTTTTCGATTTCTTTAGTCCAATTCTTCTTCTAATCTTCTAACAACTGTTTCTAAAACCATCACACGGGCGAAGTATTTATCATTGGCTGGAACAAGAATCCAAGGTGCTTTTGGGGCATCGGTTTTGGCAAACATTTGGTTTGCTGCTTCTTCGTAGAGTGCCCATTTGTCGCGATTCCGCCAATCTTCCTCAGTGAGTTTCCAACGTTTGAGAGGATCGTTTTTCCTAGATTCAAAACGTAATAATTGTTCATCGGAGTCGATATGGAGCCAAAATTTAACAATGATGGTTCCAAAACTAACCAGTTGTTCTTCGAATAGTAAAATTTCTTCGTAAGCACGCGACCATTCGGATTCGGAGGCAAATCCTTCCACTCTTTCCACAAGGACACGACCATAGTGAGAGCGATCAAAAATTCCGATATGTCCTCTCTGTGGAATTCGGTTCCAAAATCTCCAGAGGTAATGGTGTTGGATTTCTTCCGAATTTGGGGCAGAAATATTATGAACTTCAAAAAGTCTTGGATCAATCTCTTGTGTTAGGCGGCGAATCGCTCCACCTTTTCCAGCAGCATCCCAACCTTCGAAAACAAACAGAACGGACCTTCCCTTGGCTTTGGCGAGAAATGTTAGATCACGAATTTTATTTTTCAGAACCTTCATCTTCGCCTGGTATTCGTCAGGTGGTAAAACCTGGTTTTTATCCAGTTGGTTTAAATTAAGGATTCTAGATTGTAATGGATAGTATTTCATGGGATAAGCTCCGTTCCATGGTTAATCGAGTGGAGGGCGGCTTGCGAATCAAACTGTAAAATTCTTTCTAAACGTTCGATGATGGCTTCAAAAACCAAAAGTTTTGTTTCTTCTTTTTTGGAATTATAGATGATCTGCCAAGGTGAGTCGATGGTACGGGATGCACTCAAAATAGAATCAAAAATTTCAAAGTATCGGTTGTAATGTTCCCCTTGGTCTTTGTCAAAATGGGAAAGTTCCCATTCTTTCTTTTTCTTTTTAGAATCTTCTAGGCGTTTCTTCTGATCTTTTTTGGATATATGCAAAAAGAATTTATGAACGATGACTTTGTCTTTGGAAAGAATTCTTTCTGTACCTAGGATAGAAAGTAACCTTTGGTCATATTCGGCGAGGTTTATCTTTTTTTCAGAGCGAAGGTAGGCTAATCGACTGTAATAAGTATTTAGATAAAATAGTAACTCACCATAACGAGGAACCACTCGCCAAAAATTCCAAAGAAAGGGGTAACCCCTCTCCTCTGACTGGTCTACATAAGGTGAATAGACCTTAAACTTTCTTGGATCGAGCCTGATGGTTAACGATTGTAAAATGGACCCTTTGCCGGTTGATGCAAACCCTTCTATAAGAAAAATATGAGCAATCTTTTGGTTAACACTTTCTCTTTGTAAAAGAAAAAATCGTTCTTGTAAGTCCGTTAGATCACTGGCCGCATACCTTGGAACTTGGTCTGTTGGATGTCTTTCTAAAATCACAAGAAAAAATACTAGAACCCATTTAAAAAAAACCTAGCCTTTTTTTATGAATCTTATGAATTACATTGGCTTTGGAAAACCAGGTCCTGTGGCTTTTGCGATATGATCAATTCCTTTCTCTTGGTTTTCATACCTAGGGATCAAATGTACATGTAAGTGGGGAACTCGCTCGGCAATCGCAGCAATGTACATTTTTTCTGGATGGAATGATTTTAAAATTTCAGTCGCTTTGTGAAACGCTCGTCCATAATTTTCAAACTCACTTAGATTGAGAGAAAACCAAGATTCGACATGCCCTTTGTGTTCCATGTACAAATACCCATTTAGGTTTTGGTCTGCCTTTCTTAGGATCCAGTTTTCGTTTTGAAATACAATTTCTGATTCATTTTTATGGGCTTCGCAGATAGGACAGTTCATCATTCTTCCCAATTTAGCCGATAGGTAAAGAGATGAGAATCTATT